>NZ_CP014546.1:6547817-6859618 GCF_001579805.1 Pseudomonas azotoformans | reverse complement strand
GTTGGTTGGGTGCGTTGGCAGCATTTGCACTGCTGCTGCGTTTAAAATCGCTGAAAGGTGATCAGGAAGTACGAGTTCTTGCTCGGGTACTGACAGGGTTTGAATCGGCCGGCGCGGTGATTGTAGTAATCATCAGTATAACGGGCGTGGTGAATTACCTATTTAGGACCGAGCCTCGATGAGGTGATGCTCAGCACTTATGGCCAGTTACTATTTTTGAAAATCCTGCTGTTGCAGGGATGATCGTATTAGCACGCTTAACCGTTTTCATCTAAGCCCCTTATTGGAGCGATCAGTTCGCAATGGCGAATACGCTGTCGCGGTGAATGCCTTGCGCCGTAGCATGAAACTTGAGTTTTCAATGGCGGTCATCATTATCTGTCTTGTCGCATGGTTAGGTACTTTAAGCCCTGTCATGGAAATGAGCGCAGCATAGACGTTGGTAACAGCCAATACAGGAGTCTTAAGGGTGAATTGTAAGGGCCATTTGCACCGTCTACACTTTAGCCCATGAAACGCTATGTGCGGTTTTGCCTGATTTTCCTAATTAGCTTGGCGCTTCCCCTTAGCGGGATGGCGGGTGTTCAAGCATCGACTGAACCATGCCCGATGAAAACCATGGGTATAGCGATGATGGATGGTATGGGTCAAGACTGCTGCCACGACATGAAAAGTACGCTGAGCATGGCAAACCTTGTAAGTCGGGCCAGGAATGCAAAACGGGCGGCATGCTGCAAGTCTCGATCATCAAGCCTCCTATTACCTTGTCCAGTCCAATCGTTCCGCCCTTCTCCAGCCATTTCCCACTCGTACAAACCCCTTCTGGGTTATGGCGACCGCCCCCGTACTTGATTCCTGTACCACACTGAGCCTCATTCCGCGTTAGCGGGATGGCATATCTGCGCGCATGTCTTATGAAGCGCGCGGTGGATCATCACAGGAATCGTGAACATGAACTCCAACTGCTTTTGCACAGGTTGGTCCCTCGTGGCCGGCCCTGGCGGCAAGCGTACTGGCATTGCCGAGCCTTGCTGGTGCATTGACACTCGATGAAGCGCTGCGGCTGGCCGAAAACAATGCACCGTCGTTGACCGCACAAGACGCCAAAATTCAAGCAGCCACCAGTGCGGCCATTCCCGCTGGCGAACTACCCGATCCCAAGCTACTGCTGGGCGTGCAGAACTACCCCATTGGTGGTGCCGACAGATGGAGCATCGACCAGGACTTCATGACCATGCAAATGGTCGGGGTCAGACAGGAGATGCCCAACAGCGATAAGCGCAAAGCACGTATCGAGGTCGCGGATGCGGCTGTTGATCGAGCGTCCGCTGAGCGTCGAGTGGCGCGTCTGAACGTCCGACAGTCCACGGCATTGGCCTGGATCAGTAGCTACTCGGTTGAGCGTAAAGATGCGATGTTCCAGGACTTCTACAAAGAAAACCGTCTTCTGACCGATACCGTCAGATCTCAGATTGCGGGTGGCCGCGCCCAACCCGCCGATGCGGTGACACCTAAACAGGAAGCTGCCCAACTGGCGGAGCAGCAGGATGATTTAGTTCGCCAACGTGCACAGGCCCGGGCGGCCCTCAAGCGCTGGATTGGCCCAGCTGCCAATGACAAACCGGCGGGCAGCTTGCCTGATTGGCCCATTGAAACCTCTGGATACTCCCATAAGCTGCAACATCACCCTGAATTGGCGGCGTATGTGCCGATGACCCGTGAAGCACAAGCCAAGATCCGTGAAGCTGAGGCGGAAAAGCAATCTGACTGGAGCTGGGAATTCGACTATCAGCATCGAGGCAAAAATTCGGTGACATGGTTAGCGTCCAGTTTTCATGGGATCTCCCGCTGTTTCCTGACTCTCGGCAAAACCCCCAAAATTGCGGCAAAGCACGCCGAACTCAACCAGCTTGAGGCTGAGCGGAAGCTCTGTCGCGCGAGCATACCCAGCAACTGGAGGATGAGTTGGCCGACTACGAGCGACTCAATCGTGCAGTCACCGTAATCAGGAAAGCTTGTTGCCGCTGGCTAAAGAAAAGGTTGAACTCACCATGGCTAGCTACCGTTCCGGCAAAGGTGATTTGAACTCGGTTGTGGCCGCCCGACGCGAACTCATCGAAGCCCGTCTCAAGCAGATTGACGTTGAAGAGCAACGTGCTCTCACCAGCGCTCGCCTGTATTTCTCTTACGGGGAGCCCGCTCAATGAATTTCAAAGTATGGAAAGGGACTTTAGTTGTCGCATCTCGATTGCCTTGGGTGTTGCCGGAGGTTACTGGTTAGCCCAACCGCGAATGAGCGAAGTAGCTGGTGTCGAGCCGGATCAGGAAGCCAAAGCCTCTCCTGATCGAAAGGTTCTGTATTGGTATGACCCCATGTACCCACAACAGAAATTCGATAAACCGGGTAAGTCACCCTTCATGGATATGCAGATGATCCCCCAATACGCAGATACCAAGGGGGACAAGCGGCGGCATTCGAATTGATCCAAGCCTGACTCAGAAACCTTGGTGTGCGACTGGCTAGTGTCAGTCGAGGGGTAATTTGCCTCGACACTGAACGTGGTAGGTGTTCTGGCCTTCAACGAACGGGACGTTGCAGTCATTCAGGCCCGTACGGCGGGTTTTGTCGAGCGCGTGTACGCCCATGCACCTGGTGATGTGCTGAAAGTGAAATGCCGCCTTGGCAATATCTTGGTGCCGGATTGGGCAGCTGCTCAAGAGGAATTTCTCGCCCTCAAGCGTAGTGGCGATGCTGACTTGCTGACAGCGGCCCGCCAGCGATTGAGGCTCACCGGAATGCCAACTAAGTTAATTGCTCAAGTTGAGCGCAGTGGCAAAGTTCAACCGAACCTGACTCTGACCAGCCCTATTGGTGGTGTGCTTCAAGAGCTGAGTGTGCGTGAAGGTATGACGGTGGCCGCAGGCGAGACGCTCGCGCGTGTTAATGGTTTGAGCAGTGTCTGGCTGGCCGTGGCGGTACCAGAGTCGGAGGCTGGGTCAATCGTTGTAGGGCAAGCAGCCGAAGCGCGTTTGTCCGCGCTCCCTGGAGTTGTGCTCAAGGGCGTCGTCAGTGCGATTCTTCCGGAAACCAGTTCGGACAGTCGCACACTTCGCGTTCGAGTTGAGTTACCCAATCCGGATGGCCGACTCAGGCCAGGTTTGACCGCGCAGGTAAGTCTCAATCGTTCGACGGAGCAAAGTGTTTTGTGGGTGCCGAGCGAGGCCGTCATTCGTACCGGTCGACGTACGTTGGTCATGCTCTCTGAAGACGCTGGTCGATATCGCCCGGTGGAGGTGCAGTTAGGCCAAGATAACGATGGCAAAACTCTGATATTGAAAGGCTTGGAAGAGGGGCAAAAGTGGTGACTCTGGCCAGTTCCTTCTCGACTCGGAGGCCAGTCTCAAGGGGCGTTGTCGCAAGCTCACTGGACGTTTCGCCATCTACTGTAACCGCAGGCGCTTTGCATGAGGCCGATGGTCAGATCGTTGAGATCAACGACAAAGAAGTCACGCTCGCCCACGGTCCCTTCAGAACATTGGGTATGTCAGCATGACGATGACTTTCCCTCTCGCCGCTCCAGCTCTGATGAAGGATCTTAAAACGGGCGACAAGGTTCGGATCGCTGTCAGCCAGACGGAAGATGGTCTGCGCGTTGAGCGTCTGGAACGCTCTGGGACCCAGCCATGATCGCGGCCCTTATTCGCTGGTCGGTGGCTAACCGCTTTCTTGTGTTGCTGGCGACGCTGTTTGTCACGGCATGGGGGATCTGGGCGGTTCAAAGTACGCCCATTGACGCACTGCCAGACCTGTCGGATGTTCAGGTAATTATCCGTACACCATATCCAGGCCAAGCCCCACAGATCGTAGAGAACCAGGTCACCTATCCATTGGCAACCACCATGCTCTCTGTGCCTGGTGCCAAGACTGTGCGCGGTTATTCCTTCTTTGGCGACAGTTTCGTTTACGTACTATTCGAAGACGGAACTGACTTGTACTGGGCTCGCTCGCGCGTATTGGAATATCTGAGCCAGATACAAAGCCGGCTTCCGGCCAGTGCCAAGCCCGCTTTAGGACCTGATGCCACTGGGGTTGGCTGGATTTTCCAGTACGCCCTGGTAGACCGAAGCGGCGGGCATGACTTGGCGCAGTTACGTGCCTTGCAGGACTGGTTCCTTAAATTCGAGCTTAAGACCCTACCGAACGTTGCGGAAGTGGCCACGGTGGGTGGCATGGTAAAGCAGTACCAGGTGCAGCTTGATCCGGTGAAGCTGGCCAGCTTGGGTATCACGCAGTCTGAAGTGACCGAGGCGATCGGCAAGGCCAATCAGGAAACTGGTGGGGCGGTGCTGGAGATGGCGGAGACCGAGTTTATTGTGCGGGCTTCCGGGTACTTGAAGACCCTCAATGACTTTCGTGCTATCCCACTCAAACTGGGCACGGGTGGTGTGCCGGTCACTCTGGGCGATGTTGCCACGATTCAGATGGGGCCTGAGATGCGTCGAGGCATCACCGAACTCGATGGCGAAGGTGAGACCGTCGGCGGCGTTGTAATTCTGCGCAGCGGTAAGAATGCTCGAGAAACCATTGCGGCGGTCAAGACCAAACTCGACGAGCTGAAAAGCAGTCTGCCGGCGGGGGTAGAAATCGTCACCACCTACGACCGCAGCAAGTTGATTGATCGTGCCGTGGAAAACCTCAGCCACAAGCTGATCGAAGAGTTCATCGTCGTCGCGTTGGTCTGCGGAATCTTTCTCTGGCACCTGCGTTCATCTCTGGTGGCAATCATCTCCCTGCCGGTTGGGGTGCTGATCGCCTTCATCGTAATGCGCTATCAGGGTATCAACGCCAACATCATGTCCCTTGGCGGGATTGCCATCGCCATCGGCGCCATGGTCGACGCTGCCGTGGTGATGATTGAAAACGCCCACAAGAAGGTCGAGGCTTGGCACGTGGCTAATCCTGGGGAGGAACTGAAAGGTGAACGTCATTGGCACGTGATGACTGAAGCGGCTGCCGAGGTAGGACCCGCATTGTTCTTCTGTCTGCTGATCATCACCCTGTCGTTCATTCCGGTGTTCACGCTGGAGGCTCAGGAAGGACGTCTATTCGGTCCATTGGCGTTCACCAAAACCTACGCTATGGCCGCAGCGGCTGGACTGTCGGTAACTCTAGTTCCGGTGTTGATGGGGTATTGGATTCGCGGACGAATTCCTAATGAGCAACAGAATCCGCTAAATCGCTGGTTGATCCGGATCTACGAGCCCGCTCTGGACGCCGTATTACGTCGACCTAAAGTAACTCTGCTGGTTGCATTGCTAGTCTTTGTCAGCGCGTTGTGGCCGATCTCTCGTCTGGGTGGTGAGTTTCTTCCCCCGTTGGACGAAGGGGACCTGCTCTATATGCCGTCAGCTCTGCCTGGATTATCGGCGCAGAAGGCCGCGCAACTGCTTCAGCAGACTGACCGTCTGATAAAGACAGTTCCAGAGGTCGAACATGTTTTCGGAAAAGCCGGCCGCGCTGAAACCGCGACTGACCCGGCACCGTTGGAAATGTTCGAGACCACCATTCAATTCAAACCACGCGAACAGTGGCGCCCAGGCATGACCCAGGAAAAGCTCGTTGAGGAGCTAGAACAAGTGGTGCGTGTCCCAGGATTAACCAACATCTGGATACCGCCTATTCGTAACCGTATCGACATGCTGGCCACCGGCATAAAAAGCCCGATTGGCGTGAAGGTTGCCGGTACCAACCTGACGGAGATCGATGCCGTCACCCAAGCCATCGAGCGTGTTGCCAAGGACGTCTCAGGTGTCAGTTCAGCGTTAGCCGAACGACTGACCGGTGGCCGCTATATTGATGTGGATATCGATCGCAAAGCTGCGGCACGCTATGGGTTAAATATTGCCGATGTGCAATCAATCGTGGCCGGCGCAATCGGCGGTGAAAACGTCGGGGAGACGATTGAAGGGTTGGCTCGTTTCCCAATTAACGTACGTTACCCTCGTGAGTGGCGGGATTCGCTCGGCGCTTTGGAGCAGTTGCCGATCTACACCCCGCTAGGCAGCCAGATCACCCTTGGCACCGTGGCGAAGATCAAGGTCAACGACGGGCCGCCAATGCTCAAGAGTGAGAACGCACGGCCTTCAGGCTGGGTGTACATCGATGTGCGTGGCCGGGACATTGCCTCCGTAGTCGCCGATCTACGCCGGGTCGTCAGTGAGCAGGTCAAGTTGCAGCCCGGCATGAGCCTGAGCTACTCAGGTCAGTTCGAGTTTCTCGAAAGGGCCAACGCACGACTCAAACTGGTGGTGCCTGCCACGCTGTTGATCATCTTCGTGTTGCTCTACCTGACATTTGCACGCCTTGATGAGGCTTTGCTGATTATGGCCACGCTGCCATTCGCTCTCACGGGCGGGGCATGGTTTCTCTATCTGTTGGGATTCAACCTGTCGGTTGCCACCGGGGTCGGCTTTATCGCCTTGGCCGGTGTTTCTGCCGAATTTGGCGTGATCATGCTGCTCTACCTGAAAAATGCATGGACCGAGCGTCAAGACCTCGGTGACAACACAGAACGCGGGTTGATGGCCGCGATTTGTGAAGGCGCTGTCCAGCGCGTTCGACCTAAGGCTATGACCGTGGCAGTGGTTATCGCTGGTTTGTTACCTATACTTTTGGGAGGCGGTTCCGGTAGCGAGGTTATGAGCCGCATTGCCGCCCCGATGATTGGCGGTATGGTTACGGCACCCTTGCTATCGCTGTTTGTGATCCCGGCGGCCTATCACCTCATGCGTCGTCGACACTTGTCCGTTGAGCCTGGCAAGCACTGACGCGTAAAAACGCATACGAAAGGGGCTGCGCTTGCAGCCTCGTTTGAGCTGCGCAGCTCGTTTTCATCAGTCCTACATACGCTGTGGTCAGTGCCATTACCCACCAGCACTTGCCAGAAAACGAACGCCGCCACCACCGCCTTTCGATGAGCCAAAAAAGCATCCTGCTAAAAGGCGACTCAGCATTCGTCACCCTCAGATCTCTCTTGAAATCGGGACGAATGACCCTAATATGATCTTATCTTGCCATCATCGTTTTCAATCATGGATGTTTTTCGGGGGTCGGTCGAAATGGCAGAAAAAGAAGACGCTAAGCCCGCGAGCGGGCGCTTTAACACGAATGATGAGACGAAGCGGATCGTATGGACACAGACCGCTGGTCATTGTGAACTGTGCGGTACGGATCTAACGTTCGACTATCGTGCCGGCAAGCCAATGAAATGGGGCGAAGTGGCGCATATCTTACCCGCCAGTCCCAAGGGGCCTCGGGGACGCGCGGATCATGATGCTGAGGCGCACACTAACGATACTGCTAACCTGATGCTCCTGTGCCCAGGCTGTCATGACAAAATTGATCGTGACGCAGATGGCTACCCTGAAAATGATCTGAGCGGTTTGCACCAAGCGTACCTTGAACGCATCCGACTCGCCGCAACGACCCCCGATGGTGGCAGAGCCATTCCTCTCATCGTCCAGAGTCAGCACTTTCAGACGATCAACGATATCCCCGTTCGCGATCTGTTGACTGCGATGTCCGCCGAGGGATTAACCGCCTTCGATCAAGGCATCAAAATCGCCTTCGCTGCGCCCGGACCACGTGGCAGGGACACTACCTATTGGCAGAACGTCAAAGACAGCGTCCAGTATGAGCTGGAGCAGCAACTCAAGCGTCGCGGCGGCACTTATGGCGATTCGCCCGCGCTAGCAGTAGTCGGCTTGGCCGACATTCCGGCCTTGATGATGTTGGGCCAGAGTATCGGCGACCGTTCCAAACGCTTGATCTTCTCTTTTCATCGCGAGCATCTTTTGCGCTGGCCCGATCAGTCTGCTGAGCCGCCTAGTTTTCTGTTTACGCCTCCACCCAACGGCGATGGCCCACTGGCGTTGGTGCTCTCCATTTCTGCGCAAGTTCCAGTACGCGACGTGACCGACGCTCTACCCGGTGCACGTATTGCAGAGCTGTCGATCCCAGAACCAAGCTACGCGATGGTACAGAACCGTCGGGTGATTCATGCTTTTCGCGACGCACTTCAAATACGACTGAGTCAGCTTGAGGCTCTGACTCCTGACCCCATCCACGTCTTCGCCGCCATTCCTGCGGCATTGGCCATCGAGTTTGGCGCGTTGCTCACAACACAGCATCAACATACATACCTGATCTTCGATCGGGACAAAGAAAACCAAGATCGGTTTACGCAAACACTGCAATTGGGTCCCGTGGCCCAGGAGGCTATGTAATGCTTTTGAGCAACGAACAGACCAAGCGCAGCAGTTGGGAATATTTTCTGCTTCGCGCCGCGCGGGAGATCTCGCTGTCGGAAGCGCAGTACGAAAAAATCAATGACCGCTACTCCCAACTGGAAAAAATCCTCTCGGCTTCCGACAATCCGTTGCTCGCTGAGGCTCATATTTTCGTTCAGGGCTCAATGCGGCTGAAAACGACCATTAAGCCAATTCCCGGCGCGCCTGCGGATCTGGACACCATTGATGCGGACGCGATTATCTGGCTCCCTCACGCTCAAGGCGCTGGTGCGAAGGAAGTTCTAGAGGCGATTGAGCAGCGTTTTAGGGAAGGCTCCCGCGTTCAGGAAGAAGTTAAGCAACTACGTCGTGGTATTCGAATCGTTTATGCAGACGAAAATCCAGGTTTCCACATCGATGTCACACCTGCCCGGGCGATCAACGGAAATGGCGAAGCAAACGGCGAGGGTAAGCTTGAGGTTCCGGATCGAGTCACAGGATGGAAAGCGAGCAGCCCTATTCCTTACTCGAATTGGTTGCAGGTCGCTTCCGCCCAGGAAATCTCTCTGGAAAGCTTAGTGGTTGCCAAAAGCCAGCGGATGCTTGATGCCGCGACCCAAGATCCTTTGCCGCATTATCAGGATTACATCGATCAAGATCCCCTGCGTGCGACCATTAAGCTGCTCAAGCGGCATCGCGATGAATGGGCCATCAAGACAAGGAGCGCTGATACTCGCCCAATATCTGCGGTCATCACCACTCTAGCCACGCACGCATACCTGGATGTCGTAAAGGAGTCGCAGTCGAAGCCTCTGGCACCGCTCGATGCAATTTTGGAAATCGTTCGCAGAATGCCGCAGCACATCGCGCATAGAGGTAGCGACTGCTATGTCTGCAACCCTGCCGATAACGGCGAAAACTTTGCAGAGAAGTGGAATCGACCGGGCGAGGGGCAAGGCTACCGTCAGGCATTCGCCAAGTGGCATGCGGACGCCAGTGCATCTGTGTCATTAGGTTTGGAAAGTTTTGAATCCAATGACTCCTTTGCCGAGGCAGTGAAAAAGAACTTCGGTATTGCGCCGGCGTTCATCACGGCAGTGAACAATGAAATCCCTGCGAATTGGACGATGCCCGGTCGACCGGATGGCACTACTCGAAACTCTGCTTCGATGGGTTCGCTCTTCGGAGGGGCCAGCGGTGGCGGAACCTCTCAGTCGAGCGTAAAGCCAGTTGGACGCCTTGGCTGATCCTATTAAGACACCATTGCAGCGCGGAATCGCCGCACTGCGTAACACCCTAGGTCAGGATGCTGCCGATGCATTGCTCCAGCCCGCACCCATGCGGGCTGACGAAGCGGCGTGCTTTCACTTCCCCTTGCCCATCGATTACACGGGGCAGGAGCGGCGACTGCGTATAGGTTTCCCCTCCAACTTTCCCCGCGGGCTCTTGCGGCTGAACGTCGAACCCTCTCCATGGCTGGTTTGGCCGCATGCCACTAAGTCGGGGCTTTGCCTTCATGGCTTTCAGGAACGCCCCATCATGGGCTCCCCGGAGGTCGTGGTAGAGGACAGCCTTGCTCGCTTGGCCCAGATCGTTTCGTTGTCCAAGATGGGATCAAACCAGGCAACACGCGATATCGAATTTCAGAATGAGATCACTACCTACTGGTCGTTTCAGCACGGGCAGTCATTCCAGAACCTCTTACTGTTGGATCGACCTCAGGCTGCCTCGCAGTTGTTTGCGCTCAGCGATCCGCGCCGAGCTGTGCCATCCGGTCAGGAAACGGTTTGGTTAGCATCGAATGTAGCTGCACTCAAAGGGCATTACCGACGGGTCGTCGGGCGCTCTGCTGTCATTCGTGCGGCCGAAACTCCCGGTTTTTACGTCAAGCTTCAGACTTATCCGGATATCCGCACCCCGGATCCAGAAGATTTATTGCTGTGGCTAAAGCCACACCTTCAACCAGACGATGCCGAGCAATTGCTGGCATGGTTTGAGCTGCATGGAACGTTGGCGAGTCGATGGATTGTTCTGGAGCTTCCAGGAGGCGCAGATGCTCCAACATATTGTCTCAATGTGCGTTCGCTCGGTGTACAGCAGGAGCGGGGGGCAAAGTTTGGCTTGCGTACAGCTCGCCGGCGGCCAGCTATCGCAAATGCTCATCCTCCGGCGCTCGTCCGAGCAACTGCCCTGGATGTGCTTGATCGAGCGTCCATCCTGTCCCGCGATATAAGCGGCACTGCACAGCACCTTGAAAATGCTCGAGTCGTTTGTGTTGGCGTTGGCTCATTAGGCAGTACGGTGGCAATACAATTGGCACGATCCGGTGTCGGCCACCTTACCCTCATCGATCCTGACACTTTGGTGTCAGCCAATCTGGGGAGGCACGTTCTGGGAGCGGATAGCCTAGGGAGGCTGAAAGCCTCAGCGTTGAGGGACAAGATTCTGTTAGATCTTCCGACGACAGAATGCACCGCTTATTCGACTTTTGCCGAAGTAGTGATGAGTAGCAAACCAGAAGTGTTCGATAACGCAGATCTGGTGGTGATCACGACAGCAGACTGGCAGTCGGAGGTCACTGTATGGCGAGCCAAATCCAGCGGCGCTCCTTGGGGGCTTTTACAAGCCTGGAGCGAACCGTATACCCAGGTAGGCCATGCTCTATTCGCACCAGCCGGCACCTTTGATGGCCGTCAGTTGTTCACGGACGTCGGCGATTTTTTGCATAGATTTACAGAGTGGCCGGGAGGCGGTGTTGTTCCACTGCCCGCGTGTGGCGAGAGCTTTATCCCAGGCGGCTCGCTGGGAATGACCAATATCGCCTCTATGGTGTCGCACACGGCCTTACGCGCATTGACCGGCAAGATCGCCACTGCATCTTGGGTCAGCAGCATTTACAGGCCTGAAGATGTGCTGAGCCTAGGAGGCCAATACCATGGGCCCAAACTGCCAGAGGGGACGCAGCAAATCTTACTCGAACGCGGATGGCCGGAAGATAAGGACGAAATGGTATGACGGATATCGCATGGCGCTGGCGATGGCCGGAGGTGGACTCCGAGCTATTGGTGTCCCAGGCTGTCGCGGACATCTTGGATAGTCATCGGCAGGGCCTTTTTGGCGTGGAGCGAGGTGGACAGTTATTCGTCAACCCTGTTGATCCGAAAGGTTTGCTGCTGGCCTTGGCCACGTTGCCTCATCGCGCGGATCGGTCAGGCTGGTCTTGGCTAGAGTTGGATGCGGCGCGGTGCCGTCAGGAGATCCAGGCTGCCAACGAACAAGGGTTACGTCTGGTGGGCTATTGGCATACGCATCCCCAATCCGTTCCGGTGATCTCTCCGGCAGACATCGGTAGTTTCTCCAAATTTGCTGCACGTTACACGCAGGATCTGCCGCACCCAATAGCCATTATTGTAGGCAAGTCCGAAAAACCAGAAGGTATCAAGGCGTGGTCGTTCAGGGACGGCAGATATGTTGAGGCAACCTGGGTCAGATGAACTTCAAGTCAGTGCGGTGGAAGGCAGGTCAGCGTTTATAGTTACCCGCTAGCATTAGGGCGAAGAGCTCTGCCTGAAAGCGGGCATCATCCAATGCGTTATGGTTCGGTTCGCTGAGTGGCTTCAGCGCAGCGGTCATTTTGGATGATTTTGTTTCCTTCCAGCTGCAACCTACAGCGCCCATAAAGTAGGCCTTCATGTCGATAGCGGTAAAACCAAAGGGGTTGGTTTCCAGGTATTTGTGGAAGTAATAATTGACGAATGACCAGTCAAACGGTGCATTGAGTCCTACGAAAATGACCTTTTGCCCCGTTTGGCAGGACGATCTCAGCCACTGATCAAATGTCAGCATCGCCTGTTGCGGAGTGAGACCCTCGCGCTCCAGCTTCTCCAGACTCAGCCCCGATACTGCCAGCGCTTCGGGGTCGTGTTTCGGACTGTCAGGCTGTAGTTCAAGATAGATGGACGTTTCAGGTTGGGCTACAAGACAAGCTCCAATGGAAAGCAGACTGTATTCGCCTGGTATAGGCCCAGAAGTCTCGACGTCGACGGAAACATAAAGCTCATCAGGGGGCATGTCATATCCTTTCGTGTAGTTAACTGATCACGCTCAGGCTCTTAGCCATGTGAAGGTGGAAAGGCAGGTATAGCCATTGCCCCATTTTTGCTGTTTCACTCGCTACCCGGCGTTCGAGCAGCGGCAGTGCCTGTCTACCAGCGGATTGCGCGTTCCTTTGGTCAGCTTTGGGCCCAACCATAATGATGTGTGTCATTCTCTGATGGCGGATGAGGGCCGGACGATCATGAATGAAACTGAGCGTTGGATAGTAAAATCCCAGAAAACTGAGGACGGAACTGGCGACATCATCATTGATCTGCCTCAAGAGTTGCTTGACCAAATGGGGTTAGGTGTTGGGGACGACCTGGAGCTAACGGTAGCGAATGGCACATTAGTGCTGACGCCCGTGCACAACACAATATCAGTGCGGCCCATGTTTGCTGGCGTCCTGAGTCAGGATGTCTATCATGCTTACCGCATGCGTCTGGAGACGCTTCTTCATATCTCTGTCAATGCTTCGGATCTGGACATTCACGACATGATAGTAGCTGGCTTCTCGGTCAGCCTGATAAAAATGCTTTGTGATGATGGAACCCTCAGCGACGAAGAACGCGACAGAATCATTCAACCCAAAACGCTTAAAACAAAACTGTCAGCCAATCAGCTTTTAACGTTGCATGAGAGCGATCGCCTGTTCCGGTTTGCACATATTAGCGCCATGGCCGAGGTGATCTTCGGTGACAAAGGGAAGGCCAAACAATGGCTTTCCAAACCCAAAGCCCGTTTTTTAGGAGAAAGCCCATCGGCGGTGGCCACTACAACCTTTGGCACACATCTAGTCGAAGAAATGCTGATTCAAGTGTCTGAGGGCATGTCATTTTGATTCAGTCGCAGCCAAACGGCTTCTACCGCTCCTTGAGTAACATGGATTTCATGCGCCTATGCCCGCGTCGCCTTGCCGAATACGGCATGCACGGGCATCCATGAAGCACTAGGTTTCACCCACATCGGAACCTACCGCGAGGTAAGGTTCAAGCACGGCAATGGCATAGCCGGGTACTGGCGTAAACCACTTTATCTGGTGACAGCTAGATAGAAATCATCCCGTTCAGTGGGATGAGGGGAGAAGGCGGACCAGCTGTAAAATGGCCCAGTGGTCGGCATAGGAACCTCGTGTGTCGCTGGGAGCTAAGCTGAATGATGCTTCTCGTTCGAATCAGTTTTTTTTGATCGGCCGGAGGTACAAATGAACCTGGCAGATTTTGTCTCAGTGCTTTCTGCGGGTGAGAAAATAGACGGGTGCCAACTTACCACCTCAGATGCTGTGGCCCTCGCCAGTCTGCATTTTCCTTCCCGTGCCTATTGTCTTGTTGCTGATTGGGCAATATTGGATCTCGACATTACAACACGTCAGCGAAAAGCCATTACGGATAGACAGCTAATACCTGCTCTCGTTTACGCTTTGACCGTTATCCAAGACAGTAAAGGCCGCTTCCCGCCTGGTGGTTGGGTCCGAACAACGCTGGGTGTTTCCTTCACCCATGGCTGCTTATTTCGAACAAAAAACACAGTTTATGTGCTGATGGGGACCGGTCGAAGGTTGCGCACGGATTTAGACATCGCACTGAGCCTGTGTTGAAAAAAGACTATTTCCGCACAGGTGAGTGACCGGTCGCGCTCACATAATATTTCGTGCCTGAATGAACGCTCGCTGTTGTGTCAATCTATGTTGTTACCAATCGGGCCCCGTATTTGAAGTGCGACCCGTCTGTGTCAGTCTATGTTGCTGTTGTGTGGATCCCGGGTCATCCTACAGGCCCCGATTTACGAGAAGGGCTGTGTCAAACTATGTTGTTGGCAACCAAGAGCAAATACGGGAGCATGCCGTCAGAGCCCGAGTACACAGCAAAAGTGAAAGGTGATGCTGGCATTTACCGGGTGCTAGGCATTGACTGGATGCACCACCGCGTTCTGCTGGATCGAGCTGGCCTTGAGAGGACTTCGATTGAGAAAGTGGCCTTCGAGCCTACCCCGGACGCCCAAGTGAACTGATCGAGGAAACCGACCAGGTACACCCCAAGCCCGGCCAAACCGGGGCCGAAGACGTAGCGAAGGGTGCGATTTTCGCGCACAGAAACGAGAAGGAAACGCCTCATCAAATGGACATTCCCAACGCCGCTGGTGAACAGAAGCAGAGATTGTATGAACGCCTCTACGTCGCCGCAGAGGATCTGGGTCATGCGCGCCAATATGCCCAGCATTTGCTGAAAAAAGGCTGGCACTCAGCACCTTGGGAGCGTCGGGGCTCTATCTATATGCAGCAATCCGCATTTGTTACAGCACTCGTTGTTAGCTATGCCAGAGCATTCACCAAAAGCTACGGATGGCCAATGCTTCCAGAGGGTACTTTGCCTGAAGATGAACGCGCGATAGCTCTGCATAAGCAGTTGATGGACCTCCGTCACGAGGTATACGCACATTCGGACAGCAAGCATCATAAAGTTCAACCATGGCGCCTAGATTCTGAAGCGCTAACAGACATACGCGGTGCACCATTTTTGCGTTTTACGAAGAATGAATGTGAGCAGATAACCGAATTGATCGACGGAATTCTGAAACGGCTTTTGCCGAGGATAATCACCATGAGAGCCGAAATCGCTGATGCATAGGAAAACGACCAGGTACACCCCAAGCCCAGCCGTCAAACCGCTGGGCTAGGTCAGTAGAGAGGCATGTAGCTCACATGCCTCACTTCAAGGAGTGAACAGTGAAATACAGCATTGATTACCAACAGCTGCATAAAGGGCAGATTCGTCCCTCAGATGACGGCGATATCGTCGGAGTATCTTTCGATAGCGAGGCAGGATTTGCCTTGATCCCTAATGTTGGGGACGTGGTGTATATTCCAGAAATGGAAGGTCATGCAGGTGTATCCGGCGTAGTGAAGTCGCGCTTGTTCAACTACCTTCGTTCTGGCGACCAGTTGTTTTGCTGTATCAACATCGTCGTTGAAGATCGCGATGGCATTGATTGGGGAGCTTTGATTAAAGAATGATCCGTCATGCCCTGCATATGCGGGGCCTGTCGAGAACAGATTTTTACGAGTCCGTTGCCTACAGTTGCAGACACAATGGAAAACGCATCAGGCACGCCCAAGCCCTGCCGTCAAACGTGGGGCCAAGTGCGTAGGAGAAGGACGCTTGTGCGTCCCCAGGACCAAGCAGGAAAAGACCACGACACTACATCTGGTGTCGCTAATCAGCTGATCGAACACAACATGTAGTGGTAAAGGGAAAGAGAAATGTCCGAGGAGCTCGATAGAAAAGTATTCAACAGCTTTATGTCCCATCTTTCAGCCATCACCGCACTAATGAAGGCAGGAAACGATACACATGCCATTGCCTTAATTTATTCAGCAATCGATCACATGTCATGGCTGAATGCAGCTGGTGAGCCTGGCGGGAGCGGCTTTAAGGCTTGGGTTAATAGTTTTTTGTTGAATGGCAAAGCTTTTGCCTTCAACGCAGAAGACCTTTGGGCAGCAAGATGCGCCATCCTTCATACCGGAGCAGCAGAGTCTGATCTTTACAGGGCAGGTAAAGCGAAGCTGGTCTATTACGTCGTTGGTGAGTCACCAGCGGATGAAAGCTTGCTCAATCCCGTACTGACGGCATATGGCATCCCTCGCAGCCAAGTAGTACTGGTTGATTACCACTGGCTCTCAACGGAGTTCATTAAAGCCTTAGAGCGCTTTCAAGCGCATTTGCTGGCAGATTCGACCGCGCATTCAAGGGCTGCTCAAAAAGCAGCAATGCAGTTGGTATTTCAAGCGTCCAGCCGTATACCGAGTTAAGGGAAAACGCCCTGGTACACTACAAGCCCAGCTCGCGCTGGGCCGAGGCAGTAGAAGGTTGCCCCTCTGGCGTCCACCTCATCGACGGAATGACGATATGGCCACCACTTCCCGTAAGTACATCCGCACCGAGCCCCTGGCGCTGCTCACTGAACCGCTGACCATCACCCTGGATGACCATAAGCTGGATGGCTTCAATGCCTACCGCCAAGCGCGGCACGCTTGGCTGTCCTGCGAGGGCAACAACGTCGAAAAGATTCGCCTGCGCGCCCTGATGGCAGATGAGGCGGATAATCCGATGAACTTCATCGGCGCGGCGGCGCAGATCGCGCTGGGCGAGCCCGACGACTACGCACCGGCCGACGCCGAATAACAACGAAAAACTTGACCATGGCACAACTGATCGAGGCGCTACGCTCGACCGCCGCGAAGTGGCGAGCAGGCAACAAGGAACACCGTGAGGGCGTCGTTCTGGTGTGGGAAGGTGAGGTGTATGGCTGGAAGAATGAGCTGCGTGATCCGTCCAGCGAACGCCCAGGCGCCTGCGGCGTGGACAAGTCCGGACTGGTCTTCAAGGCCCAGGGCGGCGATGAATACAACGGTGCAAAAGCGTGGGTCGCGGTTGACCCTGACGCGCTATAGGAAAACCGCATGCTCGACGTAAAGAACAGTACCGAATACGAGAAGGTTGCCCAGCAGGTCTACCAAGCGATTCTAGCCACTGAAGAGGTTGAGACGATTGAGGTACTGCATGACGTCCAAATCACCGGGCGTTCAGGCGTTGCTCACCAGATCGACGTGTACTGGCGCTACCTCAAAAACGGTGTGGAGCATCAGGTGTTGGTGGAGTGCAAATACTACAAATCCACCATCGACCTTATCCACGCACGCAACCTGCTTGGCTTGCTCACTGACATTCCCAACAGCCAAGCCGTATTGCTCACCACTATGGGATTCCAGAGCGGTGTGGTGAACCTGTGCAACTTCTACGGGATAAGCCTCAAGCGGCTTCGTGATCCTCAAGGGTCTGATTGGGATGGTTTCATACAGAAGGTCGAAATCCAAGGCATCCTGAACAAGACGGATTACCTTGAGCTTGGGGTTAACCTAGACAGTAAACACGATGAGACGGCTTCCACCTTGGCAACAGAACCCGTCATCAACCTGCATGAGTCGCTACTGCAAGACAGCACGGCTTCCCCTGTCCCTGCAGCCACATGGCTTGACCGAAACGTGCCCTTCGACGAAAGCCAAATTGGCACGCCTCTGACCATCACCCTCACACCGCCAAGTACCTTCATCGTCTTGCCGTCAGGTCAACGAGTCAAAATTCACAGCCTTGACGTTCAATACGTGCATTCGAGTAGCGTGCTCAACTTCAACTTTGATGCGATGGATTTGGTCAAAGGCGTACTGGAAGATTTCAACACTAAAACTATTGATCATACCCTTCACCACTGACCAAAAAACTCAGAGTACGACCACACCCACGAGTCACGGAAAAGTCTCATGACACTCATGAAACAAGCCTTGGTTGGTTTTACGCTAGCTCTCGCGCTCGTTGGTTGCTCTGATCCCGAAGCAACCGTAAGTAGCGTCAGTAAGTACGTCGGCGTCTGGAGCAATGAGCGCAGCGGAGGCGGATTGAAGCTGGTTATCGATCAAGATGGCAAGCACTTCACCGTCAAGGAGCTTTATGCAAAAAACAACGTGGTACTTGGGTTAAGTGTCGGTGAGGTCGAAGACGGCATCTTGAAAGCGAAGACTGGGATTGGTCCAAAAATCTTCTATTCAGCGAAAGATGACGCTCTGATCATCGAACCTTCAATCACGATGTTCAACCGTCTGCCCCAATAACTGAAGTCGCGGTACCGCCCAAGCCCAGCCCTCGCGCTGGGCCGAGGACCTAGAGAGGGATGCTTTTCACTCCCCCATGATCAAGCAGGACAAGAATATGCCGACACAAAAAGTTGATGACCAGCACGATGTAACCATAAGACCGGTCGACATAGTTGCTCCAGGGCATTTCCAGTGTGAAGCCATTATTGGCCTAACGGATGGATCACTAGCGAATTCACGCTTCATGGGAACCGGCTCGACAGCAGCGCAGGCTGAGCGGGATGCAATGAGCCAAGCAACATCGGCTATCCATGCTGGACAAGTCCAGTACCGGATACCTCGCGCAGGCGCCTAGAAAAACGACCAGGTACACCCCAAGCTCCGGCCGCAAACCGGGGCTGAGGCCGTAGAGAGAGGCACGATTCAAGCGTCTAGGATCGTTGCGTTTATTTTGAGCGCATCTCACCGCGTTAAGCCCAAACTGGCGGAGAAGTTTTTATGACGAAGACCATCGACAAGGAGTTCGTGCGGCAACGCGACGACGAACTGATCACGCAGGACTTGAAACTGCACCAGCGGCCGTTTTACGTGGCGATGGCCTGGATGAAGGCCAACGGCATTTCCGGCGATGTGTTCGACAAGGCGATGTGGGACCCGCTTATGGCGATCTACCATACGCTCTATCCCGCAGGTGATTTCTCGGTGCCAGCGATGCTCAAGGGCGGCGTGGCGCTGCGTGACCAGATGTACCCGGTTCGAATCGCCATCGGATATGGGACCGTTTCGGTTGACCTCCTCGACTACATCGAGATATCGCACGATGAGCTGGAGTTTATATTCAAACAATATCCAGAACAGGGTTGGCGTGCCTTTTATGGCGTCGCCGACCTGTGGGATTTCGCCTATGGGGTTAGTGATCTGGAGCATGGGACTGGGGATGCGCCTCAGCTACTCGCCAACGCGCGCTCGTCCCTCGCGGCGACCGCTCGTATCCTCGCCGGTGACATCGATATCGACGCTGCCGTACAGACGATCTGCTTGACCGCCGAACTGGCGCTCAAAGGGGCACTTGCCGCGCGCGGCTGGACCGAGGCGCAATACCGGAAATTGTCGCACCACCTTGTCAAGCTAGCAGACGCGCTGATCGGCGAGGTTTCGACTGCGCACGACGATCGCCTTCGCGGCGCTATCGCGCATTTCCCTGACTATGTCGGTACCCGATATGCATCGCACGGCATGACCCGGATCGAGCTGATGGTTCTTGCGATGCGCGCTCAGTTTGTGGCAGCCGAGGCGTTGCGCCGTGTGTCTGATCGCGATATCGCGGCGAAGCTAGAAGCTGATCCTTACAACTTGCCGCGACCAGTTCTTTGGTGCTGATGGGGTTACGCGCTGTGCTGTCGTTCAATGAGCGTCAGATGATCAGGTCATTCCTCACCGTTTCAAACGGTCTTCTACTGACAATCACTGATAGAACAGAAATCGACCAGGTACACCCCAAGCCCCTGCCCTCAAAAGCCGGGGCCGAGGACGTAGAGCTGTCAGTGCAACAGCGCCGCAACGCTGATCTGGTGGCTAAGCTGATCGACAAAGCAGATGAGGAATGCCCTGCCTTCATCTTTAATGAGGCACCTCATGAGACCAATGCCAAAAGTCTATGGTTCTTGCATGGGATTGAATACCCGGAGGACTACCGCGACTTGTAAAGCGCGTCACGAGTGCGGCTGATCAATGCCTGTTTCATAAAAGGCTGTAGCAACCAATCAGGGGTCGGTTCCGGCTGGGGCCGAAATGGGCATGCCAGTCGAGACCGTTCCGTGTAAGCGGTCAGGCATCCCGTCTTGCGCAACCGTCGCGGTAGGGATGGCAGTTACCTGCCACCCCTACCGCGACCTCTGCTCAGAGAAAAGAATTCAATTTCAGGCGCGTACTTTTCTGCCGTGGAAGCCATGGCCGACTTTTTCAACAGAATCGGCTGGAAGCTGCCGATCGCCAACAGCAGATATCGGCCAGAAGTAGTCATTCGATGTCTCTATGAAAGCTCAGGTCAATTCAGTAGTCCTCTATTTTAGTTCGCGATCTCAACGCACCCCGAGGCGATTTCGAGCCAAATCACTGAGGAACAAATCCTCGCTATATTTGTACTCATGCGCCTGAGTAATAATTGCAGTGACCTTGTGGTACCTCAATGAGTCAGGTACACAAAAAAGCCTTGCTGTCGGTTCGAACGGTTGTTTAACCGGTGCTTCTGCGTTTTCAACGTAGTCGTTATCCAGCGGAAAGTTTCTTCCACTCATTATGCTTGCTTCAGGAAACAAAACGATGTTTTTGCCGATCTCGCCGGTCTGCACGGAAGGGAAAATTAGCCCCTCGACCTGGCAACCAAAGCGCAGTCGCAAGTATTCAAATACAACCTGGCTCGAAAGATAGCTGAGCTCGTCATTCGACCCCTTAGGCTTAGACATCTTTTTCACCAGGGAACTGATGAAGGCTTTAAGGTGCATTGCCTCCAGATAACCCTTATCGAGAATAGATAGCTGAGGGACATCAATACGGCCAAGCTTCGTTAAGTCGAGCAAAACGAGACGTTCGATAGGTGTTATTGCAATGCTTACGACGTTGTCGCCGGTGATGGCGCGAATCTCGCTTAAGCATGTTTCTCGCTCAAGAGCACAGTAAATTGTCGATATTCCACTCGGAGTCATCCGTTGGCTGCCGGCCCTATCTTTGGGTGGCGGGCCAAACTCGCTCGCAGGTGCCTTAATTATTTTCATAACCTGTTCGCGTGTTGAAGCCGAGCGAGCACGATACAGCGGCTCACCTCTGGAAATTGTTCGTATGCACTCAGTTTTTAATGATCCATCAGCACGACAAAGAATCCCAAAAACCGACTCGAGAAATTTCCCTGCGCTAGCATTGAAGAATCGATGTGTGTGCCTGATATCTTGGATAAAACTGTTCCATTTGTCCTCAAAGATATTCCTCTCCAATGCCCCGTCGTCGGCAAAATAGTGACGATCCATTTCCCGGTCATTGGTTTTGAAGTAATTTGGAGCATAGTCGTACAAGTCGTCAAAAAAAGGCTCCTCGCCTAGTTCTGCCCATTCAGATAAGACTACGTCAAGAGAAGCTATCGGAATGTCATCGGAACCACCTTCGAACAGCATCCAATACTCATACTGAGAAAGATCATCTTCAGTGGCCGTATTTTCTGCGACGCGATCCAATATCTGCTGGAAGATCAGCGTTCTATCCACCACAGTACCTTCAGTCCCACAGTAGTGGCAGACACCACCCTCACCATTTTCGCGAATGTGGCCTTTTAGCGTCGGGTGGGTAACACAGTCGAGACAAATCATCACTTCTCCAAGCCTGCCGGTAACGGTTGCCAATCATACGGCTTAGGATGCTGATGCTGAATATCCAGCGCTGATTGCGTTTATGTCGCATGGCCGTAAACAACCAGGTCTGGAGGCTGATCCCGCCGTGGCCTCTTGGCTGTTCGAACTAGTTATTTGCCGGATCGTTACGCACGGAAAAACAGGCGGTGGTGATCATGGACCTCATCCGATTGCTACACATGAATGGGTGAATAGGCCCGAATTTAGTAGACAGCCGGAATGGACGCTATTGACCGGTAGCGTCGTTCCATAGGGAGCCCGCACCTATACCCTTTTCAAAAGCTTGTATAAGTGGCTTGCAACGACCCCTGCCCATCGGCTGCATTCGAACAATGCGCGCACCAACAACCGTACGCATTGGCCCAGACGGTATTGAATAATCCGAGCAACACGACGCCTATCAGTCATAGGTCGTGAATCAATCAAGCAGAGCTTGGTAGTCGCGAGAGCCACTTTTGCACCAATTGCTACCGCGATGGCAAGAAAGTACAGCCAACGATGATTCTTGGCTTTGTCATGTTGCCCGACCATAGCGGACATTTTTTGCAAGTAGGGTTTAGCCGCTACGAGGCGGGGGATGATGCACTCGCTGGCCAATGCCACCGTGCGACTACCGATACTGCCTTCCACAAGACCTGGAGGGCCATCAGGTTGCGCAGAGCAATAGCGTGATGGGGCTTGTTCACAAGTGCTGGATAGCGGGGCCGACTGGGATATTTCGCTGGAAAAGTACTTCACTGGGCACAATCGACGGTTGTATGCGGCGATTTCTGTACGAATAGCGATTACATCCTCATTGTTTATCGTCTTGCTACCTACGGAGTAAAACCCTTTTGAAGCGTCCGGTGCAAAGTTTATGAAATAGACGGCTCCACCTTCCTTGATGTTGGTGAATGTCCGCTGCGAATCGCGGCTCCACTGGCAAGATCTCAGGTCGCTCAGACCATTGGCCTTACAATAATCGTCGTAGCGTCTTATTTGGCTAAGTAAGTAACCGCTGGCGTCTTGCGTGTTCGCCGTGGCTTCTTTCAGCAAGGTGGCGTTTTCGTTGGCGCCGTTGTCAGCGACGAAAAACACCGCAGCTACCAATGCCAGGGGGAACCAGAAGTGATCGTAGATCTGGCGGGAGCGTTCGGTGAGGTTGAAGTTGTCATAGATCAGAACCATGGCAGCCCAACCGATGATGGCGCATAGCATCAGCAGGGGAATGAGTCCGACTTCGCTGCCCAGGCTGCCTACGCCTCCGATCGTATACCGCGTGGGTAGGTAATTTATGGTTGGAAATAGTCCCAGACAGTTCAATACACCCGGAAGAAACAAGACCGCGAAGAAGATGATCAGCCCCCGCTTGTTGCCCACCGTATAAGACGCTGCTGCCAGACAAGGGATCATCACCAGTGCAAGTAACACCAGATATCCCAGGGTAATGACCACCGCTTGGTCGGGCGACCAGTAGCTACCAATAATCTTTCCTGCGCTATCACGTTCAATGAAGCTTGATGAGGCGACCCCCAGGCCTTCCAGAATTTGGTGCAGGTTATAAGCAGCACCATGGAGGAAGTTTGAATAAGGGTGGAAAAAACTTGCTGTAGAAATTGACATCAATCTGAATCCTTGAATTCTGAGCCATTCCTTGGAAAGGATACGTTGGAGTTGAATTGCCTCGTGTGCTGGGATACGTTGCTTTTGGCAGAAGAGCAAGGCCATCTTGCGATGGCCTTCTTGGTTAAGTTGCAATGAGTTGTCTAGCGAGGGTCATTTCTACCGAATCCCCATCTTGATTCAAAGCATCCAAACCAGTCTCCGGAACATCCCCCGACGTGCTCTGCGCCACCGCAATCTTCTTAGCCATAAGCTGCAAACACGCAATCTGCGAGCTTCCCGCATAGCCAAAAAAGATCACCCGCACAGCCTGCCTCTGCCCAATCCGCCACGACCGCCGAGCTGCCTGCTGCAAGGTATAAACGTTATACCCCGTCTGCAAAAACACAATCGTCGGAAAATCCAGCAGATCCAATCCCGTCTTAACCAGCTCCGGATTAGTGACCAGCACATCCACCCCACGATCCACCTGGTCGAGAATCCAATCCTCTCGCCTGGCGGTATCCACCGACGCCCTCAACAACGCCACCTTCAGCCCGGCCTGTTCCAGCAACCGTTTCAGTCGAGATGTGGTGTCACGAGTGCCGCTGTACACGGTGTAAACCAGTACCTTACGGCCTTGGGCTTTCTCCGCGAGGCATAGGTCAATCAGCGCCTGCTCCTTCGGCATCCGTTGTTCATCCGCAAAGACCGACGGCACAAAGGCCAACGTGTCCTTACTACGCGGATGTTTAACGATCTCCGGTCGAAAGCAGCAATCCGGCCGGGCCAGCAGCACGTTGAGCACAACCCCCAAGAGGGTCGTATCCCGTCGCGCCAGCGCCTGACGTAGCTCCTGAGTCAGTTTTCCGGCCAGTTGCTGATAGGCCGCAGCCTGTTCCACAGACATGGCTATGTCGATGAACTCCTCCTGATACGCCGGCAGCACGTTCCCGCCAATGTCTTTGAGTTTAAGAAACACGGTAAACGGCAACACAAACCGGTGAATGCCTTTGGGGCCGAAGCCCGGGGCTTTTACCGTTCGTACCGTGAGCTTTTTGCCCTTGGCCGTTTTGTGCGATTCGTTGTCCCGCTCGGTGTAGATGTCTTTCAACACGCCGTGATCGCGCATGAAGGACATTGCCGCCGGGGCCATGCTGCCGCGTGCGTTGGGTCGGTAACCGTCTTCGATCATGCGACGGGTGAGGATGCGGAACAGGAGGTAGAACAGGTCGTCGGCGTAACCACCCATGAGGGTGCCGGTCAGCAGTACGCACTTACGTGTTTTCGCTGCCAGCACACCCATGGCTTGGCCCTGGGCCGAACCGCTGTTTTTGTACTCGTGCCCTTCATCCACGACGAGCAGGTCGAAGAATCCGTCCGGCAAGTAGCGTTTGATGAACTCGGTGGGTTGGTAGCCGCCTTCGCCAAAGCCGAACTCGATGTTGGCCATCGCGCGCTCCATGCGTTTGGCTTGGCGGTCGTTGAAGACGAAGTTGCCCTGGGAGTCCATCAGGTTGATGAATTCGCTGATGTTGTCGACCAGCATTGAGGCGAGAAAGTCTTCCCCGAAGTCGTTCAGCAGTTTGTCAGCGCGGACTGGGCCGATGGTTGGGATCCGGCACATTGATTTGAGGATGGTCGCTCGGCGGGTGCCGTTTTCGGTTTTGCCTGGGCGCATCAGCGTCCAGAGTGGGCCGTGGCATTGAGGGCAGCTTCGACGGCGTTCCTCTCGTTGAAATGCTTCGAGTGTGATCCGGTTGCCTTCGAGATCTTCCAGTAGGCGGCCGCAGTCGGGACAACTTGCCCAATGATGTCCGCCTCCAGATCGACGTGGCCAACACACTGGGCGCCAATGGAACCCCATCCGCATGCGCACGCGCCCGAGGATGAAGAACTCTTGTCGACCGTCGTGAAGCTCGCCCAGTTGGTCGCGCAGTTTGAGGAGTTTGACCAGGGTATCTGGCCCGTTGAGTACCCAGACGCGTGCGTCCGGGATGGTTTCGAGAATTTCCCGGCGCCATTTGTAGACCATGTGCGGGGGCGACACGACCAGGGGGCGCCGGTAACCAGCGTTGTGCATAACGGCTGCTACGGCGATGGCCATCATGGTTTTACCCGTGCCCATTTCGGCGTTGATGATGGCGGCCTGTTCGTTGCGGTCGAGCAGTAGTGCTGCAACGGCCTGTACCACTT
Source organism: Pseudomonas azotoformans (assembly GCF_001579805.1). Classification (NCBI taxonomy): domain Bacteria; kingdom Pseudomonadati; phylum Pseudomonadota; class Gammaproteobacteria; order Pseudomonadales; family Pseudomonadaceae; genus Pseudomonas; species Pseudomonas azotoformans. Next base: position 6,834,406 of record NZ_CP014546.1, on the reverse strand, counting down.
CCGCCTGGGCGGGAAACGGTTGGCGTTTGAGTGTGTTCATCACCCGTTGGTGGGTTTCGTTGATATGGCCGGTGTAGACCGGTGGGTTGGAGCGGTTCAGTGAGTCCAGCAGTTCGTCGCCGAACTCGTTGATGAATTCGGTCAGACCGATGGCCAGAGGCGCTGTCGGGACTTGTGAGAGGTCGTTCATGGTTGTTTCTCCATCAGGAATGAAACAGGGCATGCACGACACCCCGGCGGGTATGGTGAATACCCTGCGGGTTGGTTGAGGTACGGCTTGGTCAGTAGTCCGATGGCAACAACAGGGTTGTCACGCTTCGGTCGGCTTCGGTGATGATCCAGAGCCGCGTTTCGTCGCCGGCGGTGATGTTGTAGCTGGAGAGCAGACGATCCCCTGAGGTCAGGGAGTCTTGATTGCGCTCCCAGTCTTCTTTGGGCAGTTCGCCCCAGTCGCCGGAGATGTGTCGTCGCAGGTATGGGGTTGGGTCGAGTTGTCCGTGTTCCAAGAGGTGATGCACGGCTCGGGTGAGCACTACGCGGCCGGGGTCAAAGATCACGGCAGTGTCTGGTTTGTCAGGCTCAGGCGATGGGTCCGCTGATGAGCTGATGGTGATGACGCGTCCCTGGTTGATGGAGCCTGGCGTCATGTCCCACGCCCGAATAATGGGCACGAAACGATCAGTCAGGATCCTAACCTCGGAGACGTTGCCGTCCTGGTCTTCGGTGAATTCGGTCTTGCGGACCTTATCTTTGTAGGTGTCGCCCTTGAGCACCAGCACGCGACCGGTTTTCGATGTGACCACGCCAGAGATCGCGCCGGCAGCCAACGCTAACGCCAGGTGCCAGCGGGATAGCTCTCGTACTGGGGGCCGCGGCTGGGCGCCGAGTTGACCGAAGTGCAGGGTGAAGTCTGGCCACATGCCGCGCAGCCGTTGGACCTCTTGGTTGAGTTGTTCGGGCTCCAGCGTGAGGCGGTAGAAGTGGTCGAGGTCAGTTGTTGCGGGCGGGATCCTGTAAGGCTCCTCCTGCCAACTGGCCGGTAGCGCTTCTGCCGTTTGTTCGCCGTTGCCGATCGCTTGCAGTCGTTTGCGTATGTGGGTGATTTCTCGCGGCTGAGCCAGGTCTTGGCGTCGAGTGCGAATACCGAAAATCACCACCTGTTTGAAGGTTGGATCGGCCGCGCTGTAAATCCGTAGTTCGGTGAAGTGGTTGCACAGCCAACCGCACAGTTCGGCGTCCAGCACGTAGTGCGGAACGATGAACACCAGCACTCCGCCGTATTGCAGCAGGGGAAGGCTGCGCTGATAGAACATCTTCTCCAACCGACGGCGACCGGTGCCCTGGTACTGCGAGGCGCCGGAGTGGTCGGCGACCAGGTCGCCGTAAGGTGGGTTGAGCCAGAGCAGACCGAACGCCTGGCGGCTGATCATGGTGTCCATCAGGTCGCTGTGCAGCACGCGGTCCAGCAGTGTTTTGCAGTGCTCGGCACGTTCTTGATCGTATTCGACTGCGTAGGTTTCTACGCGGTCTCGCCCGATTGCGTGTGCGGCTTCGGCTAGGACTACACCTTCGCCGGCACACGGATCAAAGATGCGCATTTTTCCGGTTGGGGAGGGGGCTAGTGCCTGTAGCGTGCGCTCCAAGGTGATTTCGTCGGTGGGGTAATAGCCGTTGCGCGCGAAGTTGCGGGCTAGGCGGGGGAACATCAAAGCCATGGTTGGGCTCCTTTCAGCAAGGCTCTGAATGAGCGTGGGTCGAGAGTTGTCCTTGGCGAATGAGGTCGCCGAGGGCTGGTTCGAGGACACCCAGTTGCAGCGACAATCGCCAGGCGGTGACGGCGCCGTGAGCCCCAGGAAGGGCTTGCAACATGTTGTGCTGGGTCAGCACCTGCAATACCGGCTCACGCCAATGCGGCAGCAGCGGTAGCGGGCAGGTTTCGGTGATGAGCGGCCAGAGCCGCTGGTGTGCCGACTGCCCTTGTTCGAGCAAGGCATAGGCGAAGTGGTTTGCACGGTCTGGCTGCACGCAGCGCCGGTCGAACAGCCATAGATGGACCAGGCTGCCGAACAACGTTCCACGAAATTGCCGGGTGGTGCGTTTTTCCAGGAGGTCGACGTTGGGGAAGACTGGAATGCTGCGGCCGTCGACGAGGATGTGAAACTGGTCCAGACCGTTCTCGGTCGAGCCGAGGGTCAGTCTGGCCAGGAATTCCTGTAGCGCTGTGTCACGGCCCCAGGCGGAGAGAAAGATCAGGTTGCGTTGCTCGTCGCAGGCGCAGGCGTCGACGTACAGGTCGGGGCATTCTTCGATTGGGAAGAGCTGGGTAAGGTTGGGCATGTGATCCTCCGGTGTGGAGGGGAACCCGCCCTGAGGGGCAGTGAAGCCCCTCGGGTGTGATGTGTTAGCAGTTAGCGCTCTGCAGTACGTCTGATTTGAACGCTTTATCTTTCGGGTCAAACCAGACGGCGTTGTTTTCAAATAATGGGCTGTAGCCCTTGAGATAGAGCCGCACCAGATATTTGGGGCGCAGCTCCACTGCGGCGTCAGCTTGTTCGGCGGTCAGGTCGAGTTCCTCAATGAAGAGGTCCCACAGTTCCTCATCAGTCGATACCTGGTTGTTGGTGAGGTGATCCTCGATGTCGCTCAGGATTTTGGGCGTCAGGTTGGTGAAGATTGGGTTCATGTGATGCTCCTGCAATGGCGAGGAGCGCCCATGAGGGAGCCCCTCAAGGGTGGTGGTAGATCGCAGTGGTGTGCGGTTTGTCAGGTATTGGAGATCGTCCAAACCTGCAGTTTGAAGTTGTGCACGTAGCCGAGCTCTGTGAGTCGATTGCACTGTTGGCGCAATTGCTTGCGGTCAACGGTGGTGTCCAGCCTGACCGTATCGCCGAGGGGCCAGATCGTGCCGAATAGCGCAGAGTCTGACTCCAGGTCGTTGGTGTTATCTGACGGTGTCATCCCGAAAGGAGCGTCATCTGGTTCCGCAGATGCGGTTGGTGGATTTGTACCTGGTTGGGCTTTCTCCGGTGCTTCTTCATCCAGCGGATCAGGCTCATTCGGTGAAAGCCTGGCTGCGTCTTCTGCAGTCAGGTTGTCTACCTCGTTGAGGCTCATGCTGTCGAGCTTGGCGCGGATTTCGACGACCAACCGGCCGGCGCTGGAGTAGTACGACGGGCGGATTTCTGTAATCAGAAAATCGCCGTGGTACTTGCCTTCACCGTACTGATCGAGGAGCGCGTCCTTGATGACAAAGTCACCGATTGAGGTTGAAAGCCGCCCGACGTTGAAGTCGCCATTGCGGCCGCTGATGGTGCGGATGGCCAGTTGGCCTGGGATGTTGATCATGGGCAGCTCCACACTGCGACGAAGAAAAGCCCGACAGCGTCGGGCTGGGGGAGGGCTGTGGGGTTAAGGGCAAGAGGTTTGCGTTTCCTCTTTGAGTGATACGTATAGGTAGAAAACGCCGAGAGGCGATTCAATGCGTTCGACTTTCAGGTCCAGCCAGTAGCGATCAAGGCTTTCGCCGGAGGGCAGCAACCGGTAGAGACCGAAGTTGAGCGATGTACTGTCAGGTTGAAGATGCAGTTCTCGGTACACCATCCAGACAACATCGCTTAGGCGGTTACTGATGGCTGATGTATCGGGTGCGTTTTCGAGGTGCACGGCTTCTTGCCAGGCCCCGGGGGTTAGCACCACGGGGAGTTTCATGAAGTCAGCTGTTTTGGTGGTGTGCATGGTGATTCTCCTGGAGCGGGAAATCACCAGGCCCGGCCGGGAGGTGAGTTCCCGGTGACGGATGTGAAAGTTATTTGGGTATGTGGTGTTAGATCGGCGCCTCGAAAGACATCCTGGTTCTGTTACGCGGACTGACGCATTTCTGCTTCAGCTGAGTTTTGATCATCATCCGAACTACTCTCAGCGTCGCCAGACTGGCTAGGCAGAGGCTCATCGGAGTCTTTTGGTTTGGCTTGGTGGACGATTTTTCCATCTACCTTGATCCAGCCGATAAAAAGCAGGCGACCCTTGATGCTTGCACCGGGTTGGCCTTTTTTCTCGCCTTTCAAGTAGGTAAATGCGTCCGCCCAGATGTCACCGATTCGGAAGCTCACTAGAACCTTCTTGCCGGCATCTACGGCTGCTTGGCAGCGACGAATGAGGCATTCAGCTTCAGTGCCGACGACGTTGCAGTCGATGTAGGTGTATTCGGCGTCATCACACGAACCGTGCAATGCAGCGACGGCAACAGACAGGATTGGCTTGCCTTTGCCGCGAGGTTGGACTTCACGGATACGGTTGAGGTAACCGATACCGGTGGTGTGCAGGTCGAAGAATTTGGCTTCGTTGGTTTGAGCGTTGCTCATGGTGGTTCTCCCATTTCGAAACGACAGAAAGCGGAGAAACACCTCGCCCAGCGGGGGAGTGTTCCCCGCGAGGTTGGGTGGAGCAGAAGGTGAGACCTACAGAAGCTTCATTGCAGCGACGCCGACTCCGATTGCTGCCGACAACATGAACCCCATACGGATGGTTAACCGGGAGTCCAGTTGGGCGATTTCGGCTTTGAGTTCAGCAGTCGCTGCAGTGAGATCTGCTTTGGTAACCAAGCGTGAAAACATATCGGTCTCCAAGGATTCAATAACTGCATTAGCTTTCTCTTCCGGGACGTTAATCGAGATCAACGCTTGGTAGAGAGCCAGTTCTGTTTTCATTAGACCTCCAAAAAAATATAGAGGCCTGCCCAGACGGGACAGGCCCGTCGTGGGTGGGGGATAAGGTGCTTCCATCGACTGATGTCGATTGATCGCGCTACCGGAAGCTATGGCGATCTTGGGACTGGATCAATGCGGTGAACCGCATCGTAGTCTCGCGGGTCCTGACTACATGGGCATGTTGCTGACGACGTCAGCGGTACATAGGACTTAGCATGAAAAAAATACTACGGGGTTGTCAAGCCCAAGGTAATTATTTGCAACGCAACAGCTAATCTTTCGATACTTCGGCCCAAAATTGCATACGGAACTCCACTTAAATTGGTACATAGAATGGAATTAAATAGAGTTTTCTTTATTGAGCTTACACTATTTCTTTTATAGGTCCATATGGTCAGTAATTTGTATGTGTCATAACTAGATATCTAATTTTTCAGCTTTTGATACTGTTTCCCCAGGCTTGTAAATATTTCAAGGGCCTGGGGAAGTTTCCAAAGACGATTGTTAGCGAACGTCACCTCCGGCGGGCATATACACTCGGGGTGGCATGGCCTTGAAAGTAAATTAAGTCTCCTCCTTGCTCATCCGTTGGGGCCTGAAAAAGGTAATTGAATCCTATGTCGTATAAAGTGGGGGTGGTGGGTAGCGTGTAGATTGTTTCTTGTGTCAGTATTAAAAAGTTAGTGCTTTCAGATGCTGAGGCCACTTGTTGAATTGCGTTGGAAACTATTTTTGATAAATCATCTGCTGTTGTTTGATTTACCGTTCGACTTGTAGTCTCGTCAGTGGTGATTACGTAAATGCCTGTGTTCGGATAATACGTACTCATTTTAGTGGTAAGGCCTACATTCGAGAGTAGAGCTATCAATAGCCGCTGAGAGATGTCTTCTGGTGTGTTCAAAAGTGTAAGGTTTGCCATAATAGTCACCTGATCTAATCATGAAAGGGATTGCTGATTCTTTTGGGGGGTACGATGTTTGCTCGTCCTTTGTTTATCTAAATCTATCGCGTGTTTGGTTGGTTACTCTGTTGCTTGTTGAGTCGGCGAGTGGTTTGAATAATCGGTCGCGCGAGACTTATTAAAATAATATCTGACGGTTACATCTAAAAATTAGCCCATGAAAAGATTTTAGGTAACTGTTAGAAATACCAGTTTTTTAGAATTTTGCGAGATATCGAAGGGTTGGTTAATAACTGTTTTTTGGTATTGCTGCTATGTCAATTTTGGGGGGGATTGATTGCTTTCGTTCTGGATTTTGAGAGGGGGTGATTATGTCGGTAGCTACTATAGAGCCGCTTTGCTACGTGGTTTTTTAGCTAAAAAATGTAAGCCATGAAAATATCTTTAGTTTTTTTGCAATACTTTCATAGCTATTTCGTCGGGTTTTTCAAGTAAAGGCAACGTTTAAGCTCAGTTTTGTTGTATTTATGCCGTGTATTTGGGCCGAAAATGCTCAGTCACAATTTTTGATAAAAGTAAGTAAAGGTCGATTAGCGCATGTAGTTGCATCAACGCTCGGAGGCAACATGCACAGAGGACGCTGCCGAGATTAACTGGGCCAACAGTTACGCTCGGCTCTAGAGGGCAAAAGCTTAAGAAAAAAAACCACCTGTGAGAGCTGACGCGACGCTGATCTCTGGGCTGTGATCAGGACGTCTCGTATTCTTCACCTGACCAATTATCGTGGCTGAGGCCAGCAAACAGAAGGCACGCATCCGCGCACAAAGGGAGCCCTGCGTTTCGCCGGCGGGCCACCGGCCAGGAATAGCAGCTACCAAAAGGTAGCCTGACGATCCTTCCCAAGACCTTCAGGCTACCTTTCGGATGAGCTTTAAAAAGCATGGGCCGCAACACCAGTGCGGCCCTACGACTACCGTGCTTCGAACCTCAAGAGAACCCTATGTGCCTTTGAAACTCGCTTATCACGAGTTGACGGCTGCGTGTCTGCTTGGAACAGGGAGACACAGGGAGAATCCTCAACCAGGTCCGCACGCCCTTCCCGGAGCTATGCGTGCTTTGGGGTTGGTGACGGGTAAACCGCGTCACCGGGCGCTACTGATGACCGCCAGTAGCCAGCGGGGTGGAATTGCTTCAGTGCCAACCATGGCAAAAGACGGTTTGTAGTTTAAACAAAATATTCAACGCCGTGGACCTGATCCTTGCCCTATCGCCGTATGAATACTTTGCAAAATTTATTTCTCCATTGAGAGGCTCCCATTGAGGGCGATATGCCACTAGTCTGTGGTCCATGCACACTTGTCACTGGATGAGTTGGTACAACGAGTCACACCAAGCAAGGAAAGCTATGTTCATCAAATGCCCCGCGTGTTCGAAAAACAATAATTTGAATTTGGAAAATGTCAGCTGCGGAGGTTGCAAGGCGACTCTATCCGGACATCACTACGGGAAAATCAAGGCGTCAGTAGGCACTGCGGTAATTGCTCTGGGAGTAGGCGTGTTTGCTACGGCAAAGGTAGCTGGCTATGCGGGTCTGAACGATAGATATTCCATCGAAAGCGAATACGCAATTGTTGAAATGTGTGTGAGTGGCTCGCAGCGCCCGTTGGCAACGTCAGCTTATCTGGGCAAGAAAGACGACTGTGTCTGCGCTCTCAGAGAGGTGCAAAAAAATTACAAAGTCAAAGATTTCAACGAGCAAACCTATAAATACTTGGCTGCCTTTGATCAAGCAGCCAAGCAGTGCAGGGCCAGTCGTAGGTCTCTGGGTCAGTGATGACCTGAGTTAACGACGCGGAGCAGGTGGATTGTTTTGGCGCCCGCCACCGGACTCCATTCCATCATTTTTGCTAGGCCACCCAGCACCTTGGTTATTGGCTGCCGAGATGCGTTTTGCGTCGGTCTGAGTCATTTTACTAATCATGTTTAAATCCTTCTAAAGTGGTTTGTCTCCCGAGGGGAGAACCCAGACATTACCTGCGGGCGTGGAGACAAATGGGGACAGAAACGCATCGGCTCCAAGAAGAAATCAAAGCCCTGATCGCGCGAATGGGCTGGTCCCAGAGAACGCTGGCGGGTGAGCTATGGTCGCTGGAGTACGACACGGACTTTCCACAAAAAGAAGACGTGGATCGATTTGCTGAACGGCTAAAGAAACACCTGACGCGCCCTACGGCCGCACCTGAAAAGCTTCAGCATTACCTTGAGCTTATTCAACAGCATGATCAGTTCAGGCAACTGGATCTGATCGTCCCCAGGCTTGTGCCAAGCGCTGGGTTCAGTCCCGAGTTTTTAGAAGGGATGCGCAAAATCAGCGTAGGGCTGGACGATGAGGGATAGGAGAAAGGGCTGAGCTTCTACAAATAATCAGCCGTAGCGTCGATGGGCTCGGGGTTTAACTTTCGGCTTCTTCGCAAGCACGCTCCCAGCGTAACGAGCTGATTGCTTTGAATTGGCTGATGCCGACTGATCCACGCTCATTCCTGGCTTTTGATCCAGGTCTGGTCAGAAGAGCTTCAACGGCGGATCTGTCCGCCTCATAGATCTGAAAGGCGTTGTAGTCCGCGTCGAGCAGCACTAGCAGAACGGTATCGAATTCCTGTTTCAAATCTATTGAGCCAACCCGGCCACCTCGAAGCTTTGGATTTGGAAAATACCGGCCCTTGATTTGAATCCTCAGCGTCGCGCCGTTTCTGACCTCTGTCGCATCGTAACCAGCTTGGCGGGCGAGCTGCAGTTTCAGGTCTAACACTCGCGCAGCTTCATACTCTGCCACCTCGCCAGTGACTCCCAGCGGTTTGCCAGTGATGTGGTAATACCGTCTGGCCAAGGCTCTTGCGTCTCGCAGAATCTGATAAACCTCATCGGTGGTGTTCATTCACCTTCTCTCTGTTCGGATCGTGGGTGTCGAGGCCATTGTAGATGAGGCGGCTTGTCGACAAGGTCAGAGCTATGCCTGCGGGGTTTGATACCCCTGGCGTAGGACGTAACAAACCTCACGTTTAACCTCATCCACCCTCACTTGCCATGCAGGGCCAGCTAGCACTTGCAGTGTATTGCGCAGAGTCATTGGGCCTAGCTTGTATTGGGATGATGGCAACGGCCGACTGTAGAGATTGCTGGCCAGGTCGGCGTCCATCGCACACAGAGAATACCCCGAGCGATCCAGAACGTACTGCATGGCGTCACCCACGCTCGGATGCATGTTGGCCGGAATGCTGACGTCGATGATCTGAGCCAATAAGTCGCGCTGGTCGGCGCTGGGCAAGGTACGGACCAAGGTATAGCGCCCGTAGCGCACGACAGGTTCTTTTTCTGCTACGGCGCCGTCAGCATATAGATCCGGTTTAAGCGGTTCAGTGCTGCGATGACTGTCGACCTCTGGTGTGGGTGTTTGGTCCGTAGTCTGCGCCGTGCAGCCGGCGACAAGTGCGAGAAACGCGAGAGCGATGAAGTGCCTGATCATGTGCCAAGAAGCCTCTGTTGATGGTGAGAGCACATTGGCAGTAGGAAGACTGTGCAGCAGCAGTAAACAGATTCTAAGGGGGCAGGGTAATAGTTGGTTGGACGGGCAGTACCGACTAAAGACGGGCTGCCAGGTTTGCTCTATTCGTCGCCGCAATGTCAGGCTCAATAAGGTCCTGGGCCAACTGCCTCTTGTCGAGCAGCATCTGCCATAGCATCTGATCGATGGAGTTTTCAATCAACGGGATTTTCACCACGACCATTCGTAATTGGCCATTGCGATAGGCGCGATCCTCTGCCTGGTCCTGCGTACCGGGCGTCCAGGGTAGTCCAAGAAACATCACGTAATTCGCGGCGGTCAGGTTATTGCCTGTTCCGGCTGCCGAGGTAGTAGCGGCGAAAATTCTCGTCAATGGATCGGATTGAAATTTGTCGATTGCCTTCTGCCGTTTGGTGACAGTGTCACTGCCAACCACTGTGGCGCAGCCGTAGCCAGCCTCCTCACAAAGCTTGTGAAGGGTTGTTACGGTGCCTTTGAATTCGCAGAACAGTATGACTTTGTCCTCCACATCCAGCTCGCTCAACAACTCCATCACAACCCGAACCTTTGCCTGCTCCAGCAGCTGACGCAATGCCCCTAATCTGGCGAGCCCCGGCCTGTCCTCACATCGAATCCGGTCATATTCGTGGCGCTGCTCTGCGGGCAGTTCAACGGGTAATGTCTGCCGCTGTTTGCCCTTCAGGCCTGGCAGCACATCCTTGCGTCTACGAAGCATCCAGTCGCCAATGGCGTCGCGCAGGTTTTTGCGAAAGTCCTGGCTGCCGGCGAACTGCTCGCAGAACGCCTTGAGCGGCAACTGCCCAACCGGATGGCCCGACAGGCGCAGCAGGGTATGCAGCTCAGATTCTCGATTAAGGACCGGTGTACCGGTCAACAGGTAACGGTTGGGCACCTTGGCCGCAATGTCGAACCCATGACGTGTCCAGGCGGCTGTGGGCTCTTTCAAACGATGAGCCTCGTCAATGATCATCACCTCGAAGTGGCCTGCCCGCAGCACATAGTCACCCAGCCGTTCGTAGTTGGTGATGATCCACTGAGACGACGGGTCAAACACTTGCATACCGATACGCGCCTGTGGGTACACCATTTGAATTTCCCGCTTCCAGTTGATGATCAATGTCGACAGCGTGATTACCAAAACGGGCCGATCAACAGCTCTGATCGCAGCAGCAATGATGGCCTGGCGCGTTTTACCAAGTCCCATGTCGTCTGCCAGCAACGCACTGGTGCGTTGCAGAAGGTGCTGGATACCGGCGGGCTGATGATCCAGAAGTGAGTGACTGTTCAGCTCCAAAGCGATTTTTTCGGCAGTGATCTCGGTACGTTCAATAGTTGGAATGGCCGCGAGGTACACATCGGTTGAGACATCCTCCTGCACTGATGGCGCGTTTCGCTCCTGGGGCGGCCCTCCGAGGCTGATGCGGGTGACGGTATCGGCGGGAACAATAGATCCGTCGGTCAGCAGTTCTTGAACCGTGTCCAGGATCTCGAATTGGTCCTCTGCTATTCCCAACTCAAGAATGAGGTTGCTGCGCACCAGCTCGGCGCTGGCCTCGATTCGCCAGGATTTGGACTGACCAAGAAAGACCCCACGCATGCGGCGCGTAACGGCGACTGCGCCAGGGTGGTAGTCACCAGATAACAGAACGCCGCCTTGAGCAAGGGGGGCGAGGCGAAGCCTCATGCCATGAGTGAATACCTGGCGATTAGGCGCGCTCTGCGCGGTTTCGATCTTCTGGTAGAACGATTGCCAGCTGTCCTGAAGTCGACCGTCCGCCAGTTCCATTAACCGATGAAACAAGATGTCTAATCCACTCAGCAGTTTGTCCTTGGGCACACGCCAGAACCGGTGCATTGGATGATCGCTGTTGCGAATGTAAAAGCCGCCACGTTCGAGCAGAAGTTTGTTGGCGCCTTCTAGAAACTGCAGCTGGAGCCCGAAGTCGTAGCCATCGAACACCACACTTCCAAGCAGATGGGGTTGGCGGTTCATTAGGCGTGGACGGCCGCTGCTCGCTCGTGACGTCGGCTGAGCCACGGGGTTACATCCCCCTTGATTTATCGAAGTTAGGCTTGCCGTTCACGGTGGGATAGCTGACTTTGCAGCCATTGGATTTGAAGCCTGTGCAGCCCCAGAAATCATAGCTGCCATCGCCCTTTTTTTGCCTTCTGACGAGAGGCTGCTGGCATTTGGTGCACGTGTATAGGGTTGTCGATTGAGCCGTGCGGAAAGATGAATTCAAGCCAACGCTCGGTAATCCTCGTTGCTGCGACAGTTCGCCCTCCAGTCGCTGGTAAAGACGTGCGACCACCGCGCCGTAAGTGTCCTGGCCCAAAGCAATCCTGTCCAGGTCACGCTCCAGCTCCCGGGTGAAATCCAGCTCTAGGAAGCTGAAAAAGCCTTCAAGCTTGCTAATGGTTTCTTCCCCCAGCGGGGCGGGTACCAGTTTGCGGCTTTTTTCTTCGATTAAGCCTTTGCTGGTGATGTTCTTCAGGATTGACGCGAAGGTGCTGGGACGGCCAATGCCACGGCGCTCCATTTCCTTGATCAAACTGGCTTTGGTGTAGCGGGGCGGTGATTGCGTTTTTTTTTGCAGCAGTTCGCCGGAATGCACACTGAGAATTTGTTTGGGGGACAGAGCAGGCACTGGATTGCTCGCTTCTGGATCCTGCTCGTCGTCCGTATCGTCTGCCTTGAGTAATTTGAGCCAGCCGGGATACCGCAGGGTTTGGCCTTTGGCGGTGAAGTTCAGCGTTTTACCTTGTGGCCCGATACCGAGCAGCATCGCTGTGCGCACGTCGTATACGGCGGCTTCCAGCTGGCTGGCGAGGGCACGGGTCCAGATCAGCCTGTACAGGTCGAGTTCGTCGTCATTTTCACCGGCGTTGCGATCCATCCAATCAGTCGGTGTGATTGCAGGGTGACCCTCTTGGGCGCCTTCGGCCGCTTTGAACAGCCTGCGGGCATCGACAGTCTTTACCCCCAAAGCGCTGGCCATTGCCCGAATCCCCTCCATGGCCTCGTCTGGAACATTGGGGTTGTCTGTACGGTGATAGGTGATGACGCCCTGTTCGTATAGCCGTTGAGCCACTTGCATGGTTTTTTCCGGATCCCATTTCAACGCGTTGCTCGCAGCCTGTTGCAGCGTTGACGAGATGAATGGCGCGGGTGGATGGCGCTCGCTTTGACGGTCCTCACACGACTGGACGACAACATTGCGAGCATTGGCCACACGCTGCGCCAGGCTGGAGTCCTGTACGTAGGGGAACTCCTCGTTGGCGAAATCTGGAACCGGTTGCCAGTCTGCGTGCCAATATGTGCCCTCAGTTATGTTCAGAAAGTAGAGGCGCACACCAAAGTGGTTGATCACTTGGAAGTTGCGAATTTCTCGCTCACGCAACACCACCAGGTAGACCGCAGGGGATTGAACCCGGCCGGCAGAGGTTGGCTTGCCCATCAGGCGGCGCAGCTCTTGCGTCACCAGGTAGCCCACCAGGCGATCAAGCACGCGTCGGCATTCCTGTGATGCAACTCTATTCAGGTCTATTTGCCGAGCGTTGGCCAGCGCCTCTGCAACGCGCTTGTCGGTGATTTCACTGAAGGTAATCCGCTTGTAAGTGTTGAGCCGCAGCACTTGTTGGATATGCCAACTAATGCTTTCACCTTCACGATCCGGGTCAGTTGCCAGGTAGATTTCGTTGGCCTGTTTCGCTGCAGCTTTGAGAGCTCGTACTGTCTTGGCGCTTTTATCTAGGACTTCGTAGACAGGCATGAGGTCTTTGCCTACGCCAGTGGTGATCAATGTGTCGTCCTGACCTTTCGCAGGAAGGTCACGAATATGCCCGCCGCTGGCGACTACCTCCCAGTCTTCGCCGGGGCGCAGTTTTTTCATCATCGGCTTGAGCTTTTTCAGCTTGCCGGGGGCTTCGATGATCAGCAGCTTCATGGGTGTCCCATCTCGGATGTACGGAGAAGGACTGTCGCGGTCGTGCGGGTAGGCAGCAATGAGAAATGGTTGTTCGGCGTTGAGTGCTATTTCTGATAACTAGCGATTGCATCGCTGTTGAAGACAAGCCTGAAAACTAGATGCCGAACAACTGTCGTGGGAACCCATCTTCGGAGGGTAGGCCAAGTGATGCGAACGGGCAGCCAGGCAGGTTAGGTTTGGAGTCAATGACATCTGCGACATGCCGGATCCAGTCAGAGCTTGGTCCGATACGTTGTACGAGGAACCAGATGATAGCGATCTGTCCATATAGACGGGTCATGGCATTGTGATCCAAGTTTAACGCTTGGAAGTAAGGCTCGGCGGGAAGCTCAGGAAGGGCGTTCGATGAGGCCTGGTTCCAAATGCGGCTGTGATGCGCGCAGCGGTTTCGCAGGGTGTTGATTTCTTGGAGCCATAGCTTGAGCGTCCTAGTATTTGATACACCCAGACGCTGCGCGATACGGTTCTGGTGGTTACCTTTGAGGATTTCGTAGTACTTGGAAAGGGTGCCAAAGTCCCACGCCTCAATTGCTACCCAAAACGGGATAGCCTTGTGGTTTTGTTTGTGCCACTCGATGCAGTCTTCTTGGCTCCTGGCAACCAAGCTTTTTTGACGCTCAAGCCATTCCAGCCAGGTATTACGCGGCTTCTTGTTTCTGTCCGTCCAGTTTTGAGTTTGCTTGGGGACAATGAAGCTGGCGTCTAAATAAGCCAATGGCCCGTGATACCCGACTTCATGGGCTGTCACAGTGCGGACATGGATTTCGATTCGCTCTATGGCATCAAGCATTAGCTGGCGTAGTTTTTTATCGAACAGATAAAGACTGAATGCGTCGTCGAATGTTGTACCCGGGAGGAAGGTGTTTTGTCGAAGGGGTTTATTGGTTACACCACACAGCACGACATTCTGCTGATGGTCTCTCACAAAATTACGTGCTGGGAACCAGTACCCGCTGAGACGGTAGTACCCCACTTGGGCGAGTTTACGTTCTGAGCGAGCAGGATCGGCAATACTCATGCCTCGTCCAATCAGTAACGCAACGAGTTCTGCATACGTCCGGAATGGCTTTGGTGGCGCGAGCTGCTGCAACGTCCATGTTCCAAAAATAAGAAGGCCCAAACATAGAGCTGGACAAGCCAGCCCCAGAGGATCGGGCGCTATTGAGGCCGATTTTCGACTATCAGCGTCTCTGTGTCAAATCGACTGGCAACCCGAGTGAATGCGCCGAGTGTATATGACCCCTGGTGGATAAGGGCCGGGGCGAGTTTACGAAATTGTCACTTTTGATTAATCTGAGAGTATCTGGATATGTACGGAGCTTTTGCCTTGCTGGGCGAAGGTGTTCAGACGTCGCCATTGGTTCCGGCCGTGCCGGTTGATGGGGTTGACCCCTAAGGGCATCCGCGGTCCCCTCGCAGAGGGGACGATTTCTTCTACGGGTTAACGGTTCCCACGTTTTGAACCTCCCAGGCAGTCGCATTCCATCCTCAATCGCACCAACCGCACTGGCTCCAGTGCCAATCCAAGGCGTCTGAGCTCACTCGGTGAGCGTGGTGTTCGGGTTGGCGAAGCAGAGATCCATTTAGTTTGTCGTAGTCGGTGCCCTCCAGCTTTGGCGACACCCGTACGAGCATCGTGTCGGACTCAATGGCGATCAGCCCCAGGTCGAACAAGGTGTGAATGTCCGTCCGTAATAGCAACCCGTTTGATACAACATTGGTGTGATCGCCCTTGTAAGGGTGGATATGCGCGGCTTCGAGTACAGCGGTCAGATTGCAGCCTGTGATAGCACAAGCTTCACCATAGGCTTGCAATAGCGCTTTGCGGAAAGCGGGCTGCCCTCGACGACGGATGATGTCGGCGGTCACGCGCTTTCTGGCATCAGCGACGTCTGTGGGGTCAAAGATGTCCGCTTGCTCTGCAGCAGTCTGGGCGACAGCAAGTGCTTCTTCAACAGGATTCGTAACCTGGCGAACAGACACACCAAATCGGCTCCCCGATAATGCGTCAGGGTAAATTTCCCAAATGCCATGCTTGGCAGGATCATAAAGTTCAAAGGTGCCCTTACCGACTTTGAACAGTCTGTCGTAGCGGTTGCCCTGATCAGTCCGTCGGGGCTTTTCGTTTGGTGAGTAGCCCGTGCGGGCGCGGGAGTTAACAGACATCATGTAGAGGTCGGCCAAATTTTTGGAGTTGTACGTCGGGTTTCGGGCGAGAATCCAAGCTTCGACCTGTTTTCGACTGGCGCTGCCTCCAAGCTGTTCCACAGCTGCAAGGGCTTTCTCCCAGTTGCTACTGTCTTCCAGGCCTTCAGGCCATTTGTCATCCTCGGGAGTCTTGCCCTGAATGAACTGGATCAGCGTCGCCTTCATCGCGGTACCCACATTCACGGCAGGTTTCAGGCCGGGTATCCATGGCAAACCCAGCTCATCGAACACTGCAGAGATGTTTTGCATTCTGTATTCGAAGGCTTTCGGTGTGCGCTCAAATCGAGAGGCCAGTTCCTTGTAGACCTGTTTTTTCGAGTAGCCAACACCGGCCTCGTGCTTCTCTGCCATTTGTCGGTAGGCCTCAACAGATGCGAGAAGCTCTTCGTTGCTCCAGCCCTTTGCCATATGTGGTCTTCCTGGAATGTTATTTCTGTGGTCAGGCAAATTTCTGGTGAGCACGCTGCCAGAGTTCGTGGGCGTCATCAATCAAGCTGATGGCAATCGATTCCCTCATTTCCGGATCTCGAAGGAGTGCCAAGTCTTCATTGGAGGGGGCATGGAGGTTCACATCAATTTTTGAGTATCTCCAGTACAGAGTGCTCGTATTACGATTGCGGGGTGCGATATCCCGGCATAGATCAAATAGGCGTTCGCGGTCTACGGGATACTGCCCACCATCACAGCAATAACCGACGTAAAGCCGGTGGTTGACCTCGATGTACACGCCACCCTGCATAAAGTTGAAGGGGAAGATGAGCCCGATGTATTTATTGTTTTTTGCCTTTTTATAAAAGTCAGAAACTGCTTCCTTCGTGGCTGAGACAACAGGGTTGCCGAGGTGCGGATACTGGCGCGTTTGGTAAGCCGTCATGCGCTCCCAAATATCAAATTGAAGGTCGGCCAAAACAGATTGGAATGCATGATTGATGTCAGCGATTACGAAGATGTTTTCGCCCTGCAAAATCTGCTCTTTCAGCTTGCTCATGTAAATCTCGCTCTGGTCGCTGGATGTAAGCTTTTGGAGTAGTTCGATGTACTGGAAAATGCTTTCCCGCACGCCGGGCTCTCGGGCAACCAGTGGGATACAGTCCTTCAGCCAAGAAATGATCTCGGCTTCGTAGCTGAGAAGAATTACAGGCAGCGACTTTTTGCTCTGTTCACTGGGCTCGGCACCATCGAGGGTGAGATATGAGGTCCAAATATCGCGGTAGCCTTCCCCCAGCATTTGCTGATGGTAGTCCCACAACTGCTCGTCACGGTCGCGGGCGTAGACCTTGTTCTCGATGATAACTGCTTGATTGGATTGGTTGCGAACGAGGATGTCGATGTTCTTGTACTCGACCTCGACATTCGCACTCTTTGAATCGAAGTTCTGGATTCCCACTCGTTTCAACAGGAGATTCAGCAGAGCTGTTCCCTGATTGTGGCTAGCTTTTGGGTCGAGCAAGAATGCCAGGAAACGCGAGTGAAGCCGAACCTCGTCACTTGAACTGCGCAGTACTGAAAAGAGGTTGAAGCCTGGCGGCCGCTGATGTCTTGCGCGCAGCAGTGCCGAGATTTGTAGAAAGTCGTCCATGAACGAAAGTCCTGATTTAGGCCGAGTGACGGCGTGTAGTATCAGGCAAATCGTACGCAGCGTACTGGCTTTTTAATATTGAGGACCAGGCATCGGGGGGAGGTAATTACTCAGGAATCGTAGCTCCGAGTTTCATCGGTTAGCGAACAAGGTTGAGGAGCCGATGAGTCAGCTCCCCTAACACCAGCAGCGTCACGAATGGGCCGGAAAAATTTCACCCCCTATCAAACAGCTCATCAGGGTCCGGATAATCATCAGATCCAGAGGTCGGTTGCGGTGCTGGCTGAGGCCCGTTGGACTGCAGCGAGGTTTGAGTCTGCGACGGCGCGAGGTTCACCATCGTGACCCGATGCGGCAACATACCAATTCGATTGGCTTGGATTTTTAACGCTTGAAACTCTCCGTCATCGTTTTTCCAGCGATCCATCACCGCACGACCAGAAATCATCACACGCATGCCTTTCTGAAAAAGCTGGGCATAGTGCTCAGCGTCCTTGTGCCACCACTCCACGCTTGCCCAAAACCCGCCCCTGTCTTCATATCCCCCCTTGCCATCTGGAATAGAGTTATCGAAGTAAGCGTTGATTCGCAAGAGTCGGCGCGGGTCTTTGTTGCCGTTGGGGAATTCCTTGAACTCCGGTGTGGAGCCGATATTGCCTTCCCAGCCTTGTACGGGGGTACCCATGAGTATTCTCCGAGGTTAGATGTGTTGGGGTGGATTGCTGAGCTGCTGCAACCGAGCGTCGTATACAGCCTCTGCCTGGCCCATTTTTTTTACACACTCAGCGGCCTGCTTGCCGATTGAGTGCACCAGGCTCATCTGCATATTGAGCGTGATGCGTTGAAGCTCTATGGCGTAAAGATCTTGCAGCAATGATTCCGGTGTTTTTGGAGCAGCCATCATTTCAGCCCAGACCCCCACGCCCATCCGACGATCAGTTACCTGCTGCCATCTCAGAAACTGGGTGCCGGCCTGGGTGTTCTGTTCGGTCAGTCGGACTGCCACCAGCGTGAATGGATACCGCCGAGCTTGGTTCAGCACTTCCTGGGCAAGCGCTTTCAACTCTAACTCTTGGGCTCGACATAGATCGGCAAACTGGGCCAGCTCCCCCTTACCTTTAAAAGGCTTTAAAAGGCCCTTTAGTGAGGCAGCCTGTTGCAGGCGCTGGAAGGCCTCCTGTTGCAGTGGCTGGAAGGCGGTCTGTTGCAGCGATCCATGGTTGGGCGTGGGCTGGGCCATATTGATCAGCCCTCAGTGATGTCATCAAAATCATCTTCCATCTCGTTCGCCTGCTGGCCGCGAATGATCGGTGGAGCGAAGTTCGAGCGGCGGGTGCCTTCAAGGATGTCCTGCGGCAGTTCTCCGTATCGCTCGTACATTTTCCGGGCGGCTTCAGCTTTGGCGTTGTTGGCGGCGAAGTCGTCGCGTGCGGCACCGGAGTACTTGTAGAGCTGGGCCAGGCCCGAAGAGTTTGCGCATCAGCGCTGCGCCTTCATCAATCCAGCCTTCCATATCGCGCCGGCCTACCAGCCCGACATGGTGGCCGAGCAGGATGCGCCTGACGATCTCGTCATAATCGGCTAGCAGTGAGGCGGCCTTGAAGCCGATGGGGTTGGCAATGTAGAGCGGTAAGCTGACTGGCTGAATGGAGAGGTTCTCGCTGATGCTGATGGCCGGGGGGAGGGTGGCCATAACGGAGTTCAGGCGTTCTTTGATCTCGCTCAGCGCAACACTCGAACCTTCGACCTTCTCTTCCAACTGGAGCAGCCACCAGTCCGAGTACGGGTCATCCTGTGACGCCCCGCGAGAAATGATTTTAATGAGATTGCAAAAACCGGTTAACCCGATGATGCCGGGCTTCAGCTCGTTTTTTGGGCGCCCTACCCAGATTCGGGCTGCGTGGTGGGTATGAAGCGTCAGGTTCACGTCACTGCGCAGTGAACCGATGTTGAAACGCAGACTGTCAGCCATGGTGCGGTTGATCCTTGGAAAGACGGGAATGTGCTCATGCTGCAACCGGGCTGGTGGGGGAGCAGCAAGAAATAGGTTTTACGACGGAAGGGGATTTGTTGCTGTTCGGTTGAGGGCCTGGCTGGGTGTTGTGGGCCACAACACCTGCGTTGCTGCCAACCCTGCTGCCGGATCCTGGCTGGGTGTTGTGGGCCACAACACCTGTGTTGCTACCAACTCAGGTGCCGGATCCTGGCCGAGTGATGTGGCGCACATCACTTGGCCAGGATTCCGTAGCGGCTCCCTGATCAAGTCCGACGGTCAGGCGAATTCCGCTGGACAGCTCTCAAAAGCAGCATCATTTCACTGAGTTGCTGATTCGCTGTCTTCATCGATTCCGCGCTGGGGGGCATATTTACGATGTTAGGTTGATGACCTGCCTCTGGAGCAGGCGTGCTCTGACCGGTAGCCGTATCTGCTTGGCCTGCAAGACCGTTATTCGTCGCAGGCATCTCGCCAGGTACCCACTGGCTGTTGAAGTCACCGCGTACTGCCTTGGTGACTAGGGTCATCAGGTAGCCAAGCGGGTTGCGAACATCACCCAAGTTGCATCGGTGTGCCCATTGCTCAACGAGCGCCGGTCTCAAGTTCTCTGGGACTTTTTGCAGTGCCTGCGATGCCGTGTGTTTTTGATCTGGCGGCAGACGGTGCATCGCCGCGAGAAAGTCTCCAGCGGTTTCCTGCGAGTCAGGGGGTACATGTACAAGCTTTTTACAAACATCTTTGTTTGTATTTGTATACGTACTATATGAGTTCGGATTCCGAACTGAGTGCGTACTCCGCGATTTTCCACTGAGTTCGGATTCCGAACTGGGCGCGGGAATGGTTTCTGTGAGGCTTTTTTCACTGAGTTCGGAATCCGAACTCAGTGATAGCGGGGAGTTGTTTTGCTGAGTTCGGATTCCGAACTCAGGTGCTTCGGGAGATGCTGAAGCCAGATCGCTTGCCCAAGGCTGCTCGTTGATATGAGATTCGATGATGTCTAGACGAGTTGGCAAACGCTGACCAACATCGGAGTCTGCCGCGAACTCCCTCAATGCAATCTGGGCGACTTCTCGAATCACCTTGGTCTGATGGTTAACGGACTGGGTGAGTAGCTGTAGGTAATCCTTGTCGAGCTCTATGGCTTCAGCTGGCGTTATCGGCTCGTCATGCAGTAGATAAACGTTGCCCTGGATCTGGCCGCTGAGGTCATTGCGTAAACGTCTGCCCAGGCTGAGCCAACGTGTCAGGCGGAGCAGAACCAATGCTTTGGAGATGGTTTCCCGCGAGGCCTGCTTTCCGGGGTGCATACCTAGGTAGGGCCGCAGTTGGTCATAGGTGGGAAATGCTGTCAGGCCATCGTCATTGATCAACAGACGAAACACCTGCCAGGTATTTCTCTCTAGGGGGCTGAGCCGATTGTCCAGCAATAGCCGGCGGGGCACCGTCTCATGAGGATTTCCGCTAAAGATAATGCCTGAGTAGGAGGAGGCGCCTTGGGCTCCGGGAGCCGCCTCATCTTTTTTCTTCAGTAAGTGAGCCTCAAGGTGACCCTTGGCCGAGTCCAAAATCGACGACAATGGAAGTCGGGAAACCTTCATAGCTCGGCATCACCTTCTGCCGATGTTTTGAGCCGTCCACGTTGGTGTGGAGTCTTGAGCATTCGCAGTTTACGGGGATTCCAGATGCCACCGTTGGGAGGAGGATAGAGGCCCTCCCTGATCCAGTTTTGAATACGGTTCCAGATGACGGCCAGGCTGAGGCTGTCGTGACCATCATCCTCTGCACCATTTTTCTGAGGTGCATTCAGCTCTTCAGCCACCAACATAGCGACATTGAGTAGGGCTGAGGTGTCCTTTAAGTCGACGTGATGTTCCTTCATCAGGTCAGTCCAGCGATACCAAAGCTGCGTATCCATCTCCTCGCTGAATTCGCGCCAACGGCCACGACGTGCGGTAATGCCCATCATCAGACGTTGAAGAGCAACATCTTGCGGGGATAGGCCGAAAAACTGTTGCAGCATCTGCGTGGTCGCGCCAAGACGCAGGGCGCGCTCAAGCATACGAACCTCTTCATCTGAACGTTGGGCTCCGTTGAGAAGCTTTTTCACCATATCTCCATCAATGGTCACCGTGCACCAGGAAACAGGGGTGTTGAGCAGTAAACTCAATACCGACGGCTGCTGGAGTTGGGCGAGTAGTTCGGGTTCCAGGCCCATTTCTATGCAGCGTCGTAGCTGACCATTGCGCATGTTGTGGAGCACTTGAGACAGGATGGCCTCATTAATCGGCGTCTTGGACATTACGACTTCCTCTGGTGAACGCTTCTCATCAATTGTCGATCTTGTACGCAGGGTCTTGGAGAGCCGTGATTTCAAGATCAATCAGGCGCCTTGACAGGCGAATAACACGAAATAGCTTCACAAGTGCTTCATCGCTCAGGCGGCCTGAATGGCTAGGGGGCTGATCTTTGGCGAGTGGTTGCCCCAACAGGAGCTGACCAAGGCCAGCGGCGAATTCGAAGTCGGCGAGAGCGCCGATCTGCAGTTCGGGCTGTTGGGTGATTGCAGTCAGCGCGATCGCAACCGATCCGCTCAATGAATGCAGCAACGTCACGGTGTGTTGAGCGGTAACCGACATTTCTGCTTCATCATCGGCGTGGCTGTAGGCGAATCCAATCCCTCCTTTAACGGCGTGGGCCTCGCCGGGGGCATTCACAGAGTTGAGAATCTCCCTGGCCAACTGCGCAATGTGGATGCGGAGCAGTTCGGGTGTATCGATCTCACGCTCGATATACCAAAGATCAGAAATGGGGTGCAGGCCACCGGCTTGCACAGGAATCGCCACGAGCGCGTTGGTGTTGAAGTCGGGAAGCTCTTCGCCGTCAATTGCTGCCAGACGCTGTTTTATTTGCACCACTTTGGCCGTTGTCGACACTGGGGTGACAACATGACCTTCGAGCCGTAATTGCACTTCCTCGGCACTCATCTGCGAGGTGGGTAATGGCAATAGTGCAGGGGGAGCGTGTATTGGTTGTTCGCTGTGATTCTGCGTTTCTGGCTCCAGCGAGTTAACTCGATCGTCTGAGGAGTGCTGTTTTTTTGCCTGCTTGCTGGCCGTGCTATCAAGCGTTGGTGCTGGGGTTTCAATGACCGGCGTTGCACGACGCAGTTGATCCTGATTCTGCGTGATATCGAAAAGGATTTTCTCGTAACCAAGATCGAGGGGCGTTTTAAGCTGATGGATCAGCTCATCCTGGAAACGTGGGAATAAGAACTCCTCCGCATCACCCTCGAACTGTGTCAGGACATCCTGGAAAACTCTTTCGAAACTCAAACTTTTGTCGTTGTCCTGGGTGTTTCGTTCCCAGCACAAAAGGGCGGATTTTCTTAGCGCCAACAGTTTTATGATTCGATCTGTTCCCAACCCCGAATACAGTAGTCCAGGAACCGAGGGGAGAAGATGCCGGATGGTCTCTTGCATGCGGCTCAAATGAGATGCAGAAACGGGATAGCCGTCAGCAGCCAGACGACGTGAAAGCTCCCGCAGGGAAATACTCTCTTGTGATTCTGCCTCATACAACGTCTTGGCTCTTTCGACCCCCATGGCACGCTCAATGAACAGCAGCTCTCCCTGTAGGTCGTTTTCTGCCAGGTGCCCGGTGAGAGAAATGATTTCCCCCCGATCCGCGTCCCATGGCCGGAAAAGGCAGTGAAACTTGAAGAACCGCTCTTCTCCCGTTTCCTGGTACAGCTCGTTGAGAATCGCTAGCCGCGTGTTCCCCCCATTCCGAATACGAAATTTCTCCTCGCCAGGTTTTCGAGTAACCGGAGGAGGGGCGTCAAGGCCGCGCTGACGAATCGAGTCTTTTATCTCGTCATATTTGGGGTTGCGTGTGGTTCGCGGGTTTTCGTCATAGGGCAGAGTTTCATCCAGCGTGAGCACCATTGGCGTGTCGACGAGTGGGTCGCTCATGCGCGCGACTACCGGGGCCTTGGATTCAAACGCCGGCTGCATGATCTTTTCCTTCATGGACTGTATCAGGGACTCTTTCATGTCCCGTCTCCAGAACGCTCTGCACCTGTGATTGCCAATAGCTGATCAATGGTGCGTAGCGCACGGTCCAGATCTGCTTCCAGTTTGGTTGTGGCTTGCAGGCGATGAACAAATTCAGAGTTCATGGACCGCACGTTCTCGCTCGCCCTTGCTGCGATCTGATCGCGCATGCCCGCCGGAAGGCGAACAACGAATTTTTCGTCACGTTTACGGGGTTGTGGGTTCGACATCATTATTCCTCCTGGATGCTTTGGGGCATGGCGCGTTCAGCACGACGAAGGCGTGCTTTGGCGTTAAGTCCAGCGCGATAGTCGCTGGAAGTTGATGAGGTGTAGATCGACCCAAGCCCAGGCTTGGTAAACCGGATGTGGCCGCCTCGTGTGCGTGACACCGTCCAGCCGTTAGCCTCAGCAAAAACGACCAACTGACGAAGGTTTTCGCCCCCGCCACGTAATTGGCTGGCGATCATGGTTCCGACCCCTCTTTAGCCAAGGCGTGGCCTGTCTGGATCGCGACAATCTGCGTCTGATCGCCAGGAAACTTGGTCCCGAGTTCATACAGAAATTGACGTGCGGCTTCACGGGCTCCAGGGACTCGGAACACCACGCTGTAGTGCTGCGTCAGGGACGGATGGGTCAGGTGAAGTGGCGCATCGATCAACTCTTCAACGTCGCAACTGCCGCAGTAGGGGCAAACCAGCACCTCAACCTCCTCCTCATAAGGCGTTGGGTGAGGTATGCAGTGTCGAACCTGCTGGTGGGTGTGGTGAGTCTTGCAGCAGAGGCACCAATGGGTGATACCTGGCAGCGTTAAAGCATTCATACAGCGGCTCCTTGCCAGGCGCTGTTGGCGTTTAGATTCGCAAAACGGGTTTGGTGGGGGATGAACGCTGTTCTGACGGTACCGGTGGGCCCATTGCGGGCTTTGCCGATGATGATTTCAGCAACGCCTTTATGCTCGGTCTCGGGGTGGTAGCACTCATCTCGATAGATGAACATGATCAGGTCGGCGTCCTGTTCTATGGAGCCGCCGTCACGTAAGTCCGCGTTGATCGGGCGTTTGTTCGGGCGGCGTTCCAGTTCACGGTTGAGTTGGGAGAGGGCCATCACCGGGCAGTTCATCTCCTTGGCCAAGGCCTTCAGCGCGCGGGAGATGGCGCCAATTTCATTGGCTCTATTTTCCTGACCAGGGCAGTTCATCATTTGCAGGTAATCGACCAGAATGAGAGAAGGGTGGCCGAAGCGTCTCGCTGCTCTGCGTGATTTGGCTCGTAGGGCAGCAGGCGTCATGCCTGAGGCGTCATCAATGACCAGTCGCTCGCCATAGCTGTTTATGCGCGCTACCGCAGAGGTCAACTTTGGCCAATCGTCATCGTCGAGCTTTCCCTTCAGGAGCTTTCCAAGATCAAGATGGCCAAGGATGGCCACCAGCCGATAAATGAGTGCCTTTGCAGGCATCTCCAGGCTGTAAATCTGAACCGTGTGTTTTGGCTTCGCTTGCAGAGCCGCGTCCACGCAGTTCAAGGCCAAAGCGGTTTTCCCCATCGACGGTCGTGCGCCGAGAATGATCAGGTCCGCGTCCTGGAACCCTGAAGTTTTCGCATCCAGATCATCGAAGCCCGAAGGCACACCGGTCACCGTCACGTTGCCGTTGAAGTGTTCGTCGATTTGTTCCACGACGTTTATCAGGCACTGGTGGATGTTTATGAATTCCGATGCGGCTTTGTCTCCGCCGAGAGCGAACAGCTGTTGTTCAATGGACTCCTGAACATCGGCGGCATTGGCTTGAGGATCTGTCGCTTGGCGGGAGCATTGGTAGCCGAGCGACATCAACTGCCTAAGGCGGGAGCGATTACGCACGATGGATGCGTAATGCTCTATGTTGGCGACCGAGGGTGTGTTTTTAGCCAACTCGCCCAGGTAGCCGAGGCCGCCAGCCTCCTCGGGCACTTCAAGAGCATCGAGCACTGTCACGACGTCGAATGGAATGGCCTGGCTGGCAAGCGTCGCAATCGTCTGGAAGATCAATCGGTGCTCATGCCGGAAGAAATCCACAGAGTCCAGTCTGTCCGCCAGCAGGTCCCAGGTGTTGTTGTCCAGCAGCAACCCGCCCAAAACACCTTGCTCTGCTTCTATAGAGTAGGGAGGTGACAAGTCGAGGTGGTTCATTCCACGTACTCCAGTTCGGCCTGACGTGTCTTGCCCACGCCTCGATGGAGTTGCACCTGCTGGCCCTGTCGCCATCCGGCTTCCAACGAGTTGGCGTCGTGTCCTTTGGCTTTTTGAGACTGGATCTCGGACGTCTTGAGTGTCGGGTGATGGTGTGCCAGGTAGGTGTTTATCGCCTGGTCGGCTTCATCGTCCATCGCGCCGGCAAACTTAGCGACTTTGTAGTTCACCGCGTTCAGCCATCCCTCAGTGAACAGCAAGCCCCGGCGGCGTTTGGTCTTTAGCAGGCAGCGCTTTTGCCGCGTGACGTGCTCTCGCCGTGCTGCCACCAGTTGATGGTGAAGCGCTGAGTAGGCATGGGCTGCAAGTTCTGGCGAAATGCCCTGGCCTAGGAACTTGAATGACCAGCCCTGCACCTGGCTGTGATACGCGAGGTGTTTGCAGTCAAACGCCTGCCCGCAGATCAGGGCAAGGTGGTGCAGCCAGTCTTGAGGTGCGCGACGGGTGCCGGTGGGTACGCTGACGTCCCCAATAGAGTGAGCTGCTATTTCGATGGCTTCGAGGTTGTACTGCTTCATCAGGGCTCGAGCCTGACGCAGCGCAGTTTGAGCCTCGTTCGGTGAGGCGCCGCTTGAGTTGGCCAAGGCGAAGCACTTGGCGACGCGGTCGAGGACTTTCTGCCGGTCCATCATTGATCAGCCTCCAGCATTTCTGTCGTGGACAGGGCTTGCGACCAAAGCTGGAGGGTTTCGATTTCGTAAGGGTCGTTTGAAACCTGGACATAAAATGTCTCAACCTGCCGCTGCAAGGCGAGGAAACGCTCCTGAGTAGTCGCCTCACTCTGTATTGCCAGGTGTTCTTGAATTTCGTATTTCAGGTCGGCACGTAATGCGGAAACCCTGGCTTCCCAAAAAAGCTTTTGGCGTTTCCGAGCAATGACTTTAGGTGTGTCGGTGACGTAATTCCGATATTTGAGTGAAAACTCAACTGGCGAATAAAATGACTGAAAGCATCCCGCTCGATTCAACACCAATGCCAGCCGAATGATTTCCAGCTTATGCCCAAGGGTGTCGCTGGGTAGCGGATAGGCATATTCAACAAGTTTCTTCGCCGCAGTATCACGGTCTTTCTGGCGTATTTTGGCTGCCACCTCAGAGCGCTGACGTTTCTCCTTCGCGTGTTCTATGTTGAGTCCGATGGACTCAATCAGTTTGGCCGCATCTCGAAGAAGCTGGCGTTGTTCAAAACTCAATTTTCCCGCGATCCGGCCGCGTAGCGTGATGCTATTGGAGAAACCATGGAGTTCCCGAGCGGTGGATGTGAGCTTGCTTTGCAGGCTGCGTAGGTCTTTGGCGTTGTGGTACGTACTCAGCTCAAGCACAACCTCGGCGGTGATGGTTTTTGCTTCGGTGATTGGAGTCTTCGCCATCTCAACGTGCCCCCTTCACAAGCGATATCACCGCTTCCTGAGTGACCAATTCGAAGCGTGCGCGCCATTCTGGGAAGACCTCGATCGCCAACCTTTTGATAACCGCCAAAGCTGAGGGAGATTCACGGTGGGCGGGTTGCCGGTATTCCAAGCGATGAGCGGGTTTGCCTAGGGACGCAGCGTTTCGAAACACCACAGCAGCCGGTACGGTGCTTTCCAGAACATTGATCGTGGAGCTGTCTTTGAAGACCTCCCTCACCGATTGCTCGATCATTTTTGCGTCGTTGGTCAGGTCGGTGCTGTTGAATACGATCTTCACGGGCGGGATCTTCATACCCAGCCGTTCGTAAGCGCGAAGGCCATCCAGCATCTGCAACGTCCCGCGGTTGAATTCCCGAGCAGCGAGCATGTTCGGTTCAAGGGGCGAGACCACCAGGTCCGACGCCAAGGCTGCCATCTCCACCAGGATCGACTTGGCCCCCTGAGTGTCGATCAACACCAGATCGAATTGATCCTGGAATGCTGGCATTAGGTGGTGGAGACGCAACCGTCCATCGGGCGCTTGTAGAAGTAGGTTGTTCAGTTGGTTGTTAACGTCATTCGAGAGGATCAACGACAGATTCGAGATCGTGGTGCTGGAAATGACACGAGCAGGATCAATGACGTTGGACGCGAGCATGTCGTAAATACCGCCCTCTGCCTCTTGGAGCAGGGGGTAATACGACGAGAGGGAGGGTTGAGTAGGGTCAAGGTCGATGAGCAGTGTTCGAAGCCCGGCGTCGGCGCAGAAAGCGCCAAGGTTCGCGCAGACGGTGGTCTTGCCCACGCCGCCTTTGGTATCTGCGATAGCAGTGGTTTTCATGGTCTGTAGCCTCTAATGTGGGTTCATTAGAGGCTGCGACGCCAGACAGAACGCGCGTTGTAGAGGCTTTTGCTGAAACTTCCGTAATCCAACGCCTCAATTGTCTTTTAACCAATTGGTCGTAGGTTCGAATCCCACACGACCCACCATTTTTGGCGGTTTAGAAAATCCGGAAGGCCCACGCAAGTGAGGATTTCCGGGTTTTTTTTTGCCTGTTCGAAACGTTAAAGGCCCCGGCTCGTAAAGAGTCCGGGGCCTTTTTTATTTCTCGGGAAATCCTGTCAGGCGCTGTGCTCAATAAAGTACTGACAAATCAGCCGATCCTCCCGCAAGCACTGTTCGCTCGCCGGCATCCCGGTGGCTTCGGAAAAGAACGCGGCCATCGCCCTGCACACACACTGTTCTTCACGCACCACGCTGCCCACTGGGCAGGTGAAGTTGCGCACCATCACACCACCTCCCTGGGGCACCGCCTCGGTACTCGCGCCCAAGGCGTCGGCGGCCGTCATGGCCGCACGCAAGCCGCTGTCAAAATCCACGGGGTTGGCTAGGCCAGCGCGTTGGGCCAACTGGCGGCCGGTTTGTTCCAGCACATCACCCAGCTCGTCGACGTTGTAGCGGTCCTTCAGGGTGGCCAGCAACTGCGTGAGCAGAATTTGATAAGCCGTTGAGGTGACGTCTTCGCTGCCCGGTGCGGCTTCGAAGATCACGGGAGGCTTGCCCACAGTGTTAGGCGGACGGATCTTGCTGCGGCGCACCAACCCCTCCGACTCCAGCTGTTTGAGCTGCACGATCACGGCATTGCGGGTCACGGCCAGAAGTTCGCAGAGCTGCACCACGGTCAGTGGCTCGCGCTGGAGAAGCTGCAGGATGTCACTTTTGGTACTCACGGGCGGTCAGGTTCGCTGGCGATTGGGAGGGGCGAGTATAGCGTTAACAAATCCAGTTCATGGAGAAAAAACAATAACGACAACAAATATTGTCAATATGGCTCGACAGTGATTAGAATCCTCTGCGCCATCGCACTGTGCGATCTAAAAAAAGGAAATGCCTGATGAGTCTGATACCCAACAATTCACTGGTCACCGCAACTCCCGAAGAGGGGCGCGAGCTGGCTATCAAAATGGCGCGGCTGGTGATCAAGGCTACCCAACCCGATGAAGCGGTACGCGGTCGCTTGCGCGATGTGTATGCCAATGACGCGGCAATGCTGATCAGCATTGGCCATGTGGTCGCGACGGAATTTGCGACGATTGCGGCGGCGAATAAATACTGGAACGTGTAGGGCGACCCGGCAGCCAGCGGTCTCTGTTGGCTGCCTGGAACTGCCTGGTCACAACCGGGGTTAAAGGTCAGAAAAAGAAACGATAAAACAACAAAAGTCTTTGATATACATAGGATTGTCCGACAATCCTCCGCATGAAAAACTCTTCATAAACCCCCCGCTCGAACGTTGGTAGCTTCCTCGTCGCTGCCCCACAATTCGAGTCCTAATAATGAATAACAAAACTCTTAAAGGCGCCTTGGCGCTCGCCGTTTCCCTTGCCTCAACCCCGCTGTTCGCCGGTGGTTTCGCGCTCAATGAACAAAGTATCAGTTCAATGGGCACGGGCTATGCCGGTCGCTCCTCATCGGCCGAAGACGCCAGTACCGTGTTCGGCAACCCCGCCGGCATGTCTCGCTTGAAGCAGAATGAAGTCAGTCTCGGTGCGACTTACCTCGATGCCAAAACCGATATCAAGAACGCCAGTTCCTCGCAGTTCGGTGCCGACAACCCAGGCACCAACAAGGGCGATATGGTGCCCGGTATTGCCGTGCCGATGGGCTACTTGGTCACGCCCATCGATGAGCACTGGGCGTTTGGCCTGGGCATCTATGCGCCGTTCGGCCTGGTGACTGACTATGAGCACAGCTTCCAGGGCAATGGCTTCGGCAACAAGAGCAAGGTTTCGGTCATCACCGTGCAGCCGACGGTCAGCTATGCCTTCAACGACAAGGTGTCGGTAGGCTTCGGCCCGACCTTCAACCGCATCAGTGGCGAGCTGGATTCCAATGTGCCGCTGGGTGGCGGAGCCGGCGAAAGCGTGAAGGTCAAAGGCGACGACAACGCCACCGGGTTCAACGCCGGTATCCTGGTGCAACCCCTCGAAAGTACGCGTATCGGCGTGACCTACCACTCGCAGGTGGTGTACCACCTCACCGGCAAGACCCACGCCTCCGGGTTGATTTCCGATGCCTTTGACGGTGGCCCGCAGCGTTATGACGCCAGTTTGAACGTGACCACGCCTTCCTCGGTGGATTTCTCGGTCACCCATCAACTGAATGACGACTGGACCCTCTACCTCGGCAGCACCTACACCCGTTGGAGCCAGTTGAAGAAGATCACCATCAACAACGACGGCGTGTCCGACCTTACCGCTCAATTCGGCGGCCTGGGCTCGATCACCGAACAACAGCACTGGCATGACACCTGGTCCCACGCCATCGGCGCGGCGTATCGGGTCAACAAACAACTGGTACTACGGACCGGTTTCTCGGTGGACCAGACGCCGACCAACAACACCGACCGTTCCGTGCGGATTCCTACGGGGGATCGCACTGTTTTCAGCCTGGGCGCCGGCTGGACGCCCGTCGACAACCTGACGTTCGATGTGGCGTATTCCTACCTCAAGGAGGAGCCGATCAAGGTCCATCAGAACCTTTCCCAGGTGGGGCTGACCTACGATGCCAAGTATGAAAACAGCGCCAATGGGTTCGGTGGATCGGTGACTTACCGGTTCTGACTTTCGCAAAACCGCAAGGAGCCAGCTTTTTGGCATGGCTCTTTGCTATCTACGTGCTGTCAATCGATCGAAGTCTTGGTTAAATTGAGCATTGTCCAGCTCAAGACAGGGATCGTCATGACCACGCTTTCGCCTATTAATACCGGCAATACGCTTATCGCCCGTCCGACAGAAACGCCGCCTGCAACCCTGACGCACAACGTTGAAGTCAGCCTGAAGAGGCCCTCTTTAGTCGTCAGCCTGGGCAACGTCGTCTCCGATACGCTTTCCGACACCTATTCCCGTCGCGGACAATTACCGGGTCAAGAAACCGTGCGCGCCTGGGAAAGTGACAGCCAGGACGCGCTCAGCAAGTCGCTCAACGCCAACTTCAATTCGCAGTCGACGGCCAGCCGCTTCAGTGGCTTGGGCGCCGGCCTGATTGCGCAGTTCGCCAAGGGCGGGGCAGCGGTTTCCCAGTCGGTGATGTTCGCGAGTGCCGACCGCGCGGCGAACGCGGGTGAAATCAAAGTTGATCAGGGCCTGCTGCACACCAAGGCCGACAATCAGGTCAGCCTCAGCATCAAGACCGCCAGCGGCAAGACCGTCACCTTCAGCCTCTCGAGCCAGACCGATGGCCTGGGTGTGCAAGCGACGGTAGACGGTGGCACCTTGACCGATGAGGAGCTCAAGGCCGTCGGCAAACTGGGCAGCGCCTTCCAGTCCGCCGTGGATGGGTTGACGGCAATGCCACCGAAGCTCGACCTGAGCCAATTGACGCAGTTTGACACCAAGCTGCTGGCGTCGGTGGACCTCAATGCCACGCTCAAATCCCTGGACGGCCAGGACCTGAGCCTGGCCTTCCACGCCGACAGCCAAAGCCGCACCACCCGCATGAGTGGCCCGCTCGGCGAGCTGAACCTGGCCGTCGACCTGAAAAACGCCGCGATCCTCGGCAACGCCAAGCAACAAGCCAAGGCCCTGCAAAGCTATCTCGCCCAATTCGACCGGGCGCAGGAGCGCGGCAGTGCCAAGCCAGAGCTGATGGCGATGTTCAAAGACGCTTTCAGTGCCATGAACAGCCATTACCCACAGGGCGTTACCCTGCCCGAAGCGTTGACGCGCAATTCGACCGACCAGGGCTTGCTGACCGGCTTGGCGGACTTCAAGGCATCCATCAAACAGGCCAGCGAATCGCCTAACCCGATGCGCCCGTCTGAGGTGGACAGCTTCGCCTACGAGGTCTCGCAAAAGACCCGCGTCGGCGGCAACAGCCTGTTGGATCGTAGTGTCAGCCAGGACCAGCAGTCGAGCCTGTCCGCGAGTTTCCATAAGGGGCTTAAGGGCGGCAAAGCGCCTGCCCTGGACGGCAACGCAGAGTCGCAGAACTATCGCTACGTACAAGTGCAGGACAAGGCCAGCAGTTCGGCCAAGCTTTCCTACAAGGACGGCCTGCTGGCCAGTGCAACCCTCGATCAAAGTGCCAGCCAGAACACCCGCACGCAGCAATATGTGATGGGCAAGTTGGTGGAAGACACCACGGTGCCGAAAGAGGCGTCGGTCAAGCGCGACTATCTGGTGTTGCTCGAATACGCGGCCAAGGAAAGCAAGAAGTCCAAGGATGCGCTGGAGGAGTCCACTGTCAAGGAAGCCCTGGCCAGTCTGCATGCTTCGGTGATGTTGCAGGAAGATCCGTCCGCACTGGCACGCTGACGCGGCTGTAAAAAAGGCGTCTCCAGTGATGGAGGCGCCTTTTTTTTGCCCGGCAGACGCACCGACGAATGCCAGATTAGGCTTTTGAAACCCTTGGATATTCTGTAGCCTTGCGCAGCTTCACCTTAACCCGTGCTTGATGAACACAATCACTTCGTCCGGCGGCGCCCGAAGGGCTCCAGAGCCGGTGGTACACTCGACTTTCGCGCAACTGCGCCTGCAGGTCTTGCGAACATGACGCAAATTTCCGAACGCCTTCTGGTTCAAGCCCACCTCGACGCCAAGCAGCCCAAGGCCCTCAGCGCCGCTGAAGAGGCGAGCCTGCGTACCGCCATCGCCGCTGAGCTCAAGGCTCAAGACGCGGTGCTGGTGGCCCACTTCTACTGTGACCCGGTGATCCAGGCCCTGGCCGAAGAAACCGGCGGCTGCGTCTCCGACTCCCTGGAAATGGCTCGCTTCGGCGCTGCCCACCCGGCCAAGACCGTATTGGTCGCTGGCGTGCGTTTCATGGGCGAGACCGCCAAGATCCTCACCCCCGAAAAGCGCATCCTCATGCCCACCCTGGAAGCCACGTGTTCCCTGGACCTGGGTTGCCCGGTGGAAGAGTTTTCAGCGTTCTGCGACCAACATCCCGAGCGCACCGTGGTGGTGTACGCCAACACCTCGGCGGCGGTCAAAGCCCGGGCGGATTGGGTGGTGACTTCCAGTTGTGCATTGGAAATCGTCGAAAGCCTGATGGACAACGGCGAAACGATTATCTGGGGCCCGGACAAACACCTGGGCACCTACATCCAGCGCCAGACCGGTGCCGACATGCTGCTGTGGGACGGTGCCTGCATCGTCCACGAAGAGTTCAAGTCCAAGCAGCTTGAAGACATGAAGGCGCTGTACCCGGATGCAGCGATTTTGGTGCACCCTGAGTCGCCGACCTCGGTGATCGAACTGGCGGATGCCGTAGGTTCGACCAGCCAATTGATTGCTGCCGCTCAGCGCCTGCCGAACAAGACCTTCATCGTTGCCACCGACCGCGGCATCTTCTACAAGATGCAGCAGCTGTGCCCGGATAAAGTCTTTGTCGAGGCGCCTACTGCCGGCAACGGCGCGGCGTGCCGCAGTTGCGCACATTGCCCGTGGATGGCGATGAACACGCTGGAACGCACGCTGCAGTGCCTGCGCGAGGGTAGCAACGAGATCTTCGTCGAGCCCTCAGTGATCCCGCAGGCCGTGCGCCCGCTCAAGCGCATGCTTGATTTCACTCAGGCTGCCCGCCTGAAACTGGCCGGCAACGCCTGAGTCGTTACTTTTTCTGTTTGGGGATGCGAACCAGCTGGCTGTCGGAATAGATGTCATGCCAGCTGCGTTTGCGCTTATCAACCAGCGACCAGATAAACCCCAGCCCCACGCACAACCACGACGCAATCGATACCACAAAGCGCAACAGCGCCTGCCACAGGCTGATCCGTGAGCCATCGGCGTTCTGCACGCGCACGCCCCACACCTGCATGCCCAGGGTCTGCCCGGAATGGGTCCAGAACTTGGCGAAAAAACCGAACAGCACGAACAGCAGAATCGTCGACAGCAACGGGTCGCCGTCCAGCGCGCCGGATTCGGTCAGGGTGCGCATCTTCGCTTCACCGACAAACGCGATCCAGATCAGTTTGTAGACGAACGCGGTAACGATCAGCAGGGCAGTGCACAACAGAAAGTCATAGAACATCGCTGCCAGGCGACGGCCCAGGCCAACGGCGGGAAATTCGCCTTGAGGGCTCAGCAGGGGTTTTGACATGGCAGGGCTCTCTTGTGAAAAAAGCCATTTTACGAGCAAACGCACATAAAAAAGCCCCTGATGTCACCATCAGGGGCTTTTTGTCGCAGGAGGGATCAGCCTTCCGCTTGTACTTCGTCAGCCTGCATGCCTTTTTGGCCTTGCACAGCAACGAACGTCACTTTCTGGCCTTCTTTCAGGCTCTTGAAGCCGTTGCCCTGAATAGCGCGGAAATGCACGAACAGATCCGGACCGCTTTCTGGAGTGATAAAACCAAACCCTTTCTCGTCGTTAAACCACTTGACGGTACCGCTCTGACGTTCAGCCATTTTCTTATTTCCTTGACGCTAAAAATTAATGACAGCCCCTTTCGCAGGAAAGAGTACTGGGCTGGGTTGCAGGAAAGTAAGAGACGTCGAACGGGTTGTAGCACAACTACTTCAGCTACTGCCCAGGTCCAGGTTCCAAGCGACCCATGCAAACACAGTGGGCAAACTCTACGCCAACTAATAGAGAAAAAACAAGCCCTGCCAAAAGCCCAGGTTTTGCTGGGGCTTATGACACTTGGGTGAATGTTCTGGATCCGACTTATTCGATAGAGTTGGTCACTTGTTATAGCTTGATCCCTATAAAAAAGACTATCGAGAGTGCACTGTTTTATGGCGATTGCGTTACAAATTAGTGCGCGTTAACGCAATCGCGTTACTTATAGAAACAGTCAATCAACCACGGTAGTAACGTTGCGGCACAAATGGCATTTTACTTACACGTAGTGGCACCTTTTTCCCACGTACCAACGCAGAGACTTCGGTATCCAGTGCGGTGAAGGCGCTGTCCAGGTAACCCATGGCCAGCGGGCCGCCGAGGGTCGGACCGAAGCCGCCGCTGCACACACTGCCGATCACGGTGCCGTCGGCGTCGACGATTTCTGCGCCTTCACGCACCGGCGTGCGTTCTTGTGGCAACAGGCCTACACGTTTGCGGCTCACACCGGTTTGCTGCTGGGTGAAGATCTTGTCGGCACCCGGAAAGCCGCCGGCACGGGCGCCGTCGGCACGACGGGCCTTGGAGATCGCCCACAGCAGGCTGGCTTCGATCGGTGTGGTGTCGGTGTTCATGTCGTGGCCGTACAGGCACAGGCCGGCTTCCAGGCGCAGCGAGTCGCGGGCGCCCAGGCCGATGGCCTGTACTTCGGTCTCGGCCAGCAGGCTGCGCGCGAGGCTTTCGGCATTGGCGGCGGGCACTGAGATTTCAAAGCCGTCTTCGCCGGTGTAGCCCGAGCGGCTGACGTAGCAGTCCACGCCCAGCAGGCGCAGCGTGGCGAACTGCATGAAGGTCATCTTGGTGACTTCCGGTGCCAGGCGCGCCAGTACCTTCACCGCCGAAGGGCCTTGCAGGGCCAGCAACGCACGTTCTTCGAACAGCGGCTCAATGGTGCACTGGTCGCCGATATGCTGGCGCAGGTGGGCCAGGTCCTGGTCCTTGCAGGCGGCGTTGACCACTAGGAACAGTTCGTCGTTACCCAGGTTGGCCACCATCAGGTCATCGAGAATACCGCCCTGGTCGTTGGTGAACATCGCGTAGCGCTGCATGCCCACCGGCAGGTCGATGATGTCGACGGGCACCAGGGTTTCCAGGGCTTTGGCGGCATTGGCGCCGGTGAGGCGGATCTGGCCCATGTGGGACACGTCGAACAGCCCGGCCTGATCACGGGTGTGCAGGTGTTCCTTCATCACGCCCAAGGGGTATTGCACCGGCATGTCGTAGCCGGCGAAGGGCACCATGCGGGCGCCCAGTTCGATGTGCAGGGCGTGCAGAGGGGTTTTCAACAGGGTTTCGGTGGACATATTCAGCTCCTGAAAAACGTGCTGGCGCGCCGTTAGGCGTCAGCACTCGATAATGTTGACCGCCAAACCGCCACGGGCGGTTTCCTTGTATTTGCTTTTCATGTCGGCGCCGGTCTGGCGCATGGTGCGGATGACCTTGTCGAGGGACACAAAGTGCTGCCCATCACCGCGCAAGGCCATGCGCACCGCATTGATCGCCTTGACCGAGCCCATCGCATTGCGCTCGATGCACGGCACCTGCACCAGCCCGCCAATCGGGTCGCAGGTCAGGCCGAGGTTGTGTTCCATGCCGATCTCAGCGGCGTTTTCCACTTGGGAAACGCTGCCGCCCAAGACTTCGCACAACGCCCCGGCCGCCATGGAACAGGCCACGCCGACCTCGCCCTGACAGCCGACTTCGGCGCCGGAAATCGACGCGTTTTCCTTGTACAAAATCCCGATGGCAGCGGCGGTGAGCAGGAAACGCACCACGCCGTCTTCGTTCGCGCCAGGGATAAAGCGCATGTAGTAATGCAGCACCGCCGGCACGATGCCGGCCGCGCCGTTGGTGGGCGCCGTGACCACGCGGCCGCCGTTGGCGTTTTCTTCATTGACGGCCAGGGCGTAAAGGTTGACCCAGTCGAGTACCGACAATGGGTCACGCAGCGCCGACTCCGGGTGCTTGCACAGCTGGCGATGCAGGGCCGCGGCGCGACGCTTGACCTTCAAACCGCCGGGCAAAATCCCTTCGTTGCGACAGCCCGCATCCACACAGTCCTGCATCACCTGCCAGATCTTCAGCAGCCCGGCGCGGGTTTCTGCCTCTGGGCGCCAGGCGCTCTCATTGGTCAGCATCACCTGGCTGATGGACAGCCCGTAGGTGGTGCAATGGCCGAGGAGGTCTTTGGCATGCTTGAAGGGGAAGGTCAGTGGTGTGGCATCCTCGACAATCCGGTCGGCGCCGGCGGCGTCTTCATCCACCACAAACCCACCGCCGACCGAGTAGTACTCGCGGCTGCGGATCTGGATAGTGGCGGCGTCGAAGGCACGGAAAATCATGCCGTTGGGATGGTAGGCGAGGGGTTTGCGAATCATCGCCAAGTGTTCTTTCTCGTTGAACGCAATGCTGTGTTC
This sequence comes from Pseudomonas azotoformans, assembly GCF_001579805.1. NCBI lineage: Bacteria > Pseudomonadati > Pseudomonadota > Gammaproteobacteria > Pseudomonadales > Pseudomonadaceae > Pseudomonas > Pseudomonas azotoformans. Next base: position 6,797,733 of record NZ_CP014546.1, on the reverse strand, counting down.
GCCGAGCAGGTTCAGGCAGCCGTCCTTGCGCATCTGCGCCAGGCGGGTGGCCACGGTTTCGGTATTCACGGTGTCCGGGTGTTCGCCTTCCAGGCCCAGCAGCACGGCCTTGTCGCTGCCGTGGCCTTTACCGGTGGCGCCCAGCGATCCGTAGAGTTCCACCTTGATGCTGGTGGTGGCGCTCAGCAGGTCGTCACGCTTGAGTCCCTCGACGAATCGAGCGGCGGCACGCATCGGGCCAACGGTGTGGGAACTGGAGGGGCCGATGCCAATCTTGAACAGGTCGAACACGCTAAGGGACATGGTTGTTCTCCGGTTTCTTGTTATGTGGCAGCCGCAAGCTACAAGCCACAAGCTGCAAGGAAGAGCCGCTGGGGCTTCTAACTTGCCGCTTGAAGCTTGCCGCTTAAAACTGCTTTACGCGTAAAGCTCGATCGACGGGCACGCACACACCAGGTTGCGATCACCAAACACGTTGTCCACCCGCCCAACCGGCGGCCAGTACTTGCCTTCGATCAACGACGGCACCGGGTACACCGCCTGCTCGCGGGTGTACGGATGCGTCCACTCACTCACCAGTTCAGCAGCGGTGTGCGGCGCGTTTTTCAGCGGGTTGTCGTCCTTGTCCAAGGTGCCGTTTTCCACCGCGCGGATTTCTTCGCGGATGGCGATCATCGCGTTGCAGAAGCGGTCCAGTTCTTCCTTGGATTCGCTTTCGGTCGGCTCGATCATCAAGGTGCCGGCCACCGGGAACGACATGGTCGGCGCATGGAAGCCGAAGTCGATCAGGCGCTTGGCCACGTCGTCCACGCTGATGCCGCTGCTGTCTTTGAGGGGGCGCAGATCCAGGATGCATTCGTGCGCCACCAGGCCGTTGCTGCCGGTGTAGAGCACAGGGTAGTGCTCTTCCAGGCGACGGGAGATGTAGTTGGCATTCAGGATCGCCAGTTGCGAAGCACGCTTGAGGCCCGCACCGCCCATCATGCTGATGTACATCCAGGTGATCGGCAAAATGCTCGCGCTGCCGAATGGCGCCGCACACACCGCGCCTTCCTTGCGCTCCATAGCCGCGTGGCCGGGCAGGAACGGCGTGAGGTGCGACTTGACGCCAATCGGGCCGACGCCCGGGCCGCCACCACCGTGAGGGATGCAGAAGGTCTTGTGCAGGTTCAGGTGGGACACGTCGCCGCCGAATTTGCCCGGTGCGCACAGGCCGACCATGGCGTTCATGTTGGCGCCATCGATGTACACCTGGCCGCCGTTGTCGTGAATGATGCCGCAGATTTCGCGGATACCTTCTTCGAACACGCCGTGGGTGGACGGGTAGGTGATCATCAGCGCGGCCAGGTGGTCGCGGTGCTCGATGGCCTTGGCGCGCAGGTCTTCGATGTCGACGTTGCCGCGTGCATCGCACGCAGTCACGACCACGCGCATGCCCGCCATGTTGGCGGTGGCCGGGTTGGTGCCGTGAGCGGACGATGGGATCAGGCAAATGTCGCGGCGCTCATCGCCACGGCTCTGGTGATAGGCACGGATGGCCAAGAGGCCTGCGTACTCGCCCTGGGAACCGGCGTTCGGCTGCAGGGAGATCGCGTCGTAACCGGTGGCCGCGCAGAGCATGGCTTCCAGGTCGGAGGTCAGCTCCAGGTAGCCGGCGCTTTGTTCGGCCGGGGCGAACGGGTGCAGGGCACCGAACTCGGCCCAGGTCACCGGGATCATTTCACTGGCGGCGTTGAGCTTCATGGTGCACGAGCCCAGCGGGATCATGGTGCGGTCCAGCGCCAGGTCCTTGTCGGCCAGCTTGCGCAGGTAGCGCATCAGCTCGGTTTCCGAGTGATAACGGTTGAACACCGGGTGGCTGAGGACGGGAGACTGGCGCAGCAGGGCGGCTGGCAGCGTGTTTTCCGTCTGGGCGAAAGCGGGCAGGGGCTTGCCGTCGGCAAAGATCGCCCACAGGGTTTCGATATCGGCCTGGGTGGTGGTTTCGTCCACCGACACACCCACACGCTCGCCATCCACCACACGCAGGTTGATGCGCTGGGCACGCGCCTTGTCGTGCAGCGCGGCGGTGTTGGCGCCGGTGTTGAGGGTGAGGGTGTCGAAGAAGTGTTCCTGCTCGACCTTCAAGCCCAGGGCGGTCAGGCCCTTGGCCAGGATCGCGGTCAGCTGGTGCACACGCTGGGCAATCTGGGTCAGGCCTTTGGGGCCGTGGTACACGGCGTACATGCTGGCGATGTTGGCCAGCAGCACCTGGGCGGTGCAGATGTTCGACGTGGCTTTCTCGCGGCGGATATGTTGCTCGCGGGTCTGCATGGCCAGGCGCAGGGCCGGCTTGCCGAAACGGTCGACGGACACACCGACCAGACGGCCCGGCATGTCGCGTTTGAACGCATCCTTGGTGGAGAAATACGCCGCGTGCGGGCCACCAAAGCCCAGCGGCACGCCGAAGCGTTGCGCGCTGCCGATGGCCACGTCGGCGCCGAATTCGCCCGGCGGGGCCAGCAAGGTCAGGGCCAGCAGGTCGGCGGCCACGGCCACCAGGGCATTGGCGGCGTGGAAGCGCTCGGTCAGTGCGCGGTAGTCGAACACGTCACCGTTGCTCGCCGGGTACTGCAGCAGGGCGCCGAAGAACGGGCTGACGTCGCTCAGTTCGCGCTCATCGCCCACCACCACGTCGATGCCCAGCGGCTCGGCACGGGTGCGCAGCACGTCGAGGGTTTGCGGGTGGCTGTGGATCGAGGCGAAGAAGGCGTTGCTGCCCTTGTTCTTGCTCAGGCGCTTGCAGAAGGTCATGGCTTCGGCGGCGGCGGTGGCTTCGTCGAGCAAGGAGGCGTTGGCGATCGGCAGGCCGGTGAGGTCGCTGATCAGGGTCTGGAAGTTCAGCAGCGCTTCCAGGCGGCCTTGGGAAATCTCGGGTTGATACGGGGTGTAGGCGGTGTACCAGGCCGGGTTTTCCAGCAGGTTGCGCAGGATCGGCGACGGCGTGTGGCAGTTGTAGTAGCCCTGGCCGATGTAGGTCTTGAACAGTTGGTTCTTGCGGGCGATGGCCTTGATCTTGGCCAGTGCGTCGGCTTCGCTCAGGCCGTCTTCCAGGCCGAGCACGCTGGTGCCCTTGATGCTTTCCGGGATCACGCTGGCGCTCAATGCTTCCAGGGAGTCGAAGCCCAGGCTGGCGAGCATCTGCTGCTCATCTTCCTGGCGCGGGCCGATGTGACGGGCGATGAATTCGTTGGCGGTGCTGATGTTGATCGACATGGCGCGCTCCTCAGGCTTCAGCGTTGGCTTTGATCAGGCGGTCGTACGCGTCCTGATCCAACAGTTTAGCGACTGCACCGGCATCGGCCGGCTTAAAGCGGAAGAACCAACCTTCGCCCATCGGGTCTTCGTTGACCAGCTCCGGGCTGCCATCCAATTTGTCGTTCACTTCAAGGACTTCACCGTCCAAAGGCATGTACACGCCGCTGGCCGCTTTGACCGACTCAACGGTGGACGCCTCGGCGCCCTTGTCATAGGCCTGCAACTCCGGCAGTTGCACGAAAACCACATCACCCAGCGCGTTCTGCGCGAAAGCGGTGATACCCACGGTGACGCTGCCGTCAGCTTCGGCGCGCAGCCATTCGTGATCTTCAGTGAAACGCAACTCGCTCATGGAAACTCCTCAAGGCCAGATTCGTCTGGTGGACGGGATTGGAATAATGGGGAGTTGCTTAGCAATATCGCGGCCAATCTTATTTATTCGTTATAAATCAATGAGTTAATAAAATTGGTTATAGCGTTATGCATTATGACTGTAGCGATTTCGCTACAGCTGGGCGCAGGAAAAAAAGCCTATGCGGATCAAAGCCTTGCATGGCGCGCAAAAAACAGGGTTGTAGCGATATCGTTACGCTGTAGCGCTTTCAGTACAGTCGATGTCGTTCTCAGACCTTATTCGGGATGCCGTACTTGCGCAGCCGATGGGCAATCGCCGTGTGCGAGGTCTGCAACCGGCTGGCCAGTTGGCGCGTCGAAGGGTAGCTGGTGTATAGCGTTTCCAGCAGGTTGCGCTCGAAGTCTTCCACCGCCTGTTCCAGGCTGTCGATTTCACCGTCGCTCTGGCGCGCCACTGACGTGCCGGCGATATCCAGGTCGCCAATGTCCACCAAGCTGCTTTCGCAGATGGCGGCGGCGCGGAAGATCACGTTCTGCAGTTGCCGAACGTTGCCCGGCCAGCGGTTGCCGAGCAGCGCCGGGTACGTGCCGGGTGCCAGGCGGCACACCGGACGCTGGATCTGCGCGCAGGCCTGCTGCATGAAATAACGGGCCAGCAACAGGATGTCCTGGCCGCGTGCGCGCAATGGCGGCACTTCGACGTTGAGCACGTTGAGGCGATAGAACAGGTCTTCGCGAAAGGTGCCTTCGCTGACCATTTTTTCCAGATCGCGGTGGGTGGCGCTGAGGATGCGCACATTGACCTTCACTTCACGGTCGCCGCCCACGCGGCGGAAGCTGCCGTCGTTGAGAAACCGCAGCAGCTTGGCCTGCAAGTACGGCGACATCTCACCGATCTCATCCAGAAACACCGTGCCCTGGTTGGCCAACTCCATCAGCCCCGGCTTGCCACCGCGTTGCGCGCCGGTAAAGGCGCCCGGTGCATAACCGAACAACTCGCTTTCCGCGAGGTTCTCCGGCAGCGCCGCGCAGTTCAAGGCCAGGAACGGCGCACTGTGGCGCGCACTGATGGCATGACAGGCCCGCGCCACCAGCTCTTTGCCGGTGCCGGTTTCGCCCTGGATCAACAACGGGGCATCCAGCGCCGCTACCCGCTGGGCGCGGGCCTTGAGCGTGCGGATGACAGGGGATTCACCGAGCAGCGCGTCAAAGCCTTCGGCATGGTCATGGTGCAGCGCCGACAGCTGTTCGCCGATGCGGTTGGGTTGGTAGAGGGTGAGCAGGGCGCCGGCGTCGGTGATCGGCGTGGCGTCCAGCAGCAGGGTCTGGCCGTTGACGCTGATCTCGCGCAGCGGCAAGCGGAAGCCTTGCTCCAGCAGGGTGTCGAGCAGCTTCGGGTCATTGAACAGTTCGCTGATGCTTTCGCCCGCCGGCTCGCGACCATACAGGGCGATCAGCGCCGGGTTGGCCAGCAGGATCTTGCCCGCGCTGTCCAGCGCCAGCACCGGGTCGGTCATGGCGGCCAACAGGGCATCGAGTTGCAGGTGGCGACGTTGGCCGGGGAGGATGTCCACCACGGTCACCGCTTGCACGCCCTGCACGCTGAAGAGGGCGTCGCGCAGTTCTTCGAGTACTTCGGCGCTCAGGGTCGGCGCGTCGATGTAGACGTTGGGCGGCACCATCTCCACCGCATCCAGGTTGAGATTGCGCCCACCGAGCAGGGCCAGGACTTCCTGGGTAATGCCGACGCGGTCGATGAAGCTGACGTGGATACGCATGGGGCGCTAACAATTCTGGGGAGCGAGAGGCGGCAAGTATGCCTTGGAGCGAGTGGAGATCAAAATGTGGGAGCGGGCTTGCTCCCACAGTGGATCTGCGGCGTTCTTATTCCAGGTGTTCGGGCTTGACCGGATCACCTGCCTTCACATCCAACTGATGCCGCACATCCTCGAACATCAAGTCGTACTGCTTGTGCATCGCGCCGTTCAACACGGCGATCTTCGGCATGCCGTACTTCTGCGCAATGTTCATCGCATGCCGCGCAAAGTCGAACGCCTGGTCCTTGGGCAGGAAGAACTCTTCCTTGAGGTCCTTGCCCTGCACCGAGCCATGCAGCTTGAACAGCATGCCCTTGCCTTCCTTTGGATCCTGGCTGACTTCGTAGTCGATACACAGGTTGTAGCTGTAGTCCTGCGCATTCAGCGCGTGGCGTTCAACGTGCAAGTGACCCGGTTCAAAGGTGGCCATAGGCGTCTCTCCTCTACTTCACAGATAGGTGATGCCAGGTTTTGCCGTGCTGATGCGCGTACCGGCGCTGCCCTGGACGATGGCTTCGATGTCCGAGAGTGAACCGATGACGGCGGTTTTGCCAGTCTGGCGGGCGAACTCGCAGGCAGCTTGTACCTTGGGGCCCATGGAACCGGCGGCGAAGCCGAGTTTTTCCATTTCGTCGGGGTGGGCCTGGCTGATGGCCTTCTGGGTGGGTTTGCCGAAATCGATAAACGCGGCGTTGACGTCGGTGGCGATCACCAGCAAATCGGCTTCCAACTGCCAGGCCAGCAGAGACGAACACAGGTCCTTGTCGATCACCGCTTCGATGCCTTTGAGCTTGCCGTCCTCGCCATACATGGTCGGGATGCCGCCGCCCCCCGCGCAGATCACGATGCTGCTTTTTTCCAGCAGCCACTTGATCGGGCGGATTTCAAAGATACGTTTAGGGCGCGGGCTGGCGACCACACGACGGTACTTGTCGCCGTCCGGCGCAATGGCCCAGCCTTTTTCGGCGGCGAGTTTCTCCGCTTCGGCCTTGGAATACACTGGGCCGATGGGCTTGGTCGGGTTCTTGAAAGCCGGGTCCTTGGCGTCCACTTCGACTTGGGTGAGCAGGGTGGCGAAGGGCACTTCGAAGTCCAGCAGGTTGCCCAGTTCCTGTTCGATGATGTAGCCGATCATGCCTTCGGTCTCGGCGCCGAGCACGTCCAGCGGGTACGGCGAGACCTGGGTGTAGGCCGCCGCCTGCAACGACAGCAGGCCGACTTGCGGGCCATTGCCGTGAGCGATCACCAGCTCGTTGCCGGGGTGGATCTTGGCGATCTGTTCGGTGGCGATCCGGATATTGGCGCGTTGGTTGTCCGCAGTCATGGGTTCACCACGGCGGAGCAGGGCGTTACCGCCCAGTGCTACGACGATACGCATAGCGTCTGTCCTTTTTCAAAGCAGCGGGGGAGCGGGCTCCCCCGAAGAAAGGGTTACAGGTCGGCCAAGGTCGACACCAGGATCGCCTTGATGGTGTGCATGCGGTTTTCCGCCTGCTCGAAGGCGATGCAGGCCGGCGACTCGAACACGTCGTCTGTCACTTCAATGCCATTGGCCAGGTGCGGATACTGCTCGGCAATCTGCTTGCCGACCTTGGTATCGCTGTTGTGAAACGCCGGCAGGCAGTGCATGAACTTGGTGCGTGGGTTGCCGGTGGCTTTCATCAGCTCGGCGTTCACTTGGTATGGCAGTAGTTGTTCGATGCGCTCGGCCCAGGCTTCCACGGGCTCACCCATGGATACCCACACGTCGGTGTGGATGAAGTCCACGCCTTTGACCGCGGCTTTCGGGTCTTCGGTGAGGGTGATGCGCGCGCCGCTTTCTTCTGCGTATTTCTTGCAGCGGCCGACCAGGTCATCGTGGGGCCACAGGGCTTTAGGCGCGCAGATACGCACGTCCATGCCGAGCTTGGCGCCCACCAGCAGCAGCGAGTTGCCCATGTTGTTGCGGGCATCGCCCAGGTAGGCGTAGCTGATCTCGTGAATCGGCTTGTCGGCGTGTTCGCGCATGGTCAGCACGTCGGCGATCATCTGGGTCGGGTGATATTCATCGGTCAGGCCGTTGAACACCGGCACGCCGGCAAACTTGGCCAGCTCTTCGACGATCTCCTGCTTGAAGCCACGGTATTCGATGGCGTCATACATGCGCCCGAGTACGCGGGCGGTGTCCTTCATGCTTTCCTTATGGCCGATCTGCGAGGAGCCCGGGTCGATGTAGGTGACGTTGGCGCCTTGGTCATAGGCGGCCACTTCGAAGGCGCAGCGGGTGCGGGTGGAGGTTTTTTCGAAGATCAGCGCGATGTTGTTGCCTTTGAGGTGTTGCTGTTCGGTGCCGGTGTACTTGGCGCGCTTGAGGTCGCGGGACAGGTCCAGCAGGTAGCGCAGCTCGCGCGGGGTGTGGTGTTCCAGGCTGAGCAGGCTGCGGTTGTGAATGTTGAACGCCATGATGATTCTCCTTGGATTCGGTGATCTGCCTGGCCAGCGTCTGATGGACGCCGGCCAGGGGATGGTCGCTTAGTAGTCGATAGGGTCGCGGATGATCGGGCAGGTCATGCAGTGGCCGCCGCCACGGCCACGGCCCAGTTCACCGGCACTGATGGTGATGACTTCCACACCGGCCTTGCGCAGCAGGGTGTTGGTGTAGGTGTTGCGGTCGTAACCGATCACCACGCCCGGCTCCACGGCCACCACGTTGTTGCCGTCGTCCCACTGCTCGCGTTCAGCGGCGAAGCTGTTGCCGCCGGTTTCCACCACGCGCAGTGCCTTGAGGCCGAGGGCCGCGGCGACGGTGTCGAGGAAGTTGGTTTTCTCGCGTTGGATATCGATGCCGTGAGGCTTGCTCTCGTCAGGGCGCAGGGTGAAGGCGACGATCTGGTTGACCACTTCGGGGAAGATGGTGACCAGGTCGCGGTCGCAGAAGCTGAACACGGTGTCCAGGTGCATCGCGGCGCGGGATTTGGGCAGGCCGGCCACGATGACTTTTTCCACCGCCTTGTTCTTGAACAGGTTGCGCGCCAGTTGGCCAATGGCCTGGTGCGACGAACGCTCGCCCATGCCGATCAGGACCACGCCGTTGCCGATGGGCATCACGTCGCCGCCTTCCAGGGTGGACGCGCCGTGTTCTTGATCCGGGTCGCCGTACCAGATCTGAAAGTCCGCGTTGGTGAATTCCGGGTGGAACTTGTAGATGGCGGTGGTCAGCAGGGTCTCCTGGCGTCGCGCCGGCCAGTACATCGGGTTCAGCGTCACGCCGCCGTAGATCCAGCAGGTGGTGTCACGGGTGAACTGGGTGTTGGGCAGCGGCGGCAGGATGAAGCTGGAATGCCCGAGGAAATCGCGGAACATCTCGATGGTCTTGCCACCGAAGCTGCTCGGCAGGTCATCGGCGGACACGCCACCAATCAGGAACTCACTGATTTTGCGCGGCTCCAGGCTGCGCAGCCAGGAGCTGACTTCATCCACCAGGCCCAGGCCGACAGTGTTGGCGGTGATCTTGCGTTCCAGGATCCAGTCCAGCGCGTCGGGGATGGCGACGATGTCGGTGAGCAGGTTGTGCATTTCCAGCACATCAATATCCCGCTCGCGCATCTTGGTCACAAAGTCGAAATGGTCGCGCTTGGCCTGGGCCACCCATAGCACGTCATCGAACAGCAGTTCATCGCAGTTGTTGGGGGTCAGCCGCTGGTGGGCCAAGCCTGGGGAGCACACCATGACTTTGCGCAGTTTGCCGGCTTCGGAATGTACGCCGTACTTCACTTTTTCCGTGGTCATTACAGATCCTCCAGTGAACAAAAGATTCAGGTGTTACAGGGTCAGGAAGCCGTCGTAGAGCCCATAGGCCGCCACCAGGGCGCCAATGACCACTGCGGCGAAAATCAGCTTCTCGACGTTGGTGAAAATCGGTTTGCCCAGTTCACGCTTGGCCTTGGCGAACAGGATCGCGCCGGGGGCGTACAGCAGGGCGGAGAGCAGCAGGTATTTGGTGCCGCCGGCGTAGAGCAGCCAGATCGCGTAGATCAGGGCGATGGCGCCGATGAACAGGTCTTTCTTGCGCTCTTTCAGGGCGTTCTCGTAGGTCTCGCCGCGCACCGCCAGCAGCAGCGCGTAGGCCGCCGACCACAGGTAAGGCACCAGGATCATCGAGGTGGCGAGGTAGATCAGCGACAGGTAAGTGCTGGCGGAAAACAGCGTGATCACCAGGAACAGTTGCACCATGGCGTTGGTCAGCCACAGGGCGTTGACCGGTACGTGGTTGGCGTTCTCCTTGCGCAGGAACTCCGGCATGGTGTGGTCCTTGGCGGCGGCGAACATGATCTCCGCACACAGCAGCACCCACGACAGCAGCGCCCCGAGCAGCGAGATGATCAGGCCGACGCTGATCAGCACCGCGCCCCAGTGGCCCACCACATGCTCCAGCACGGCGGCCATCGATGGGTTTTGCAGCTTGGCCAGTTCCGGTTGGGTCATGATGCCCAGGGACAGCACGTTCACCAGCATCAGGAACAGCAGCACGGTGATAAAACCGATCACGGTGGCCTTGCCCACGTCGGAGCGTTTTTCCGCACGGGACGAGAAGATGCTCGCGCCTTCGATGCCGATGAACACCCAGACGGTGACGAGCATCATGTTGCGCACCTGGTTCATCACACTGCCCAGGTCCGGGTTTTTCACGCCCCAGATGTCAGCGGTGAAGATCTCCAGCTTGAACGCAAACAGCGCGATCAACACGAACAGCACCAGCGGTACGACCTTGGCGACGGTGGTCACCAGGTTGATGAACGCCGCTTCCTTGATGCCGCGCAGGACCAGGAAATGCACGGCCCACAGCAGCGCCGAGGCACCGATCACAGCAGCAGGGGTATTTCCCTCTCCAAATAGCGGGAAGAAGTAACCGAGGGTGCTGAACAAAAGTACGAAGTACCCCACGTTGCCCAGCCAGGCACTGATCCAGTAGCCCCAGGCAGACGAGAAACCCATGTAGTCGCCGAACCCGGCCTTGGCGTAGGCGTAGACCCCGCCGTCGAGGTCAGGCTTGCGGTTGGCGAGGGTCTGGAACACAAACGCGAGGGTCAACATGCCGATGGCGGTAATCACCCAACCAATCAACACCGCGCCGACGTCGGCGCTGGCGGCCATGTTCTGCGGCAGTGAGAAGATCCCGCCGCCAATCATCGAGCCCACGACAAGTGCAACCAGTGCGCCGAGTCGAAGTTTTCCGGGAGATTCAGACATTGCATAACTCCAATGCAGGAGAAGAGAGACCACAGAATAATTCCGTGCGCTATTCAAACAGCTGACTCAGATCACTTCATTGGCACATTCCATTGTGAATTAATGACTTAGGCTGGAAACTCGTGGGCGATATAAATCCTCGGAGAGGTGCTTTGCAGAGCGCTTCTCTCGCTTTATGGTTAATCTATTAGTCAGGTCCGTGGACGTTTGAAGCTAGACCGTATTTCCAGATGTGCAAACTTTTCGAACGAAGTTTCACCAAAGCGCTATAAGCGTAGTGCGTGTGCAGTATTTAAATTCTAAATAAGCCTAATTGTGTGTAACTGACATGCCATTACGTTATGAACGTGTCAGTTTTATCGCCTTCTCTAATAAACGCTACACTCGCTGAGTTAATTAGTTGAGTGCACGGTTGTCGGCTCAAACAGTTATTGACCAGGAGTGTGTATGTCCCAACCGGCCCGGAAACTTCGACTCAGCGCCTTGATCGCCCTGGTGGTGGGCTCGATGATCGGCGGCGGGATTTTTTCCTTGCCGCAGAACATGGCTGCCCGCGCCGAGGTGGGGGCCGTGCTGATCGGTTGGGCAATCACCGCCGTCGGCATGTTGACCCTGGCATTCGTGTTCCAGACCTTGGCCAACCGCAAGCCCGAGCTGGATTCGGGGGTGTACGCCTACGCCAAGGCGGGTTTCGGCGACTACATGGGTTTTTCATCGGCTTGGGGCTACTGGATCAGCGCCTGGATGGGCAACGTGGGTTACTTCGTGTTGCTATTTAGTACCCTCGGCTACTTTTTTCCGGTGTTCGGCCAGGGCAACACACCGGTGGCCATCGGCTGTGCGTCCTTGTTGCTGTGGGCCGTGCATTTCCTGGTGATGCGTGGGATCAAGGAGGCGGCGTTCATCAACCAGATCACCACCGTGGCCAAGATCGTGCCGTTGCTGATGTTCATCGTGATTGCCGCCGTGGCGTTCAAGGTGGATATCTTCACCCGCGATATCTGGGGCCTGGGCAACCCGAAGATCGGCAGCGTGGTGGACCAGGTGCGCAACATGATGCTGGTCACCGTGTTTGTGTTTATTGGCATCGAAGGTGCCAGTGTCTATTCGGCGCGGGCTGAGAAACGCTCGGATGTGGGCCGCGCCACGGTGATCGGCTTCCTGGGTGTGCTGGCGTTGCTGGTGCTGGTGAACGTGCTGTCTTTGGGGATCATGAGCCAGCCGGAACTGGCGCAATTACAAAACCCGTCCCTGGCGGGTGTGCTGGAACATATCGTCGGCCCGTGGGGCGCGATGGCGATCAGCATCGGTTTGGCAGTGTCTCTGCTCGGCGCCTTATTGTCGTGGGCGCTGCTCTGCGCGGAAATCCTCTACGCCACCGCCCATGACAAGACCATGCCGGCCTTCCTGAAAAAGGAAAACGTCAATCAGGTGCCGGTCAATGCGCTGTGGCTGACCAATGTGATGATCCAGCTGTTCCTGGTGATCACGCTGTTTTCCCATAGCACCTACACCACCCTGATTTATCTGGCCTCGTCGATGATCCTGGTGCCCTACCTGTGGTCGGCCGCCTATGCGGTGCTGCTGAGCGGGCGCGGCGAGACCTACGAAGGTGCCCACGGCCAGCGTATGAAGGACCTGCTGGTCGGCCTGATTGCCCTCGGCTACGCGGTGTGGCTGCTCTACGCCGGGGGCTTGAAATACCTGCTGCTGTCGGCGCTGTTGTATGCGCCGGGCGTGATCCTGTTTGCCCTCGCCAAGCGTGAGCAGGGCCAGCCCTTGTTTACCCACATGGAAAAAGGCATTTTCAGCTGCGTGATCGCCGGCGCAGGGTTGGCGGCGTATGGCTTGTACAGCGGGGTGTTGTCGTTGTGAGACTGGCGTATCAGCCGCCCTACGATTGGGCGGCAATGGTGGGGTTTCTGTCGGCGCGGGCGATCGGCGGGATGGAGACGGTCGAAGCGAGCGTGTACCGGCGCAGTATCCGCCTCGGCGGGCAGCAGGGCTGGATCAGCGTGTCAAGGGGGGATGGCGATTGGCTCGACGTGGAGGTGGATTTTCCAGAAGCGGCGGCTTTGCCTGAGATCGAACGGCGCCTGCGCGCGATGTTTGATCTGGACGCCCAACCCCAGTTGATCAACCCGCAACTGGCGACGGACCCATTGATGGCGCAACTGGTTGCGGCGCGTCCGGGCCTGCGTGTGCCGGGCACCTGGGATGGCCTGGAACTGGCGATTCGCGCGGTGCTGGGCCAGCAAATTACTGTGGTGGCTGCGATTCGTCTGGCGGGCAAGTTGGTGACGCAATACGGTCAGCCACTGGCAACCCCACATGCCGCTATCACCCATGTGTTCCCCTCCGCCGAGGTGTTGGCAGCGGCGGACCTGGCGACGCTGGGCATGCCCAAGGCGCGTGGGCGGACCTTGTCGGGTGTGGCCCAGGCGTTGCTGGATGATCCCCGCTTGTTCGAACCCCAGGCCAGCCTCAAGGCCGGTGTGGCGCGGTTGGTGGCGTTGCCGGGCATTGGCGACTGGACCGCGCAGTACATCGCCATGCGTCAGATGCGCGAGGCGGATGCGTTTGCCTCGGGGGATATCGGGTTGATCAATGCGCTGACGGCGTTGGAAGGTGGGCCGGTGAGCCCACGCCAGTTGCTGGCGCGGGCTGAGGCTTGGCGACCGCTCAGGGCGTATGCGGCGCAGCATTTGTGGACGTCGTTGCAACGGGTGGATTGATCACCACTGGGGTCGGTGTGATCCCAATTCCCCAGCCGGCAAATCCCACTGCAACGGCGTGCCGCTGATGGTCACCGGTGGCAATAATCGATGTGCCTGACCCCAGGCTGTCTGCTCCACCAATACGCCTTGATCCGTTGGCGCTTCGGCGCGTAACGCTGGTTGCTCCGGCACTTGTCCAGCCTCCACCAACAAGCTCGCCGTTCGCGCCAATGACAACCGCGCCGCGCCACCACGCCCGGACTTCAACCGTTCGCTCAATGCTTGAATCGCACTGGCCGCCATCAAATACCCGGTGGCGTGATCCAACGCCTGCAACGGCAGCGGCACTGGTTTGTTCGACTGTTTCCAGGCCATGCCGGCGGCGGCGATTCCGCTGCTCATCTGCACCAGGCTGTCGAAACCCCGACGGTTGCGCCACGGGCCGCTCCAGCCGTAGGCGTTGAGGCTGACGTCAATCAGGCCGGGGGCGAGGGTTTGCAGTCCATCGGCGGTGTAACCCAACTGTTCCAGGGCATCGGCGCGGTAACCATGGAACAGGATGTCGGCTTCCTTGAGCAGGCCTTCGAAAACCTGTCGGCCTTCCGGGCTTTTCAGATCCAGGCGGGCGCAGCGTTTGCCCAGGGTCATTTCCGGTACTACGCCGGGTTCGTTCCAGGTGGGCGAATCGATGCGCAGCACATCAGCGCCCAGGCCTGCGAGAAAGCGGCTGGCGACGGGGCCGGCGAGCACGCGGGTCAGGTCCAATACCTTGAGGCCCGCCAGTGGCCGTGCAACCGAGCCGAGCCAGGGCTTGTCGGTGGTGGTTGCAAAGGTCTGGCGCTGCACCAGTTCCTCGGCATTCACCGCCAACCCTTGGGGGTGGGCCTGCCAGGCTTGCCAGTCACGCATCTGCGCGGCGCAACCGCCCTCATCGACAATCGCCTGTTCCAGTTCGGCGGCATTCCATTTGGCAACCTTGGCGGCCATTTCGGCCCGGTCGGTCACCTTGCCCAGCACACGCTCGGCCGCCGCGCGGTGATGGGGCGCATTGGTGTGCAGGCGAATCCAGCCATCGGCGCTGGCGTAGTCGCCGGCCACCGCGTCCCACAGCGGCGGTACTTGCCAGCCCACCGGGCGGATCGAAGAAGAAAACCAAAAGGACGCGAGGCGCCGGTCCACTGTGACGCTGGGCAGGCGTCCGGTCTGTTGTTGGATCAACTGCGCCACCGCCTGGCCCGCGGCACCGATGCTGGCGCTGGCCAGCTCAGTCACGGCGAAGGTCGAGGGCAGGGCGCCGGCTTCGGTAAAGGTCAGTGGCGTTTGTGGTAGAGCGAGTGCGGCTTGGATGGGAGTCAGCAGGTCAGTCATCAAAGGCCCTCCGTAAGAGAAGGGCCACTATAGAAGATCATCAGGCCGGTGTGACAACCCCTGGTTCCAACGGCAGGTCGATGCTGGCAACAAAACCGCCGTCGGGATGATTGGCCAGGATCAGGCTGCCGCCATGGCGTTCGGCGGCGCGACGCGCAATCGCCAGGCCCAGGCCATGGCCTTGTGCGGTCTGGCCGGGGGCGCGGTAGAAGGGTTCACCCAGCTGGCTCAAGTGTTCGGCGTCAACTCCGGGACCGTGGTCGCGCACGCTGATCAGGATCCGGTCACCCTGACGCTGGGCGTGCAGTTCAATCGGCTGGCCCTGTGGATTGAAGCGCTGGGCATTACGCAGCAGGTTATCCACCGCGCGTTCGATCATGGTCGGCCAGCCCTTCAGGTGCAGGTCGGTGTCGGCGTTCAGTTGCACCACCTGGTCCGGCGCGCCGAGCTGGGCGTCTTTTTGCAAGGTTTTGAGCAAGACGGTGAGGTCGACTTCTTCGGCGCTGGCGTTGTCGGCATCAACGCGGGCCAGTACCAGAATTTCACTGATCAAGGCTTCCAGACGGTCGCATTCGCGGGTCAGGCGCGGCCAGAGCTTTTCCCGCTCTTCGGGGCTGGCGCGTTCGGCCAACGCCAGGGCGATACGCAAACGCGCCAAGGGCGAACGCAGTTCGTGGGACACGTCGCGCAGCAACTGGCGCTGGCTGCCGATCAGGCTTTGCAGGCGGGCGCCCATGCGGTTGAAATCGGTGGCCAGCACGCCGAATTCATCGCGACGGTTGGCCAGGCGCGCCAGGCTGTTTTGCTGATAGGTGGCTTGGCCAAGGTCGTGCACCGCGCCGCGTAAACGGCTGAGGGGACGGGTGATGGACAGCGTCACCAGCAGGCTGAACAGGGTCAGCACGACCAGCGCAATCGCCAGTGCACTCAACGGCCACAGAAGGCTGCTGCGGTGCCAGGCGTCGAGTTCCGGGTGGGGGATGCGGTAGATCAGCAGGTAGGTGTCGCCGGTCTTTTCGCTGGTGTACTCGGCGGTCAGGCGGCGCCAGGGCAGGTGGCCGTCCTGGCTGTCATTCTGACGGGCTTCGAAAGCGGCGGCGCGGCGCGGGAAGGTGCCGCGCACCACCGGCTCGCCGCTTTCATTCAGCACTTGTACGTCGATGTGATACTGGCGCTTGCGTTGTTGCAGCAAATCCTGCGCCGCGTCCTCGCCCTGGGCTTCGTAGAGCTGGGTCCACTCTTCGGCCAGGTTATTGAGGCCGGGGTGACGGCTGAGAATCCAGGCATCTTGATTGAGCATGTGCCCAAGCAGGATCGACAGCCCGGCAACCAAGGCGATGGCCAGCCAGAAACTGGCCAGGATGCGCCAGAACAATGAACGCACAGGAAACCCTCAAACAGGAAAAGCCCAGTGGCGGTAGCCACTGGGCTGGGAGCGTTAACGCGGGTGCATTATTGCGCTTTTTGCGGCTGTTGCGCTTTCCAGGCCTGGAATTCCTTCCATTCGGCGCGACGCTGTTCCTGCTGCTTGACGATCTCGTCGAACTTCTTCTGCTGGTCAGGCTTGAGCACCGCACGAATGTCCGCCTGGGTTTTCTGCTTGCCGGCGGCGATTTCGTCCTGCATGGCTTTCTGGTCAGCGGCTGGCAATTTGTCCAAGTACTTCTTGGTCAGGTCTTTGCGAGCGTGCCATTGGTCGCCCATCAACTTGCCGATCTGCTGGCGCTGTTCCTTGCTCAGGTCCAGTTGGCTGAAAGGGCCGCCTTTGCCACGCGGACCGTGTTCACCGCCGTGGCCCGGGCCACCCATCATGTGGCCTTCCGGGCCGCCCATCGGGCCTGGGCCTTCAGGCATTGCCGCCATGGCAACGGTGGGCAGGGCAGCGGCGAACATCAAAGCGATAAGGGTCTTGCGCATGGTGATTCTCCTGTCTCTATTCCGGTGAGTCCGGATGTGAGTAGATTACGGAGATCAAGGTCAGCGGCGGTCAGGTGTGGGTAAAGCTTGGGTAAAGACGATTTGGATGGGCGCTGACAAAACCAGGAGCCCAGGGCTCCTGATTTCAGAGGCTGTAGTAGTAGCCCCGGCTACGCAACGCCACGATCCGTGGACGGCCATCCGGGTGTGGGCCGATTTTTTTGCGTAGGTTGCTGACGTGCATATCCAGGCTGCGATCGTAAAGGGTCAGCTTGCGGCCCAGGGCGATCTGCGCCAGTTCCTGTTTGTCCAGCGGTTCGCCGGGCTGACGCAGCAGCGCTTCCAGCAGGCGGCTTTCGGAAACGGTGAGGGCGAACTCCTGCTCGTCGATGCTGACCACGCCGCGCACCGGGCTGAAGCACAGGTCGCCCAATTCCAGCTGGGTCGACACGGCGGCCGGATGGCTGCGGCGCAATACGGCGCGCAGGCGGGCGGTCAGCTCGCGTGGGTCGCAGGGCTTGGCCAGGTAATCGTCGGCGCCCAGTTCGAGGCCGAGGATGCGGTCCAGCGGCTCGCCGCGGGCCGAGAGCATCAGCACCGGCAGTTCCGGGTGGTCGTTGCGCAATTGCTTGAGCAATTCAAGGCCGCTGCCGTCGGGCAGCATCACGTCGAGCACCACCGCAGCCGGCGCGCTGTCGGCCAAGGCTTTGCGCGCACTCAAGCCGTCATGGCAGGCGCGCACCTGAAAGCCTTCCTGGCTCAACCAACTGGTCAGCAGCTCACAGAGCTCCTGGTCATCATCTATCAGTAACAGCTCGCTCATGACTCACTCAATTTAGCCATTGTCGACGGCGACGGTGCCCCCCGCTGGCGAAGATCCCGCACAGCAGGGCGATCAGTGCGACGGCCCCACCGGTGACGAACCACTGTTGTTGCTCGGTCAGCCAGCGGGTCAAGGCGCCGCCCTGTGTATCTTTGAGTTGCTGGGCCAGGCGTTGGTTCTCTTGGCGAAGGCGACTCAATTGGGCGCTTTCGCGGGTAGCATCTGCGTTTTGCAGTTGCTTGCTCAGTTCTTCACGCTGGCGTTCGCTTTCTTTCAAACGTTGCTGCAACTCGGTGATCTGGGCGCCGGCACTCAAGGACAGGGGCGTGGAACTGCCGGTGTTCGAGGTTTCTTCAGCGTGGGCCGTAGCCCCGATCATTACCACTGCCAACAGACACAACTGACGTAAGCGCATCGGAACTCCTGATTCCACACGAATATTCAGAACGTTGTCGGCAGGGTACCGAGAATAATGAGCAATTAGGCATGCGCCGAACCGATTAGGTTCGGCGCGGCCGTTATCAAGGCAAGACTTGCTTGAACGGCTTGATCACGACGTCAGCGTAAACGCCGGCCGCCACGTAAGGATCAGCCTTCGCCCAGGCCTGGGCATCGGCCAGGGAGGCGAACTCGGCGACGATCAGGCTACCGGTGAAACCGGCATCGCCTGGGTCGTTGCTGTCTACCGCCGGGTGCGGGCCGGCCAGCACGATACGGCCTTCGGCCTGCAGCTGCTTGAGGCGCTCGACATGGGCCGGGCGTACGCTCAGGCGTTTTTCCAGCGAATTGGCCACGTCGGTGGCAATGATGGCGTAGAGCATGTCAGTCCTCGGTTTTAGGCGTGGTAGGGGCAACGTCATGCATGTGTCGCGACAGGTAGATGCCCTGGCCCACCAGGAACAACACGGTCATGGCCAGGCTGCCGAACACTTTGAAGTCGACCCAGTAATCCTGGAAGGTAAAGGCCACGAACAGGTTGGCGGCGCCGCAGAACAGGAAGAACACGATCCAGGCCACGTTCAAGCGTGTCCAAACCGGCTCCGGCAGTGTCAACGCATGGCCCATGATCCGCTTGATCAGCAGGCGGTCACCGATGAAGTGACTGCCGGTAAACACCAGCGCGAACAGCCAGTTCACCACCGGCGCTTTCCATTTGAGGAAGGTTTCGCTGTGGAAGGCCAGGGTCAGGCCGCCGAATACCAGGCAGGCAATGAGGGTCAGCCATTGGCTTTTTTCCAGCTTGCGCTGGGAGATGAAGATAGCGCCGTAGACGACGATAGAGCTGATGATCAGGACGGCGGTGGCGCTGTAGATGCCCCCGAACGACACCGGGTGACCGGCGATATCGATGACCCTGGGGTCGAGTTTGGTAACGATGAAAAACAGCAACAGCGGGATGAAGTCGATGAATTGTTTCACAGTAAGAGCCAGAAGCTGGATGTGGCGGCATAATAACAAACATCCTTGGTAGCGAAAGCGCCAGCTGACTTGAGGTTACACATCCCCGTGAATGTTGATTTGCACTGCCACAGCACGGCCTCCGACGGCGCCCTGGCGCCCGCGGTACTGGTTGCGCGTGCGTTTGAAAAAGGCGTGCGAGTCCTGGCGTTGACCGACCACGACACCCTCGAAGGCCTCGACGAAGCCCGCGAAACCGCGCATTCATTGGGCATGCAACTGGTCAACGGCGTGGAATTGTCCTGCACCTGGGGCGGCGCCACCATTCATGTGCTCGGCTACGGCTTCGATCAGCAAGCCCCGCCGTTGGTGCAGGCCATCGCCGATTTGCACGATGGCCGCTGGCTGCGGTCCGAAGAAATAAGCCGCAAGCTCAGCCTTAAAGGCATGCCGAACGCCCTCGACGGCGCCCGCGCCATCCAGCAGGAGCTGGGCGACAGCGGCAATGCACCGGCCCGGCCGCACTTTGCCGACTGGATGGTGCGTGAAGGGTTCGTCAAGGATCGCGCCGAAGCCTTCCGCAAATGGCTGGGTGCTGGCAAGTTGGGGGATGTGAAGCAACACTGGCCGACCCTGGAAGACACGGTCGGGACCCTGCGTGCCTCCGGCGCCTGGGTGAGCCTGGCGCATCCCTGGCATTACGATTTCACCCGCAGCAAGCGCCGCAAGCTGATCAGCGACTATATTGGAGCGGGCGGCCACGCGATCGAAGTGGTCAATGGGCATCAACCCGCCGAACAGGTCGGCAGCCTGGCGATCCTTGCCCGCGAATTTGGTCTGCTGGTCAGCGCCGGCAGTGATTTTCATGGCCCAGGTGGGTGGTCCGAAATCGGCGAGTATCGCCAGGTACCCGAAGACCTGCCGCTCTTGTCGGGGCGATTCAAGCATGACCCCATTATTGCCACCGTCTGAACAGGTAGAACACGTGAGTCAATTCTTCCAGATTCATCCGGAAAACCCCCAGGCGCGCCTGATCAAGCAGGCCGTCGAGATCATTCGCGCCGGCGGCGTGGTGATCTACCCGACTGATTCGTCCTACGCCATTGGTTGCCAGATCGGCGACAAGGGCGCGGTGGAGCGTGTAAGACGCCTGCGCCAGCTGGACGACAAGCACAACTTCGCGCTGATCTGCAGCGACCTGTCCCAGCTCGGCCTGTTCGCCAAGGTCGACACCGGTACTTTCCGCCTGCTCAAGGCGCACACGCCGGGGCCCTACACCTTTATTCTCAACGCCACCCGCGAAGTGCCGCGACTGCTGTTGCACCCCAAGAAGCGCACCATCGGCCTGCGGGTGCCGGAACATCCCATCGCCCTGGCGCTGCTCGAAGAGCTGGGTGAGCCTTTGATGAGTGTGTCGCTGATCATGCCGGGTGAAGATGAGCCGCTGTACGACCCCTACGAAATGCGTCAATTGCTGGAAAAACAGGTCGACCTGATCATCGACGGCGGCTACGGCGGCAACAAGGCCTCCACCGTGATCAACCTGGGCCGACGGTGAGCCCGAGGTGATTCGCGTGGGTTGCGGCGACCCGGCCCCGTTCATGGTCGAGGCCTGAATGTCAGCCGTGGAAACCGTTGATCCCCAGGCGGGCGCCCAGCAGGAACTGCCGTTTGCCATGGTGTATGGCCAGGCGGTCATGGAAATGCCGTTGGATCTGTACATTCCCCCGGACGCCCTGGAAGTCTTCCTTGAAGCGTTCGAGGGTCCGCTGGACTTGCTGCTGTACCTGATCCGTAAACAGAACATCAACATCCTCGACATTCCGGTGGCGGAAATCACCCGCCAGTACATGGGCTATGTCGAGTTGATGCAATCGGTACGTCTGGAATTGGCCGCCGAATACCTGGTGATGGCCGCCATGCTCGCCGAGATCAAGTCGCGCATGCTGCTGCCGCGTTCGGAAACGGTGGAAGCCGAAGAAGACGACCCGCGCGCCGAGCTGATCCGCCGCCTGCAAGAGTACGAACGCTTCAAGGCCGCCGCCGAAGGCATCGACGGCTTGAGCCGGGTGGGCCGCGACGTAGTAGTGCCCAAGCTCGACGCCCCCGAAGCCCGCGCACGCAAACTGCTGCCGGACGTGAGCCTGGAAGAGTTGCTGATGTCCATGGCCGAGGTGCTGCGCCGGGGCGATATGTTTGAAAGCCACCAGGTCAGTCGCGAGGCGTTGTCGACTCGCGAGCGCATGAGCGATGTGCTGGAGCGCCTGAAGGGCGGTGGTTTTGTGCCTTTTGTAGAACTGTTTACTAAAGAAGAAGGGCGCCTGGGGGTGGTGGTGACCTTTATGGCGATCCTTGAATTGGTCAAGGAGTCCTTGGTCGAGCTGGTCCAGAATGAGCCTTTTGCGGCTATCCACGTGCGGGCGCGAGCCGAATAAAGAGCTGAATCGATGAATCTGACTGAACCCCGCGAACTGGCGCCGCTGCTGGAAGCCTTCCTACTGGCCTCAGGTAAGCCGCAATCCCTGGAACGCCTGTTCGAACTCTTTGAAGAAGCCGAGCGCCCTGAGCCGTCGGTGTTTAAGAAGGCGCTGGAAATCCTGCGCAAATCCTGCGATGGCCGCGCCTTTGAATTGCGCGAAGTGGCGTCGGGTTACCGCCTGCAGATCCGTGAGAAGTTTTCCCCGTGGGTCGGCCGTTTGTGGGAAGAGCGTCCGCAACGTTATTCGCGGGCGATGCTGGAGACCATGGCGCTGATCGCCTATCGCCAGCCGATTACGCGTGGCGAGATCGAAGATGTGCGGGGCGTGGCGGTCAACAGTCATATCGTCAAGACCTTGCTGGAACGCGAGTGGATCCGCATCGTCGGCTACCGCGACGTGCCCGGCAAACCGGCGATGTTCGCCACCACCAAGGTGTTTCTCGACCATTTCAACCTGAAAAACCTCGACGATTTGCCGCCGCTGGCCGAACTGCGCGAGATGGAAGCCGAGCCGGTGCTCGATTTTGACGACGCGCCCGTCCCCGCAAGCCTGCAGGAATTGGCCGATGCCAGCGCCGAGCCGGAAGAGCCGAAGGACGAGACCAGTTTCCATACGTTGCTGCTGGAATTGGACGACATGGAGCAGGGCATCAAGACTGACTTTGATGACCTGCTGCGTGACGGTGCCGCCGAACCTGAAACTCAACCGAACGTTGAGGGTGAGCCTGAAGTCGAAGCAGAGCCAGAGCCAGAGCCAGAGCCAGAGCCGGAGGAAGACATCCTTGGCGTGGCTGAAGCGCGCGAAAAACTCCTCGCCGCCGTCGCCGCTCTCGAACAACCGCCCCTGAGCGACGAGGAGGACGAAGCCCGCGCCCTGGCAGAAGCCATCGAAGCCGAGCGTCGCCAGTTCGAAGACTGACGCAATCTGACTGTTCTTAAAAAGGATTGCCCATGAGTTCCACCAAAGACCCCTGCATCAGCCTCTGCAAATTCAACGCCGACATCTGCGTCGGCTGTGGCCGCAGCAAGCGCGAGATCCGCGCCTGGAAGAAACTCGACAAGGCCGACAAACGCACGGTCCTGGCCGAAGCCGAACTCCGATTGCTGGCCCTGGGCGCCACCGGTCGGCGGAAAAGCAAATGATTAGGGTGTTATCGACTAGTCTCTGATGCGCAACGCGCACCATGCGCGTATGATTCGCGACCCTTTGCCGAGCTATTCGGCCAAAGCCCCGCTTTCAACACTCTTCAGGCCACGCCTGAATCGACCCACCGGGAGGTGCTTAAGATGAACGACAAAGACCAGAACGACAGCCAGGAAATCGGCCCAGCAGGCGAAAAACTGCAAAAGGTGCTGGCGCGTATCGGCGTGGGCTCGCGCCGCGACGTCGAAGCCTGGATCACCCAGAAGCGCATCAAGGTCAACGGCGTCGAGGCCACCCTCGGCCAGCGCGTCGACCTGCACGATGCAATCACCATTGATGGCAAGGTCATCAAGCGTGAAGAGGCCGCCGAATCGGTGCGTCGCGTGATCATGTACAACAAGCCGGACGGCGAGATCTGCACCCGTGACGACCCGGAAGGCCGTCCGACCGTGTTCGACAAGATGCCCAAGCCCAAAGAAGGTCGTTGGATCAACATCGGACGTCTGGACATCAACACCACCGGCTTGCTGATGTTCACCACTGACGGTGAACTGGCCAACCGCCTGATGCACCCGTCCTACGAGATGGACCGCGAATACGCCGTGCGTGTACGTGGCGAAGTCGATGACGAGATGATCGAGCGCCTCAAGGCGGGCGTGGTGCTGGAAGACGGCCCGGCCAAGTTCACCGACATCAAGCAGGCGCCAGGTGGCGAAGGTTTCAACCACTGGTACCACTGCGTGGTGATGGAAGGGCGTAACCGTGAAGTGCGTCGCCTGTGGGAATCCCAGGGCCTGGTGGTCAGCCGCCTGAAGCGCGTGCGTTTCGGTCCGGTGTTCCTCAACTCCGACCTGCCGATGGGCCGCTGGCGCGAAATGAGCCAGTACGAAGTCGACATCCTCAGTGCCGAAGTCGGCCTGACACCGGTCGCGATGCCGCAGATGAACGCCAAGAGCAAAGACAAGCTTGAGCGTATGCAGCGCAAATCGTCGCGTCCTGTGGCACGTACCGAGCGTGTGGCCCGCACCCTGCGCCCGGCGCTGAATGCACCGGCAACCGGCGGTCGTATCTCCCGTGAGCCGCAGATCGAAGGTGAGCGTCGCCCAACCGCGCCATCGCGCCAGGAAGGTGAACGTGCGCCACGTGCACCGCGCCCGGCCCCGGCCGGTGGTCGCAGCAACCGGGGTGAAGCGGATCGCCCGGCCGATAACGCCAGCACCAAGCGTCCAGCCAAGCCGGCGGCGAACAAGCGCCCTGGCCCGAAACTGGTCGCGGACGAGCCGTCGGGCAAGCGCCGTGGCGCCCCGGCCGGTTCGGGTCAGCGTCCTGGTTTTGGTCGCAAGAAGCCGCAGTGATGTAAGTGCTGCACAAAAACGCCAACCCTCGGGTTGGCGTTTTTTTATGCACAGCATTTGTCAGAACGCAAAAGTCCCATCGAATACTGGCTTGTCATCCAACGCCAACACCCCACTGGCAAAGATCAGATCCAAGTGATGGCTGCCTTTCTGCCCGCCCCCCAAACCCAGGTGCAGCCCACAGTGGCGCTCCTCAAACCCGGCATTGCGCGCATACAGATCCTTCACGCCTTCATTGGTGCCAATCCCCAATTCCTCAACGCGACGGTTCGACGGGTTGGCATTCAGGTACTTGTTGAAATCATCTGCCAGCCCCGGCACCTCACTGGCCACGCTGCAGATGGTCGAGTTCTCGATCCACAGCTCCAGTGGTGACGCCAGCACGCCATATTTACGCGCAAACGGGATGGTGCTGAGAAAGGTGCCGACAAACCTCACTTGGCCATTGATGGCTTCACTGTGAGTGGCGATCTCGCCGGGGGCCAGGTCGTGGTTGCCGATGCCGTTGATATTGGTCCACTTCTTGATGCTGCTCATCGGCGCTTCCAGGCGTGAGCCGTGCTTGTCGGTAAAGCTCAGCACCGTGGCTTGCGACATGCGCCGGATCAGCGTGGCGTTGAGGTCGGCAATACGCTGGGGCTCTACACTGAAGGTGTCGTAGAAGTAGTCGCCGTAGTCCTTGAACAGCAGGGATTTTTTCCAGTGTTCGGCCATCACACCCTGCAGGGCGCGGATAAAGTTCGGGCCTTCGGCGCGAGGGTTGGGCAGGGTGGAAGAGTCGTAGAGAAACAGGTACAGGTCGCAAGCTTCGATGGCCTCGGCCAGGGTGTCGCTGGCGGCGAGGTCCAGGCGCTGCACCTGGAAGTTGAAGCGTGCGGCGCTGCTGTGGGTGATCGCCTGGGCGATGGCGTCGTAGCGCTCGGTATGGCCCAGCAGCACGGTGGGGCGACTCAGGCCATTGAGGGCCGGGTGGTGCGCGAGGTAGTAGAGAAAGTGTTCGACGGCGCGGGCCTTGTCCATGACGTGTTTCCTTCTGTGCCTTGGGTAAGGAGGCAGATGCCGTGCACAGCACCTGCCGGATGCCTGCCGATATTTAGAATGGCCACATCGCGGTGCCGAACGGCACAACGGCGTCGGCTTGCATCATTTCAACGGCGGCCTCATGGGTCGGCGCTTCAAACCAATCGTCGAGTTGCAGTTCGGTTTCCAGGTCGTTTTCCAGTGCTTGCATGGTGTATCTCCTAGAGGACGTTGTTTGAGAACGGCTTGCCAACGGGCTTCGCTGGCAAGTGGGAAGAACCTAGGAGAGAGTGTTTCAAAATGCAAAATTTTTATTGACACGGTTTCATTTGGATTTTTTGTTCTGTTTTTTGTGTTTGAATTTTTCTTTAGCAAATTCAGGGAACTACGCAGGCTAAATTGTAGGAAATTTCCGAGCGACAATTTTCCTCAAAATTACGGCTGTAACGTTAATTTTCCGTGCTGTAACGATTAATTTACGAGTAAATGGCGACATTATTGGCTGACCCGGCCCTGTAAGGATTACCTGACAGATCGTCGCACTCGTCTCTCGAGGGCGCCCCCAAGCTGGCGAGCGGTGTACAATCCGCCGCGTTTTACTGTGACCCCCTTGCGTAACCACGCAAAAGGCCAAGACCCCAGGGTTTACCCACCCTGATCACTCCGCCTGGCCACGAGCCGGACGGGTTCGATTTCGTCACAGATAAAAACAAACAGGTGACGCATGACCGTTAGAAAGACGCTGTACTCCTGGTGCTTGCGCTGGGGTTTGAGCGGCGCTGCTTGAGTCGGTAATTCAAGGCAGCAACCTGCATTCAACATCATCAAACCTTGCGTGAGAGCCTTTTCATGAGTGTTCCCCCTTCCTCTTCAGGCGAGCTGAAACGCGGCCTGAAAAACCGGCATATCCAGTTGATCGCCCTGGGTGGCGCCATCGGCACCGGCCTGTTCCTCGGCTCGGCCGGGGTGCTCAAATCCGCCGGCCCGTCGATGATCCTGGGCTATGCCATCTGCGGCTTCATTGCCTTCATGATCATGCGCCAACTCGGTGAAATGATCGTCGAAGAGCCGGTCGCCGGTTCCTTCAGCCACTTTGCCCACAAGTACTGGGGCGGTTTCGCCGGGTTCCTGTCGGGCTGGAACTGCTGGATCCTGTACATCCTCGTGGGCATGTCGGAGCTGACGGCGGTCGGCAAATATGTGCACTACTGGTGGCCGGAGATCCCGACCTGGGTCTCGGCCGCCGCCTTCTTTGTGCTGATCAACCTGATCAACCTGGCCAACGTCAAAGTCTTCGGTGAAGCCGAGTTCTGGTTTGCCATTATCAAGGTGGTGGCCATCGTCGGCATGATCGCCCTGGGCAGCTATTTGCTGGTCAGCGGCAGCGGCGGGCCACAGGCCTCGGTGACCAACCTGTGGGAGCACGGCGGTTTCTTCCCCCATGGCGTCGGCGGGTTGGTGATGGCCATGGCAATCATCATGTTCTCCTTCGGCGGCCTGGAAATGCTCGGCTTCACCGCCGCTGAAGCGGACCAGCCACGCACCGTGATCCCGAAAGCGATCAACCAGGTGATCTATCGAATCCTGATCTTCTACATCGGTGCGCTGGTCGTACTGCTGTCGCTGACGCCATGGGACAGCCTGCTCACCACCCTCAACGCCTCCGGCGACGCCTACAGCGGCAGCCCGTTCGTGCAGGTGTTCTCGATGCTGGGCAGCAACACCGCTGCGCATATCCTCAACTTCGTGGTCCTGACCGCCGCGCTGTCGGTGTACAACAGCGGCACTTACTGCAATAGCCGCATGCTGTTGGGCATGGCCGAGCAGGGCGATGCGCCCAAGGCCTTGGCGAAGATCGACAAGCGCGGCGTACCGGTACGCTCCATCCTCGCGTCGGCGGCGATCACCCTGGTGGCGGTGCTGATGAACTACCTGATCCCGCAACACGCGCTGGAACTGCTGATGTCGCTGGTAGTGGCCACGCTGGTGATCAACTGGGCGATGATCAGCTTCTCCCACTTCAAGTTCCGCCAACACATGAACCGCACCGGCCAGGTGCCGCTGTTCAAGGCGTTGTGGTACCCGTACGGCAACTATGTGTGCCTGGCGTTCGTGGTGTTTATCCTGGTGATCATGCTGATGATTCCGGGGATCCAGGTGTCGGTGTACGCGATCCCGGTGTGGGTGGCGTTTATGGCGGTGTGTTACTGGGTCAAGAACAAGCGCAGTGCCCGCGCAGCCATGGGCACAACGGGGACGGTTCTGGAGTAGGACCTTTTCTCCAACAGAAAACCCGGCGCCATGCCGGGTTTTTTGTGTGCAGGGGCAGGTTAGAATCGCCCCTCGTTTTTTCAGCGTGCCTGGAGGCCCCATGCAACACACCGACATCGACGGCGGCGCCTTGCAGCGCGATGAACTGGAAGACCTGGTCGACCAGCATGGTGGCCCCTTGCGCCTGATCGGAGTGGATTTGAGCGGCGCTGATCTGTCGCGCATGGCCTTGGATCACTGGGTGTTCGAACGCTGCATCCTGGTCCAGACCTCCTTTCTCGGTTCGCGCCTGGAAGGCACCCAGTGGAAAAGCTGCCGCGCCAGTCTCGCCATTTTCGAAGCGGCGAACCTGTTGGAAGCGCACTTCCATAGCTGCGATCTGAACAACACCCGCTGGCAGCGCAGCAAGCTGTCCCAGGCGAGCTTTGAGCACTGTAAGTTGACCGGCGCCAATTTCACCCATTGCGCCTCGCTGGGCTTGAGCTTCAGCGAAACGCGGTTGAACAGCGCCTTCTTGTCCGGGCTGTCGTTTGCCCGCACCGTGCTGAATAACCTGGATTTCTCCGACAGCGATTTGTCGGATGCCGACTTTCGCAAGGCCGAACTGATCGATTGCAGCCTGGCCCACGCTCGTATCAACGGCGCCAATTTTGCTGGCGCCGACTTGCGGGGGGCGGATTTAAGCGGGTTTCGCCTGAATGATGCCAAACTGTTCAAAGGCGCCGTGATTTCCAAAGCCCAGGCGTCGATGTTGTTGTCCGAGTTGGGCTTGTCCGTTGCTTAAGGTTTTTGATTGATGCTGGTGATTTCCAACAATGTGCAGCTGCCCGACGCCGAGATCGAGCTGACCGCCATTCGTGCCCAGGGCGCTGGTGGACAGAACGTCAACAAGGTGTCGAGTGCCGTGCACCTGCGATTTGACATCCCCGCGTCGTCGCTGCCGGAGTTCTACAAGGAGCGCTTGCTGGCGCTGCGCGACAGCCGCATCACCAGTGAAGGCGTGCTGGTGCTCAAGGCCCAGCAATACCGGACCCAGGAGCAGAACCGCGCGGATGCGTTGGAGCGTCTGGTGGAGTTGATTCTCAGCGCTACCAAGGTGGAGAAGAAACGCCGCCCGACCAAGCCGACCCTGGGCTCGAAAAAGCGCCGTCTCGAATCCAAGACCAAGCGCGGCAGCATCAAGGCCGGGCGCGGCAAGGTCGACTTTTAGTCGTCACGCGCCTCGCGGGCCTTGGGTGCCTGACGGTACAGGTACAGGCTCAGCAGCAAACCACCCAGGGCTGCAAGGGCGGCGAAGAGGAAGATCGACGCAAAGCCGAAGCCGGCTGCCACGGCCCCGGCGAGCGGTCCGGTGATGCCCAGCGACAGGTCGATAAACAGTGAGTAGGCGCCCACCGCCGAGCCGCGGCTGGATGCTGGCACCAGGTTGACGGCCTCCACCCCGAGCGCCGGGAACACCAGGGAAAAGCCAAAGCCGCTCAACGCCGCGCCAGCCAGGGCCAGGTTGGCGTCCGGCGCCAGCCACAGCAACAGCAAACCGAGGATCTCCACCGACAAGCAGGCAATTGCCACGCGAAAGCCGCCGATCCGGTTGATCAGGTTGCCGAACAACAACCGTGCGCCGATAAAGCTGGCGCCGAACAGGCTCAGGGCCCACACCGCGTTATCCCAGTGCTGGGTGGTGTAATACAAGGTGATGAAGGTGGCGATGGTGCCAAAGCCGATGGAACCCAGCGCCAAGGCACAGCCATGGGGCAATACGCGGCCCAGCACATTCATGAAGGGCAGGCGCACGCCGGCAACGATTGGTGCAGCGACTTTGTTCCAGGCCAGCAGCAGGCCGACGATGGCCAGCAAGATAATGCTGACGCCCATGCTCCACAGCCCGAAATTTCTTACCAGCAACACGCCCAGTGGCGCGCCGACGGCCAGCGCGCCGTAGCTGGCGATGCCGTTCCAGGAAATCACCTTGGCGGTGTTCTGCGCACCGACCCGTCCGATGCCCCAGCCGATCGCGCCCGAACCTACCAGGCTTTCCGCGCTGCCAAGGACCAGGCGGCCAATCAACAGGCTGCCCAGGCTCAAGGCCGGCAGGCTGGAAAACCACGCCGCAAGCAGCATGAACACACCGCTCAGGCCGCAGCCAGCCAGGCCGATCAGCACGGCGCGCTTGCTGCCCAGGTTGTCGATGATTTTGCCCGCATACGGGCGGCTGAGCAGGGTAGCCAGGTATTGCACGCTGATCACCAGGCCGGCAACCACCGCGCCGTAACCCAGCTCACTGTGGACATAGCCCGGCAACACGGCCAAGGGAATGCCGATATTCAGGTAGCCAATGAAGGTGAACAACACGATGGAAACAACTTGCAGCGTGACCGCCATGGGGCGCTGGGTATCGGGCATGGGAAAGGTCCACTGTCGCGGCAGGTAAAGATAGGCTGCTAATGATACCGGTGGTTTGGCTTGCGCAGGGCGGTAAAACGCAAAAACCTCCGCTCAGAAAGACGTCAGGCTTGGGCAGGGGCCAGCAATTGGGTGGTGACCAGGGCGGCCAGGGCGTTTTCCTGGGTGCCGAAACGCTTGAGCAGCAGCGCTTGTTTGTCGGCGCTGAGGCGGTTCCAGATCTCGACCATCTGCAAGGCCCGCGTCGAGTACAGCGGTATCCGGGTTGTCGAGGAGGGTATCGGTCATGGCGGGCGTCTCGATGGGTTCAGGCAGTGTGGAAAGCGCTCAAAGCTGCGCTTTCCACACGGTCTGGTACGGCGTCAGTCCTGGCTTTCGCTGTCGACTGGTTTTGCTTCTTTGGCCTCAGGCTGTTTGTCACTGGCCTGCTGCGGTGTTGGCTGCTCTGTAGGGTGCAGGCTTGGGAAGGGGAGATTAGGTATCTCGTGCATCGTCGTCGCTCCTCGCAAGGTCTGTTTTTTCAATCGCAGGTGATTCCGCGCTCTCAAAAAGCCTTGGCAGGATACAGCACTGCAAATGACAAAAAGATTTTAATGTCGGCAGATGGATGAACTTTCATCGTTTAAACGGTCGTTCGGTTAGAACGGCACCTTGCCGAGGATCATGTCGCGGTACATCACAAAATCCCCCAAGAGGCTGTAGAACGGGTGCTGAAACGTCGCCGGACGGTTCTTTTCGAAGAAGAAATGGCCGATCCAGGCAAAGCTGTAACCGGCAATGGGCAAAGCGATCAGCAAGCCCAGCGACCCTCTGCCGATGGCATACGCCAAAATGCCGATGACCAGCGTGGTGCCGATAAAGTGCAGGCGCCGGCAGGTGCTGTTGGCGTGTTCGCTCAGGTAATACGGATAAAACTCAGCAAAGCTATTGAATCGCTTGACGTTTTCCACGGTGACCGGCCCTTTGATTGTTATGCCGCCCAACAGATGTTCGGCGGGGAGCTTATTTGAGTCTAGAGTGATCAGTGGTAACAGCCAGTGACAATAGATGCCACTTTAGTATCCTTGGCTTCCTGGCTGCCGTTTGAGCCTGCTTTATTAAGAAGACGCCATGAGCGAACGAACAACTTCTGCAAGCTGGGCGATGGGGATAGTCAAGGCATTGGAAATGGACGGCCTGGATTGCCGCGCCTTGTTCAAGCAGCTCGGCCTCGACTACGCCGCGCTGAGCGATCCCGATGCGCGGTTTCCGCAGGACTCCATGACCCGCCTGTGGCAGCGCGCGGTGGAGCTGTCGGGTAACCCGGCGATCGGCCTGAACATGGGCAAAGTGGTGCGCCCGGCGTCATTTCATGTGGCCGGTTATGCATTGATGTCCAGTAACACCCTGGCCGAAGGTTTTATGCGGCTGGTGCGCTACCAGCGGATCATCGCTGAAAGTGCCGACCTGAGTTTCCGACTGATCCCCGAAGGTTATGCGCTGATTCTGACGGTACACGGTGACCACCTGCCGCCTACCCGGCAAAGCGCCGAAGCCTCGCTGGCCAGTGCCTTGGCCCTGTGCGGCTGGCTGACCGGCCGCACGCTGCAGCCGCGCAAGGTGGTGCTGCAAGGTGAGCAACCGGCGGACCTGGCCCCGTACAAACAAGCCTTCCATGCGCCGCTGGAGTTCAATGCACCCTACGACGCGCTGATTTTCGAGCGGGCCGACATGGACGCGCCGCTGCCCACGGCCAACGAGGCCATGGCCTTGCTGCATGACCGCTTTGCCGGTGAATACCTGGCGCGCTTCTCGGAAAGCCGCGTGACCCACAAGGCGCGGCAGGTGTTGTGCCGCCTGTTGCCCCAGGGCGAGCCCAAGCGTGAAGTGGTGGCCCAGACGTTGCACTTGTCCCAGCGCACCTTGCAGCGGCGCTTGCAGGAGGAGGGCACCAGCTTTCAGACCCTGCTCGATGACACCCGCCGTGAACTGGCCGAGCAATACCTGGCGCAACCCAGCATGACCCTGCTGGAAATTGCCTACCTGTTGGGCTTTGCCGACCCGAGCAACTTCTTCCGCGCGTTTCGTCGCTGGTTCGATGTCACGCCCGGCGAATACCGGGCGCGGTTGTTGGACGCGTCGAGCGTCAGTGGCGCCAAAACGCCGGAATACACAGAACAAAGACCGTAATGATCTCCAGCCGGCCCGAGCAGCATGCCCAGCGACAGGATCCACTTGGCCGCATCCGGCAGGCTGGCGAAATTGCCCGCCGGGCCAATGGTTTCGCCCAGGCCCGGGCCCACGCCCGAAACGGTACTCGCGGCGCCGGTCAAGGCGGTCATCCAGTCCAGGCCAAGCAGCGACAAGGCCAGGGCGATGGCACAGATGGTGATGGCGAAGAAGAACGAAAAGGTCAGGATCGACCGCACGATCTCTTCGTCGAGACGGTGGCCGTTGTACTTCTGCTTGATCACCGCGCGCGGGTGAATCAGCTGGTTCAAGTTGGCCTTGAGCAGGATATACGCAACCTGGAAGCGGAAGATCTTGATCCCGCCGGCCGTGGAGCCCGAACAGCCGCCGATAAAACCGAGGTAGAAGAACAGCATCAGTGAGAAATTGCCCCACAGGCTGTAGTCCCCGAGTGCAAACCCTGTGGTCGTCACCACCGACGTGACGTTCAGCGCCACATGACGCAGCGCGTCCAGCCAGTGCAGGTTGGTGGTCCACCAGTACCAGGTGCCCAATACCAGCCAGGTCACCAGCAACAAACCGAGCAGGCCCTGGACCTGCTGGTCCTTGATCAACGCCCGGCGGTTACCGCGTAAGGTGGCCACATACAGGGTAAACGGCAAGCTGCCGAGGATCATCACCACCACGGCTACCCAGTGCACCGCCGGTTGTTTCCAGTGCGCCAGGGATTCATCGGAGGTGGAGAACCCGCCGGTGGAAATCGCTGACATCGCATGGTTGATCGCATCGAACAAGCCCATGCCGGCCCACCAGAACGCCAGGCTGCCGAGGATGGTGATGCCCACGTAGGCCGCCACGATCAGTCGCGCCACCATGTGCGAGCGGGGCATGACCTTTTCCGAACGGTCCGAGGATTCGGTCTGGAACAGGCGCATGCCACCAATGCGCAGCAGCGGCAGGATCGCTACCGCCATGCCGATAAAGCCGATACCGCCGAGCCAGTGCAGCAGCGAACGCCACATCAAGATACCCGGCGACATCGCGTCCAGGCCGCTCAACACCGTGGAGCCGGTGGCGGTAATGCCGGACATGCTTTCAAAAAACGAGTCGGTGTAGCTGATGTGCTGGGTCAGCAGGAATGGCAGCGCGGCAAAGATACACACCACCACCCAACTGCTGACGGTCAGCAGGTACATGTCCCGCGGGCGCAGGTGCACATGCTCGGGGCGACCGGGAATCACCAGCGCCAGGCCGGCGATAAAGGTGATCATGCTGGCCCACAGGAAGGAGGGCAGGTCGCTGGTGCGTTCGAAGATCACCAGGGTGGCCATGGGCACGACCATCGCGATCGCGAGGGTGATCAGGAAGATGCCGATGATGAAACCGATGATGCGCAGGGTCGGCAACGCCATGAATTTCGCTCGAGATAGGGCAGAGGCGCCATTCTACCTGGGGTGCAGGGCATGTAAACCGCCCATGAAAAAGGCGACCCGAAGGTCGCCTCATTCAACTGCGCATTGATCAGAACTCGTGATCAGCGTTATCCGGGTTCAGGTCGCTGATACCCAGCTTGCCCGCCGCCGCTTCGATCGAACCGGTCTGCTTGACCAGGGCGGCGATGGCGTCACGGACGATCTGGTTGCCCGCATCGTTACCGGCCGCGATCAGTTGGTCGTAGTGCTCACCCTTGTTGGCGTGGTCAACCATGACCTGGATCTTCGCTTCGGTAGCCGCCAGGTCCGCTTTCAGTGCGGTGTCGGCTGCCGGGTCGGCCTTGGCCACCAGGGACGACAAGCTGGCGCCGGTCATTTTGGTGCCGTCCACGCGGGTGTACTCGCCCAGGTAGACGTTGCGGATGCCCTTGGCGTCGTAGAAGTGCGAGTTGTGAGTGTTGTCGCTGAAGCAGTCCTGCTCGTCTTCCGGCGAGTTGGCTTCCAGGGAAACCTTCATGCGCTCACCGGCCAGTTCGCCCAGGGACAGGCTGCCCATGCCGAACAGCATTTTGCGCAGGCCGTCGGTGGCAGGTTCTGCTTCCAAGGTGGCGCGGTAGTTGTCTTCGACGTTGGGTTTCCAGTTGCCGACCATTTCTTCCAGGTCGCTGACCAGCAGTTGGGTCACAGCGCTCAGGTAGGCGCGGCGACGCTCGTTGTGGCCGCCAGTGGCGCCGTCGCCGGTCAGGTAGTCCGACGCAGGACGGTTGCCGGCGCCTGGGCCGGTGCCGTTCAGGTCTTGGCCCCAGAGCAGGAATTCGATGGCGTGGTAGCCGGTGGCGACGTTGGCCTCGGAACCGCCCAGCTCGTTGAGGCTGGCGAGTTTTTCCGGGGTGATGTCCTTCACGTCGACCTTGTCTTCGCCGACCTGGATTTCGTTGTTGGCGATGATGTTGGCAGTGGCGCCTGGGTTACCCAGGGCGTGTTCGTAGGACTTGTCGACATAGTCGATCAGGCCTTCGTCCAGCGGCCATGCGTTCACCTGGCCTTCCCAGTCGTCGATGATGGTGTTGCCGAAGCGGAACACTTCACTTTGCAGGTAAGGAACGCGGGCGGCGATCCAGGCGGTGCGCGCGGCTTTCAGGGTTTCGTCGTTCGGCTTGGCGAGGAACGCGTCGATAGCGGTTTGCAGGGTTTTCGCGGTGGACTCGGCATCGCTGTAGACCGCGAACACCATGTCTGCGTAATGCGCGACCACGGCCTTGGCAGCGGCTTCGTCGACCTGGCCGGCAGGGGTGGCAGCCGCTGGAGCGGTAGTGCTGGCAGCCGGGGTCGGCGCCTGAGGCGCGGCGGCCTTGTCTTTACCTTCGCCGCAACCGGCGAGAGAAATGGCAATGGCCAGCAGACTGGCGGTGGCCAGGGGCATACGAATCATGGCGAACATCCTGCTTCGGTTGTTGATGGGGCGCGCGGGGGAGCGCAAAAACTGCGACATAATGCGAAAGATTTGCATTTTGTGTAAAGGGTTATACGCGGGAAATATTCAGTATCGTTTTGCTGCATCAGAGAATCGCGGCGTTATTGCGCTCCGACTGCTTTAAAAAAGCCGCCAACTCCCGCGCCGGCAAGGGTTTGCTGTAGTGATAACCCTGACCTTCATGGCAGCCTTCGGAGATGATGTAGGCCTCCTGCTCGGCGGTTTCCACGCCTTCGGCGATCACCTGCATACCGAGGCTTTTGCCCAGTTGGATGATCGCCCGCACGATGGTGGCGTCGTCGTCATCGTCCAGCAGGTCCTGCACGAAGCTCTTATCGATCTTGATCTTGTCCAGCGGCAGGCTTTTCAAGTAGCTGAGGGATGAGTAGCCGGTGCCGAAGTCATCAATCGCAATCAATGCCCCGGAACGGCGCAGGCTCAGCAGGTGCTGGGCGGCGGTGCTGATGTCTTCCATCAGGCCGGTCTCGGTGACTTCCAGTTCCAGGCTGCGCGGCGGCAGGCGGTAGATCTGCATCAGGTTGTTGACCACCCGCGGCAACTCGGTGTGGTGCAATTGCACGGTGGACAGGTTGACCGCCATGCGCAACTCGGTGAAGCCCAGGTCGTGCCATTCGCGCAATTGCCGGCAGGCTTGGTCGAGCACCCATTCGCCAATCGGGATGATGGTGCCGTTCTGCTCGGCCAGCGGGATAAACAGGTCCGGCGGCACCAGGCCATGTTCCGGGTGCTGCCAGCGGATCAGCGCTTCCACGCCGACCACATGGTGATCGCGGTAGCTGATCTGCGGCTGGTACACCAAGTGGAATTGGTCGCGGCTCAGGGCATCGCGCAGGTCTTTTTCCAGC
This sequence comes from Pseudomonas azotoformans, assembly GCF_001579805.1. Classification (NCBI taxonomy): domain Bacteria; kingdom Pseudomonadati; phylum Pseudomonadota; class Gammaproteobacteria; order Pseudomonadales; family Pseudomonadaceae; genus Pseudomonas; species Pseudomonas azotoformans. Next base: position 6,762,199 of record NZ_CP014546.1, on the reverse strand, counting down.
TCGCGGCGACGGCGCATTTCGCTGTCGACGCTGGCGATATAGAACTGGTAACGGTTGCGCGACCGGGTCTTGGCCAGGGTCATGGTTTGCTCGGCTTTTTGCAGCAGCTTCTCGGTGCTGTCGCCGTCTTCCGGGAACAGGGTGATGCCGATGGTGGCGCGTAGGCGGATGCCTTCGTGGTCGAGAGCAAATTCCGCTTCAAGGTCATCGAGGATGCTTTGCGCCAGTTCGGCGGCCTCGTAGGGCTGGTCGATATCGGCTTGTACCAGGGCGAACTGATCACCGCCCAGCCGGGCCAGGGCACCGAGGCGGCCGCTGTGGGCACGCAAACGGTCGGCCAGGGCCAGCAGCAGTTTGTCGCCGGCCTGGTAGGTGAACTGTTCGTTGACGCTCTTGAAGTCATCCAGCCCCACGCACAACACGGCCACGCGGCGTTGGCGGCGACCGGCGTCGATGAGGATCTTGTCCAGTTGCTCCTGCAGTTTCTGGCGGTTCGGCAGGCCCGTCAGGAAGTCGTATTGGGCCATGCGCAGTAGGCTGCTTTCCGCCTCATGGCGCAGGTGGGTGTTGCGTTCGATGGATTCGAGCAACTGGTTGGCGGTGTTGATCCACAGCCCCAATTCGTTGCGCTCGTGGCCCTTGAGTTGCGGGATCTTGTGTTCGCTGGGTCGGTCCGGGTTGATTGAGGTCAGGTGCTCGATGATCCGCGACAGCGGCTTGGTCAACAGCCAGTGGTAGACCAGGTACAGCACCAGGCCCATCGCCAGGGCGCGCAAGACCCCGGAAATAAAGATGATCACTGAACTGACAATAAACCCCTTGCCGTAGGTGGCCGTGTCGAGGGTGATGCTCAGATCACCGTAATACTCGCTGTAGGGGCCTTTGCCGACCAATGCAGTGGTGAACGTGCGTTCCTGGCCGAGTATCAAGTCGGTCAACCAGCGGCTGGATGATTGCTGCAATGCGCGACTTTTCTCGGCGAGCATGGTTTCGTTGGGATGCCCGATGGACGCCATGCGCACCGCGTCATCCTGGAACAGGCCCTCAATCACTTGCATGCCCATCTCGCGGTCCAGGCTGTAGACGGCCTGGGTCGAGGGGTCGCGGAACATGTCGAGGATGCGCTGGGCATCGCCGGCCACGGCCTGGCGCGTCTTGTAGGCATCGAAAACGATCTGCGCCACGCTCAGCGCTACGCCCACGATCAATGCCGACAGCAGCACAACCCGTAGCAACTTCACCGACAAGCTGTTCTTGAGTTCCAGCTTCAAAGGGGCATTCCTTGTCTCATGCGGGTGGCCTTCAATATGCCATGAGTATTGGCAATCCCGTGAGGGCAGTCAAAGGAACATTAGGGCCGCAGGCGTCTTGAGGCTGGATGCACAGAAAAAAACAGAAAAAAACGGCGGATTTGCTCCGCCGTCTGGGTACTCGACTGGCCTGTGGTCAGGCTAAGCCTTTGCATCACTGATAGGCGGAAACCTCGATCTTCGACGGCGCCGGCGGCATCATGTCCTCACCGGGCTTGCTGGGTGCACTGGCACCGCCGCCTTCGCTACCGCCACCTGCGCCACCGGCGAGGCCTTTCATAAGGCCGCTGATGAGTTGCATCGCCATCTGCCCGCCTGCTTTTCCGATTTCTTCCATCATTGATTCTCCAGCAGAGTGTGAAAGGGTTATTCCTCTCACTGCGTGGGTGGCAGATTCCCTTCTGCGGGTTCCACGATTCCGGTCTGGCCAGCGTTGTGGAACGCCCACAAAAAAGCCCGGCAATGCCGGGCTTTTTCTACTGCAAGCGTTGCTTAGGCAGTGAAGGTCTTGCCTTCGAACTGCTCAGCCACGAACTTCCAGTTGACCAGGTTCCAGAACGCTTCCACATACTTTGGACGCACGTTGCGGTAGTCGATGTAGTAGGCGTGTTCCCACACGTCGCAGGTCAGCAGCGGGGTGTCGCCGTTGGTCAGCGGGTTGCCGGCGCCGATGGTGCTGGCCAGGGCCAGGGAACCGTCAGCCTTTTTCACCAGCCAGCCCCAACCGGAACCGAAGGTGCCGACGGAGGTCTTGGTGAACTCTTCCTTGAACTTGTCGAACGAACCGAACGCAGCGTTGATGGCATCAGCCAGTGCGCCGGTCGGTTGGCCACCGGCGTTTGGCGCCAGGCAGTTCCAGTAGAAGGTGTGGTTCCAGACCTGAGCGGCGTTGTTGAAGATGCCGCCCGAAGAGGATTTGACGATCTCTTCCAGGGTCTTGCCTTCGAACTCGGTGCCTGGCACCAGGTTGTTCAGGTTCACGACGTAGGTGTTGTGGTGCTTGTCGTGGTGGAATTCCAAGGTTTCCTTGGAGATGTGCGGCTGCAGGGCATCGTGTGCGTAGGGCAGCGGCGGCAATTCGAAAGCCATGATGATTCTCCTAATCAGGTCAGTTGCGGTGAGCGCAAGGCCGATCACGGGCGGCCAAACAAGCGCCGGGGAGTTTGTACTCTTTGCGGCGCAGGGTCCGGATCATAGCACCGGGGGTGCGGCAAAACCACGCAACAACTGTGTGGGATAGAGGTTCCAGAGCGTTTTGGAATATTCCCTAAGCCGCGATCAATTGATAGGCCACGCTGAACATCATCACCGCCACCAACAGGTCCAGCAGGCGCCAGGTTGCGGGGCGCGCCAGCCAGGGTGCCAGCCACGCCGCGCCGAGTGCCAGAGTGGCGAACCACAGGAACGACGCACTGGCCGCCCCGGCCACGTAGGCGCCGGGTTCGGTTTGCTGTGCGCCGAGTGAGCCGATCAGCAGTACGGTGTCCAGGTACACGTGCGGGTTGAGCAGGGTCACGGCCAGCGCGCTCAGCATCACCGCGCGCAGCGAGCGCACCTTGAGAGTGTCGCCTTGGTCCAGGCTCTGTTTCGAACAGGCCCGGCGCAGTGCGCACGCGCCGTACCAGATCAGGAACGCCGCGCCGCCCCAGCGTGCCACCGCCAACAGCACCGGGCTTTGCGCCAGCACCGTCGCCAGGCCGAACACCCCGGCGGCCACCAGCAGGGCATCACACACCACACACAATGCCGCCACGGGCAAGTGATGTTCACGACGCAGGCTCTGCGCCAGTACAAAGGCGTTCTGGGTGCCGATGGCCATGATCAGGCCCAGCGCCACCAGCAGACCATTCAAATAGCTTTGCCACATAGGATTTACTCCGCGTCTGCAGCCAGTTGCCGCAACACCTGCAGGGCGCGCTCGGCATCGGCACGCCCGACGAACAGGTGGTCGTGGTAATAACCGGCAATCACGTTGCAACTGATGCCGGCCTTGCCCAGCGCACTGGCGAAGGCGGCGGTGAGGCCCACGGCTTCCAGGGCCGAATGCACATTCAAGGTGATCCACGCGGCGACGTAATCAAAAGCCAGGCCAGCCTGTTCCGCTTGTTGGCGTTCGACGATCAGGGTCAGGCCTTCCTGCTCGCGAAAGCTGCCGATCACCTCGCAGCCACCAGGGATGCGGTTGTCGGGCACGGTGCAGAACACATAGTCGCCGTCATTGAGTTGAGGGCTCATGCTGCGCAGCAGGGTTGCCAGGGCGGTTTCGCCAGCCATGGGAGGTTCCTTATTAAAGAGAGAAGCGATGCTGGCTATTCTCATTGTCTAGGATGTATAAGAAAAACAAATATTCCTGATCGCTCATTAGAGAAACTGATGTTCGACTATAAATTACTCTCTGCCCTGGCAGCCGTGGTGGAACAAGCGGGCTTCGAGCGTGCCGCTCAAGTGCTGGGACTGTCGCAATCGGCAATCTCCCAGCGCATCAAGTTGCTGGAGGCGCGCATTGGCCAGCCGGTACTGGTGCGGGCCACGCCGCCGACGCCCACCGATATCGGCCGTCGCCTGCTCAACCATGTGCAACAGGTGCGCTTGCTGGAGCGTGACCTGCAAAGCCAGGTGCCGGCGCTGGATGAAGAGGGCATGCCCGAACGCTTGCGCATCGCGTTGAACGCCGACAGCCTTGCCACGTGGTGGGCCGAGGCTGTCAGCGGGTTTTGCGCCGAGCAGCATCTGCTGCTGGATCTGGTGGTGGAAGACCAGACCGTCGGCCTCAAACGCATGCGCGCTGGCGAAGTGGCGGCCTGTATCTGCGCCAGCGAGCGTCCGGTGGCGGGCGCGCGCAGCCTGTTGCTGGGCGCCATGCGTTATCGGGCGTTGGCCAGCCCGGCGTTCATTGCCCGGCATTTTCCCCAGGGCGTACGCGCCGATCAACTGGCGCGCACCCCAGCACTGGTGTTCGGGCCGGATGATTTCCTGCAGCACCGCTACCTGGCTTCTCTCGGCGTGGACGGTGGTTTTGAGCATCATTTGTGCCCATCGTCTGAAGGCTTTATCCGCCTCACCGAGGCGGGCCTGGGCTGGGGGCTGGTGCCGGAATTGCAGGTTCGCGACCAGCTGGAAAAGGGCATATTGGTCGAGTTATTGCCAGATAAGCCCATCGATGTGCCGTTGTACTGGCATCATTGGCGCAGTGGCGGGCAACTGTTGGGCTTGCTGACCGACCATCTGGCCCAGGCCTGTGGTCAATGGTTGGTGCCGTTGGAGTGATGGCGTGCGTCAAGGCAACAGCGATGAAAAACGTAAGAACATGGGGTAATACATGAAGATTCTGGTCACCGGCGCAAGCGGCTTCATTGGCGGGCGCTTTGCACGTTTCGCCCTGGAGCAGGGCCTGGACGTGCGGGTCAACGGGCGACGTGCCGAAGGTGTGGAGCACCTGGTCAGGCGTGGCGCCGAGTTTATCCAGGGTGATCTGAATGACGCCGACCTGGTGCGACACCTGTGCCGCGATGTCGAAGCCGTGGTGCATTGCGCCGGCGCCGTCGGCTTGTGGGGCAAGTATCAGGACTTTCACCAAGGCAACGTGCTGGTCACCGAAAACGTCGTCGAAGCCTGCCTCAAGCAGCACGTCGGGCGTTTGGTGCACCTGTCATCGCCCTCCATCTACTTTGACGGCCGCGATCACCTGGGCCTGACCGAAGAGCAAGTGCCCAAGCGCTTCAAGCACCCTTATGCGGCCACCAAATACCTGGCCGAGCAGAAGGTGTTCGGAGCCCAGGAGTTCGGCCTTGAAGTGATTGCCTTGCGTCCGCGATTCGTCACGGGTGCCGGTGACATGAGCATCTTCCCGCGCCTATTGAACATGCAGCGCAAGAACCGCCTGGCCATCGTCGGCGACGGCCTGAACAAGGTCGACTTCACCAGCGTGCACAACCTCAACGAAGCGCTGCTCAGCAGTTTGCTCGCGCCAGGCTCTGCGCTGGGCCGGGCCTACAACATCAGCAACGGCACGCCGGTGCCGGTGTGGGATGTGGTGAACTACGTGATGCGTCAAATGCAATTGCCCCAGGTGACGCGTTACCGTTCCTACGGTTTGTCCTACAGCGTGGCGGCGCTCAACGAAGCGTTTTGTGCGATGTGGCCCGGGCGACCGGAGCCGTCGCTGTCGCGCCTGGGCATGCAAGTGATGAACAAAGATTTCACCCTCGACATCAGCCGCGCCAGGCATTATCTGGACTACGAGCCCAAAGTCAGCCTGTGGACCGCCCTCGACGAGTTCTGCAGTTGGTGGAAAGCCCAGGATCCGGGGTTCAAGTAAGCACACAAGCGGCAACACTTAGGGAACCGAATCTGGCGTTCCGGGTCGATCAGTGCGCCGGGAGCGCGGTTTATACTCCCGTCGCACGCCACTTCACCGATTCAGGGTTGATACATGCGCAACGATGCTAAAGACGACTTCGACAACGTTCCCAGCCTGCGGGCCGATGTCGGGGATGACGATGATTTCGAACCGACCCCGGCCACCTCGGTGCGCTCGCGCAACACCAAAGTGGTCAAGGTCAAGAGCGCCAGCACCGGGCCATTATGGGCCTTGATCGGTGCGCTGCTGATCGCCTTTGCGGGCCTGGCCTGGTGGAGCTTCCAGCAGATCTCCCTGATGGGCCAGCAGTTGGTGGCCACCCAGGAAAGCTTCGCGCGCATCAGCGAAGAAGCGGCGGGGCGCCTGCAGGACATTTCCGGCAAGGTGGTGGCCAGCGAGGCCAGCGTCAATAACGGCAGCGAAGCGCTGAAACTGCAGATCAAGCAGCTTGAAAGCCAGTTGCTGGAGCAGGGCAAGCAGCAGGTCGGCGTGGCTGGGCAAGCCACCGAGTTGGATAAGCGCCTGGCGCAGATGACCGCCAGCACCACTGACCTGTCCAATGCCAACAGCAAATTGCAGGGCCAAGTGCAGGCGTTGACCGACGCCGTGGCGACGCTCAAGGCGGCGCAAGTTGACGCCAGCAAGCGCGATAACGAAATCAAGGAGCTCACTGCGGACGTGGCGGCCTTGAAGAAACAAGGCAATCCAAGCGCTGCCATCGCCCGTATCGAGCAGGACCTTGTGGTGCTCAAGAGCGCCCAGGACAACCAGCCGGCCAACAGCGATGCACCGACCAATAAAGAGTTCGACGTGTTCCGTATCCAGACCACGCGCAATATCACCACGTTGCAGAGCCAGGTGCAGAACCTGAACCAGCAGTTGAATGCGCCGGCAAGGGTCACCCCGCTCGGGCAATGAGGCTGCTGTTGGGAATGTCACCACTTGGTGACATTTCCCATCCCCTTCGTTACTTGCCCCCACCGCGCCCTTGTTTAGACTCCGGTCATCCCACAAAAAACAATAAGGGCCACCCATGACCACGCAACCACTGCCTGCCAGCAGTTGGCTGAACGCGCCTGCCCACCACGCCTGGCTCGCGGCCGAGGGACAGCGCCTGCTGGCCTTCGCCAAGGCGTCCCGACTGCCCGACGGCTTTGGCAACCTGGACGACAAAGGCCAATTGCCGGCCGATGCCCACGCCGAAACCATGAACACCGCCCGCATGACTCACAGCTTCGCCATGGCCCACGCCTTGGGCTTGCCGGGGTATGCCGAGCTGGTTGCGCATGGCGTTGCAGCCCTCAGTGGCCCGCTGCGTGACAGTGAGCACGGTGGCTGGTTTGCCACGCCCCACGCCCTCAATGGCAACCGGGGCAAGGCGGCTTACCTGCACGCGTTTGTTGCCCTGGCCGCCAGCTCGGCAGTGGTGGCGGGTGCGCCCGGTGCACAAAACCTTCTGACCGACGCTGTCCATATCATCGACCAGTTTTTCTGGAGCGAGGAGGAGGGCGTGATGCTTGAATCCTTTGCCCAGGACTGGAGCGGTGTCGAAGCCTATCGCGGCGCCAACAGCAACATGCACGCCACCGAAGCCTTCCTCGCGCTGGCCGATGTCACCGGCGATACGCGCTGGCTGGACCGCGCCTTGCGCATTGTCGAGCGGGTTATCCACACCCACGCGGCCGGCAACCAGTTCATGGTGATCGAACATTTCGACACACACTGGCAACCTTTGCTCGGTTACAACGAAGACAACCCAGCCGACGGCTTCCGCCCCTACGGCATCACTCCCGGCCACGGTTTTGAATGGGCGCGGCTGGTGCTGCACCTGGAAGCCGCGCGCCTGCATGCCGGGCTTGCCACGCCCGAATGGCTGGTGACCGATGCCAAGGGCTTGTTCGCCAGCGCCTGCGAATACGCCTGGTCCGTGGATGGTGCCCCCGGCATCGTCTACACCCTCGACTGGAACCAGCGCCCGGTGGTGCGCGAACGCCTGCACTGGACCCACGCCGAAGCCAGCGCCGCAGCCCAGGCCTTGCTCAAACGCACCGGCGAGTTGCACTACGAAACCTGGTACCGGCGTTTCTGGGAGTTTTGCGAGACCCACTTCATCGACCGTATTCGCGGCAGCTGGCACCACGAACTCAGCCCCCACAACCAACCCAGCAGCGTCATCTGGGGTGGCAAGCCCGACCTGTACCATGCCTGGCAAGCGGTATTGCTGCCTGCGCTGCCGCTGGCGCCAAGCATGGCCAGTGCCATCGGGGCTGGGCGCTATGTCACCGGTTGGTGACATTTGTCCATCCCTTTGTTACCTGCGCCTGAAAAATCCATGTTTAAACTCCGTGCAGCGCAAGCCTAAGACTTGCATGCATAACAACAAGAAAAGGTACTCAGATGAACGCGATTAATCGCCTCGCCGTTGCTATTTCCATTGCCTCGTTGTTTCCCCTCTCTGCATTTGCCGCCGACTCGAAAGGGACGGTTGAAGTTGTGCATTGGTGGACCTCGGGCGGTGAAAAGGCGGCCGTAGATGTCCTGAAGGCCCAAGTTGAGAAAGATGGTTTCGTCTGGAAAGACGGCGCCGTAGCAGGTGGCGGTGGCGCCACCGCCATGACCGTGCTGAAAAGCCGCGCGGTTGCTGGCAACCCGCCAGGCGTTGCCCAGATCAAAGGCCCCGACATCCAGGAATGGGCGTCCACCGGCTTGCTCGACACCGACGTGCTCAAAGACGTCGCCAAAGAAGAGAAGTGGGACTCCCTGCTCGACAAGAAAGTCTCCGACACCGTGAAGTACGAAGGTGACTACGTCGCCGTACCGGTCAACATCCACCGCGTGAACTGGCTGTGGATCAACCCGGAAGTCTTCAAGAAAGCCGGTATCACCAAGAACCCGACCACCCTCGAAGAATTCTACGCAGCCGGCGACAAGCTGAAAGCCGCGGGCTTCATTCCGCTCGCCCACGGTGGCCAGCCTTGGCAGGACAGCACCGTGTTCGAAGCGGTCGTTCTGTCGGTGATGGGTGCCGATGGCTACAAGAAAGCCCTGGTTGACCTGGATAACGGCGCGCTGACCGGTCCGGAAATGGTCAAGGCCCTGACCGAACTGAAGAAAGTCGCGACCTACATGGACGTCGACGGCAAAGGTCAGGACTGGAACCTCGAAGCGGGCAAAGTCATCAACGGCAAGGCCGGCATGCAGATCATGGGTGACTGGGCCAAGTCCGAATGGACCGCGGCCAAGAAAGTCGCTGGCAAGGACTACGAGTGCGTAGCCTTCCCAGGCACCGACAAAGCCTTCACCTACAACATCGACTCCCTGGCGGTGTTCAAGCAAAAAGACAAAGGTACCGCTGCTGGCCAGCAGGACATTGCCAAAGTCGTGCTGGGTGAGAACTTCCAGAAAGTGTTCAGCATCAACAAGGGTTCGATCCCTGTTCGCAACGACATGCTGAACAAAATGGATTCCTACGGCTTCGACTCCTGCGCCCAGACCGCTGCCAAGGACTTCCTCGCAGACGCCAAGACCGGCGGCCTGCAGCCAAGCATGGCGCACAACATGGCCACTACCCTGGCGGTGCAAGGTGCGTTCTTTGATGTCGTGACCAACTACATCAACGACCCGAAAGCCGACCCAGCCGACACCGCCAAGAAATTGGGCGCTGCGATCAAGTCTGCCAAGTAACGGTTGACCTTGTGGGGGGCTCCCTAGCCCCCCACACGGCTTGTTCCTGTAGTCCTTTTTCCCTGTACTGGATTTCCCCATGAGTTCTGTTGCTGTGTTCAGCAAAGCCTCGCCGTTCGATGCACTGCAGCGCTGGCTACCCAAACTGGTGCTGGCGCCCAGCATGTTCATCGTGCTGGTGGGCTTCTACGGCTACATCCTGTGGACGTTTGTGCTGTCGTTCACCAATTCCACGTTCCTGCCGACCTACAAATGGGCGGGCCTTGCGCAATACGCGCGGTTGTTCGACAACGACCGCTGGTGGGTAGCGAGCAAGAACCTGGCGGTGTTTGGCGGGATGTTCATCGGTATCACCCTGGTCATCGGCGTGACCCTGGCGATCTTCCTCGACCAGAAAATCCGTCGTGAAGGCTTCATTCGCACCATTTACCTGTACCCGATGGCGCTCTCGATGATCGTCACCGGTACCGCCTGGAAGTGGCTGCTCAACCCAGGCATGGGCCTGGACAAACTCCTGCGTGACTGGGGCTGGGAAGGCTTCCGTCTCGACTGGCTGATCGACCCGGACCGCGTCGTCTACTGCCTGGTGATCGCCGCCGTCTGGCAAGCCTCGGGTTTCATCATGGCGATGTTCCTCGCTGGCCTGCGCGGTGTCGATCAATCGATCGTGCGCGCTGCACAGATCGATGGCGCGAGCCTGCCACGCATCTACTGGAGCGTGGTGCTGCCAAGCCTGCGTCCGGTGTTCTTCAGTGCGGTGATGATCCTGGCGCACATTGCGATCAAGAGCTTCGACCTGGTAGCGGCGATGACCGCCGGCGGCCCGGGCTACTCGTCCGACCTGCCTGCGATGTTCATGTACTCGTTCACCTTCAGCCGTGGCCAGATGGGCATGGGTTCGGCCAGTGCCATCCTGATGCTCGGTGCGATCCTCGCGATCATCGTGCCTTACCTCTACTCCGAGCTGAGGACCAAACGTAATGACTAGTCTCGCCTCCAAATCACCCATCAGCCTGAGTCGTATCGCGATCTACGCGGTGCTGATCCTCGCCGTGCTGCTGTACCTGGTGCCGCTGGTGGTGATGCTGCTCACCAGCTTCAAGACCCCGGAAGACATCAGCTCCGGCAACCTGCTGAGCTGGCCGACCGTGGTCACCGGCATCGGCTGGGTCAAGGCCTGGGCCACGGTAGACGGTTACTTCTGGAACTCGATCAAGATCACCGTTCCGGCCGTACTGATCTCCACCGCCATCGGTGCGTTGAACGGTTATGTGCTGTCGTTCTGGCGCTTCAAAGGCTCGCAGCTGTTCTTCGGCCTGCTGTTGTTCGGCTGCTTCCTGCCGTTCCAGACCGTGCTGCTGCCGGCGTCGTTCACCCTGGGCAAGATGGGCCTGGCCAGCACCACCACCGGCCTGGTGTTCGTGCACGTGGTCTACGGCCTGGCGTTCACCACGCTGTTCTTCCGTAACTACTACGTGAGCATACCGGATGCGCTGATCAAGGCCGCGCGTTTGGACGGTGCAGGTTTCTTCACCATCTTCCGTCAGATCATTCTGCCGATGTCGACCCCGATCATCATGGTCTGCCTGATCTGGCAGTTCACCCAGATCTGGAACGACTTCCTGTTCGGCGTGGTGTTCTCCAGTGGTGACTCCCAGCCCATCACTGTGGCGCTGAACAACCTGGTCAACACCAGCACCGGGGCCAAGGAATATAACGTGGATATGGCGGCGGCGATGATCGCCGGGCTGCCGACCCTGCTGGTCTATGTGATCGCAGGCAAGTATTTCGTGCGCGGCCTCACGGCCGGCGCGGTCAAGGGGTAATCATGGCTACGCTTGAACTTCGCAATGTAAACAAGACCTATGGCGCCGGCCTGCCCGACACCTTGAAGAACATCGAACTGTCGATCAAGGAAGGCGAATTCCTGATCCTGGTCGGCCCTTCGGGGTGCGGCAAATCCACGCTGATGAACTGCATCGCCGGGCTTGAGACCATCACCGGTGGCGCCATCATGATTGGCGACCAGGACGTCAGCGGCATGAGCCCCAAGGACCGTGACATCGCCATGGTGTTCCAGTCCTACGCGCTGTACCCGACCATGAGCGTGCGCGAGAACATCGAGTTCGGCCTCAAGATCCGCAAGATGCCCCAGGCCGATATCGACGCCGAAGTGGCGCGTGTGGCCAAGCTGCTGCAGATCGAACACCTGCTCAACCGCAAGCCTGGCCAACTCTCCGGCGGCCAGCAACAGCGCGTGGCCATGGGCCGTGCCCTGGCGCGTCGGCCGAAGATCTACCTGTTCGACGAACCGCTGTCCAACCTCGACGCCAAGCTGCGCGTCGAGATGCGCACCGAAATGAAACTGATGCACCAGCGCCTCAAGACCACCACGGTCTACGTGACCCACGACCAGATCGAAGCAATGACCCTGGGCGACAAGGTTGCGGTGATGAAGGACGGCATCATCCAGCAATTCGGTACGCCGAAAGAAATCTATAACAACCCGGCCAACCAGTTCGTGGCGAGCTTTATCGGTTCGCCGCCGATGAACTTCGTGCCCCTGCGCCTGCAACGCAAGGACGGTCGCCTGGTGGCCCTGCTCGACAGCGGCCAGGCCCGTTGCGAACTGGCGCTGAACACCACCGATGCCGGCCTTGAAGACCGCGACGTGATCCTGGGCTTGCGTCCGGAGCAAATCATGTTGGCCTCGGGCGAGGGCGACAGTGCGTCGAGCATCCGTGCAGAAGTCCAGGTCACCGAGCCGACCGGCCCGGACACCCTGGTATTTGTGCAACTCAATGACACCAAGGTCTGCTGCCGCCTGGCACCCGACGTGGCACCGCAGGTGGGCGAGACCCTGACCCTGCAATTCGATCCTTCCAAGGTATTGCTGTTCGACGCCAACACCGGCGAGCGACTGGGCACTGCTTCTTCATTGCCCGCACAGGGGCATGCCGACAATGTGGCCCAATTCAAAGGCCGTTGAAGCAGATAAGTTGTTGTTTTAGATAAAAAAAGTAAACCGCGTTAGATAAAAACAGTTTAATAACAATAAAGACGAGGATGTAGGGATGAAAAAGCAACACAACAACACTCGGCTGATCTGCCAAATGTCAGCTGCAGCAGCCCTGGTTCTGTCCGCCAATGCGATGGCGGCCGATGCATTCAGTGCTGATTCGAAATGGATGACCGGCGACTGGGGTGGTGAGCGTACCAAGCTGATCGAGCAAGGTATCGACATCAAGGCTGACTACGTTGGGGAGATGGGCTACAACGCCAAAGGTGGTTACAACAACGACAAGACCGGTCGTTACTCCGATCAATTCGGTCTGGGCGTAGCACTGGACCTGCAAAAGTTGTGGGGTTGGGATAACACCCAAGCCAAGATCCAGTTGACCAACCGTAATGGCCAGAATATCTCCAATGACCGTATTGGCGACCCGCGTGCCGGCACCTTGAGTTCGTCTCAAGAAGTCTACGGGCGTGGCCACATGGTGCGTCTGACCCAGTTCTGGATCCAGCACCAGATGTTCGACAACAAGCTGGACGTGAAACTCGGTTACTTCGGTGAAGGCGAAGACTTCAACACCTTCCCGTGCGACTTCCAGAACCTGTCGTTCTGCGGCTCGCAAGTGGGTAACTACGTAAACACCTGGTACAACTGGCCGGTTAGCCAGGCGGCGATCCGCGTGAAGTACAACATCACGCCTGAGCTGTATGCGCAAATCGGTGCGTACAACCAGAACCCGTCGCAGTTGGAGCACGGCAACGGCTTCAAACTCAGCGGCAGCGGCACCAAAGGCACCGTAATTCCGGTGGAATTGGTCTGGTCGCCGAAGGTCAACAACCTGCCGGGCGAATACCGTGTGGGTTACTACAAAAGTGCCGCCGATGCTTCGGACGTTCGTGAAGATATCAACGGCAACGATGCAGCAACCACTGGCGCGGCTTACCGTACCCGCAGCAGCAAGAAAGGCTACTGGTTCGTTGCCCAACAGCAACTCACCACGCATAACGGCGATGCTTCCCGCGGCCTGAACATCGCCGCCAACGCTACCTTCCACGACAAAGAAACCAACCTGGTCGATAACTATCAGTCGATCATGCTGGTGTACAAAGGGCCATTCGACGCGCGTCCAAAAGATGACGTCGGTATCGGCGTCGCTCGCCTGCACGTCAACGATGACGTGAAGAAGAACTCTGAGCTGCTCAACGCCGCCAATGGTGTAAGCGACTACGATAACCCGCTGTACACGCCGATCCGTGAGACTGAATACAACGTTGAACTCAACTACGGTTTCCACGTCACCAACTGGCTGACCGTGCGTCCAAACCTGCAATACGTCGTGCAACCTGGCGGCGTGGATAAAGTCGACAACGCGTTGGTAGCCGGCCTGAAAATTCAGTCTACGTTCTAACGCTGTTGCGATAAGCTCCTTCTCTCTGTGCGCATTTTGCGGGTAGCCATGGCTACCCGCTTTTTTTGGGCAGCACTGTGAAGACATTCAGGACTGTGGCACATGCATGAGCAACCGCTGCAACGCTTTTTCAAATCCCTGCGCGAGCGTCCGGTGTTCGCCTGGGAACGCTTCCAGATGCGTGACGTGTTGGTGATCGACCATCCGCTGTGCCAGGCGGTGTTCAGCCGCCAGGGCGCGCAATTGCTGCACTTTCAGCCTACCGGTCAAAAGCCTTGGCTGTGGTGTGCAGCCAAGTGGCCGCAAGTGGGCGCCATCCGGGGTGGCATACCGGTGTGCTGGCCGTGGTATGGCCGTCACCCGAGCGAAAATGCCTGGCCCTCCCATGGCTGGGCGCGGCTGATCGACTGGAAACTGCTCGACAGCAGCACCAGCGACGACGGCGTACGCCTGCACTGGCAATTGCAGCTGTGTGACTGGCAAGTGGACCTGCATGCGCACCTGGGCGAAACCCTGGAATTGCGCTTGAGCACCGAGCATCAGGACGAACTGCCGTGCCAATTGAGCCATGCTTTGCATGCTTACTGGCGTATTGGTCACGTTGACGAGGTAGCGCTGTCTGGACTCGAAGGCGCGCAAGGTTATGACCAACTCAATCGCCAGGTTTGCCAGCAGGAAGGCGAGCTACGCGTGGAGGGTGGTTGCCAGCGGGTGTTCCAGCATGACGGCGAATTGCAGCTCAAGGACCATGCCTGGCAGCGTGAGCTGTGTATCGATACGGGCGACAGCGCCGACACCGTGGTGTGGCATCCGGGCAGCCGGCCGCTGTTGGGCGTGAGCTTCAACGAGGCGTCGGGGTTTGTGTGCGTGGAGTCGGCGATGGCCGGGGCCAGCCTGGCGCCGGGAGAGCGGGCGCATCTTAGCCTGCAGGCGCGGGCTGGGGTTTAGCGGTGCTGGTCTCTGTGGCGAGGGAGCTTGCTCCCGCTGGGCTGCGAAGCAGCCCCAATAAGGTCACCGCATTCTTTCAGTAAGGACTCGGTTGCCTGATTTAGGGCCGCTTCGCGCCCCAGCGGGAGCAAGCTCCCTCGCCACAGGGGGAGCGTTATTAGTTGAACTCATCCCCCACCGGATACCGGCTGTCATTCAAACTCTCTTTGATCTTGCGCAAATGCGGCTGGAAATCCACGCCACGGCGCAAGGTCATGCCGGTCGCCAACACATCCAGCACCGTCAGTTGGATGATCCGCGAGGTCATCGGCATGTAGATGTCAGTGTCTTCCGGCAACGGAATGTTCAGGCTCACCGTACTGGCCTTGGCCAGCGGTGAGTTCTCGGCGGTCACGCCCAGCACGGATGCGCCGTTTTCGCGCGCGATGCGCGCCACTTCCACCAGCTCACGGGTGCGGCCGGTGTAGGAAATGATCACGAACAACTCGCCCGTGTGGGCCACCGAGGCGATCATGCGCTGCATCAGTACATCGGCATGCGCCGTCACTGCCAGGTTGAAGCGGAAGAACTTGTGCAGCGCATCCATCGCCACTGGGGCCGAGGCGCCCAGGCCGAAGAAGTGGATCTGCCGCGCCTGGATCAACAGGTCCACGGCTTTGCTGATCAAGTTCGGGTCCAGCGCCTGGCAGGCACTGTCCAGGGATGCAATGGCACTGCCAAAGATCTTCTGCGTGTAAGCCTCCGGGTTATCATCGGCCTCCACTGCACGGCTGACATACGCGGCACCACTGGCCAGGCTTTGCGCCAACTGCAATTTCAGCTCAGGGTAACCGCTCACGCCGAACGAACGGCAGAAACGGTTGACCGTCGGTTCACTGACCGAGGCAGCCTGGGCGAGGGCGGCGATAGAGAAGCGGGTCGCCTGCTGCGGGTTGAGCAGGATGACCTCGGCGACTTTTTTCTCAGCCTTGTTCAATTCTTCGAGGCGGTTCCGGATCTGTTCCAGAAGATTTCGCACGCGGTCCATTCAGTCTTTCCTTCGGGCGACGATGCAAATAAAAAGGTGGCAGCCAATCGACGAGTGGCCTTTTGCGGTGGCCTATCCTACTGAGGGTAGCTGAACACCACCACTCGGAATGCGTATTTCGGGAAAATGTTGTGGTTATTACTACATTTTTCCTTGAGTGATGCCTTGAAAAAAGGTATTTGTAGCTTAACTTGATAAAAGAACAAACATCATGCCTTCGATAACCGTAGAACCCTGCACCTTTGCCCTGTTTGGCGCCTTGGGTGATCTGGCGCTGCGCAAGTTATTTCCTGCCCTCTATCAACTCGATGGCGCCGGACTGCTGCACGACGATACGCGCATCCTGGCCCTGGCCCGTGAAGCCGGTTCCGAGCAACAGCACCTGGCCCATATCGAACACGCCCTGCGCGAATTCGTCGGCAAGGAGCTGGACGAAGCCATTGCCCAGCGTTTCCTGGCACGCCTCACTTATGTGCACGTCGATTTCCTGAAGGCCGATGACTACGTGGCCCTGGCGGACATCGCCGGCACCGAGCAACGCCTGATTGCCTACTTCGCCACCCCGGCGGCGGTGTATGGCGCGATCTGCGAGAACCTGTCCAAGGTCGGCCTGGCGGAAAACACCCGCGTGGTGCTGGAAAAACCCATCGGTTCGGACCTGGAGTCCTCGCGCAAGGTCAACGACGCCGTGGCGCAGTTTTTCCCGGAAAACCGCACCTACCGCATCGACCACTACCTGGGCAAAGAGACGGTCCAGAACCTGATCGCCCTGCGTTTCGCCAACAGCCTGTTCGAAACCCAGTGGAACCAGAACTACATCTCCCACGTGGAAATCACTGTGGCTGAGCAGGTCGGTATCGAAGGCCGTTGGGGCTACTTCGACAAGGCCGGCCAGCTGCGCGACATGATCCAGAACCACCTGCTGCAGCTGCTGTGCCTGATCGCCATGGACCCGCCGGCCGACTTGTCCGCCGACAGCATCCGCGACGAGAAGGTCAAGGTGCTCAAGGCCCTGGCGCCGATCAGCCCGGACGGCCTGACCACCCAGGTGGTGCGCGGCCAGTACATCGCTGGCTACAGCGCCGGCAAACCGGTGCCGGGTTACCTGGAAGAAGAGAACTCCAACACCCAGAGCGACACCGAGACCTTCGTCGCCCTGCGTGCCGATATCCGCAACTGGCGTTGGGCCGGGGTGCCGTTCTACCTGCGTACCGGCAAGCGCATGCCGCAAAAGCTGTCGCAGATTGTTATCCACTTCAAGGAACCGTCCCACTATATCTTCGCCCCGGAGCAGCGCCTGCAGATCAGCAACAAACTGATCATCCGCCTGCAACCGGACGAAGGTATTTCCTTGCGCGTGATGACCAAGGAGCAGGGCCTGGACAAGGGCATGCAACTGCGCAGCGGCCCGCTGCAACTGAATTTTTCCGACACCTACCGCAGCGCCCGTATCCCGGATGCCTACGAGCGGTTGTTGCTGGAAGTGATGCGCGGCAACCAGAACCTGTTTGTTCGCAAAGATGAAATCGAAGCCGCGTGGAAGTGGTGTGACCAGTTGATCGCCGGGTGGAAAAAATCCGGTGATGCGCCCAAGCCGTACGCGGCGGGGTCCTGGGGGCCGATGAGCTCCATTGCACTGATCACGCGGGATGGGAGGTCGTGGTATGGCGATATCTGATTTGAAACTGCCCCAGGGCGTAACCCCCCACGAGTACCGCACGCCGGTGCTGTTGGCGGAAGGCCTGGCGACTGACGTGGCCGAGCAACTGCGCACGGCCATCAGCGCCCGTGGCGAAGCGACCCTGGTGGTCTCCGGTGGCCGCAGCCCGGTGGCGTTTTTCCAGCACCTGGCCAAGCAGGGCCTGGATTGGTCCAAGGTCACCATCACCCTGGCCGACGAGCGCTGGGTGCCGGTGGAGCATGCCGACAGCAATGCCGGTTTGCTCAAGCAGCATCTGCTGCAAGGTCCGGCGGCCAAGGCCAAGTTCTTGAGCCTGTACAGCGCTGCGGCCAACCTTGAAGAAGCTGCCGAGCAGGCCGATCGCCTGCTGGGCGAATTGCCAGCCATTGATGTGTTGGTGCTGGGCATGGGCGATGACGGCCACACCGCGTCGCTGTTCCCCAACAGCCCGAACCTCGCCGAAGCACTGAAGGCCGACGGTATCCGCCGTTGCTGGCCGATGCTGGCGCCGACCGTGCCGCACCAACGCCTGACCATGAGTCGCGCATTGCTGGCCACGGCGAACTACACCGTGCTGTCGATCTCCGGCAGTTCGAAATTGACCACCTTGAGCGCCGCGCTGGCCAGTGACGACGTTGCTGCCATGCCGATTCGCGCGTTTCTGCAACCTACATTAGAGATTTACTGGTGCCCATGAGCCAAGGATCAGCCGCTATGAAAAGCCCTCAACCGACCGTGTCCATGGCGGATAAAGTTGCCTTGATCGACAGCCTCTGCGCCAAGGCGCGGATCCTGCCGGTGATCACCATCGCCCGCGAACAGGACATCCTGCCGCTGGCCGATGCCCTGGCAGCCGGTGGTTTGACCGCATTGGAAGTGACCCTGCGTTCCGAGTTCGGCCTCAAGGCCATTCAGGTCCTGCGCGAGCAACGCCCTGAACTGTGCACCGGTGCCGGCACCGTGCTCGACCGTCACATGCTTGAAGCCGCCGAAGTGGCTGGCTCGCAGTTCATCGTCACCCCAGGCATCACCCGCGACCTGCTGGAAGCCTCGGTACACAGCCCGATCCCGCTGCTGCCGGGCATCAGCAATGCCTCGGGCATCATGGAGGGTTATGGCCTGGGCTATCGCCGCTTCAAACTGTTCCCGGCGGAAGTCAGCGGCGGCGTGGCTGCGATCAAGGCCCTGGGTGGCCCGTTCGGCGAAGTGAAATTCTGCCCGACCGGCGGCGTCGGCCCGGCCAACATCAAAAACTACATGGCGTTGAAAAACGTGATGTGTGTGGGCGGTAGCTGGATGCTCGACCCTGAGTGGGTCAAGAACGGCGACTGGGGCCCGCATCCAGGAAGTCACCGCCGAGGCGCTGGCGCTGCTGGATTGATCTGATTTACCGAATCGTTGTTGCTGTGCTTAACGGCATTTTTGCGGTGCACTTGGTCGGTGTACCGCTTTTTTTTGCCTGTTGAAAACGCGCCTAGCCGACGCTCAATTCGGTGATGGCTTTGACCAGCACGGCTATCTCCGCTGCCTGCGTCACCAACCCTGGCGTCACCCGGATACAGGTGCCAAACGACGCACCCACACGCGTCGTGGTGAACAGGTTGTAGTCCTTGAGCAAACGCTCCGTCATCACCTGCTGATCCTTCCCAATGAACTTGAACGCCGTTATCCCGCAATACAAGCGTGGATCGTCCGGCGTCAGCACCTCGATCCCCGGCAATTCCCGTACCTGGCTGACCCACAAGTTCCGCAAGTAATTCACTCGCGCGCCCTTGGCTGCCGCGCCGCCCAGTTGCCGATGTTCTTCAAGCACCAGCGGCAAGGTCATCAGCGCCGGGAAATTCGGCGTGCTGTAGGGCGTACGTGCGCGAACGTCGGTGGCGGGGTAGTGGAATTCGCCCATGTCCGGGTCGATGTCGGCCAGGCGCTCGGGAGCGATGTACAGGAAGCCCAAGGTCAGCGGGGCGCCAATCCACTTGTGCAGGTTGAAGCCGGCAAATTGGATACCCAGTTCGGCCAGGTTGAATTCGATCTGGCCCAGGGCATGGGCGCCGTCGAGGATCACATCGATACCCTGCTCGCGCGCCGCCTGGGCAATCGCGGCCACGGGCATGACCAGCCCGGTGCGGTGGGTCACGTGGGTCAGTGCCATCAGCTTCAAGCGCGGGTATTGCACGAATGCATCGCGATACGTCTGCACAAGGCTGTCGAAACTCGCCGGGTGCGTGTGGGACAGTTCGATGACTTCCACGCCGCGATAACCCGCCAGCCAACGCATGGCGCCTTTCACGGTGTCGTATTCGAGGTCGCTGATCAGCACCTGATCGCCCGGTTGCAGGCGGTTGTAGTTGCGGATCAGCGATTGCAGGGCTTCGGTGGCATTGCGGGTGAAGGCGACGGCGGCGGGGTCGACATCGATCAGTCCGGCCAGTTGGCGGCGGATCGCCTCGTTCTCACCGCGCTCGAAGTGCTGGCGTACATGCAGCGAGTTGCTGCGGTTGATAAACGCCACGTGTTCTAGGTACTGCGCCTGTACCGCTTGGCTCATACGGCCGAAGTAACCGTTTTCCAGGTTGATCGGGCCGGGCTCCAGCGCATACCGCTGGGCGATGGCGTGCCAGTGGTTTTCGTTGTCTGCATTCCTTGGCATGGCATGACTCTTTAATGGCGGGGGGCGGGTTTGCCGTGTTTGGCGCGCAGCGGTTCGAGCAATTCAGACAAGCCGTTGCTGTCGATTTCCTGCATCAGGGCCAGCAGCCCCCCAGCTCGCCGTGGGGGAAACCTTCGCGGGCAAACCAGTTCAGGTACGGGCCGGGCAGGTCAGCGATGATCCGTCCCTTGTATTTGCCGAAGGGCATTTCGCGGGTGATCAGCAGTTCGAGTTTTTCGGGATTCATGAAGGCTCAGGTGTGTGTATCGAGACTTTGGAAAATACAGGCATTCTGCATGAAGGCCAAATGACAGATCATGCAAATAACGTACATACAGATGGTTCAATTTATCGTAACTAATTGAAATTAAAGGATAAGTTGTTTTGTTAAAACCTGGCACGGGCGCTGCAACCATTAAGACAACCTTCTAACCCGTACAAGGAATTGAAAAATGACTGACATCAATAAAGAATCGATCTCCGTACTGAACGACCTGATCGAGACCAGCATCGACGGCCAAAAGGGTTTCAAGGAGTGCGCTGAAGACATCAAGCACCCAGAACTCAAAGCCCTGTTTGCCAAGCGTTCTGCCGACTGCGCCACCGCCGCCGCTGAACTGAAAACCGCCGTACGTGCCTTGGGCGGTGATCCGGAAGATTCCGGCAGCGTGGCCGGTGCACTGCATCGCGGCTGGGTCGACGTCAAGTCGATGCTCACCGGCAAGGATGAAGAAGCGGTGCTGAACGAAGCCGAGCGCGGTGAAGACCACGCCCTGAAGGCTTATAAAGATGCGATCGAGAAGATCAACAAGCACAACCTGCTGGGTATTCGTGACCTGGTTGAGCGTCAGTACCACGGCGTACAACGCAACCACGATCAGGTGAAAGCCCTGCGTAACCAGGCTCGCGCTCAGTCTTGAGGCGTAGCTGAATAGAAAAAGCCCCGCCGATGCGGGGCTTTTTTATGCGTCAGGATCAGCCAATGCTGATCGGCGGCAACTCGGTCAAGGTCACGACTTGCTGCTTACGCGGCGCCAGGATCTCCGCCTCGCCGTCCACCACCAGCTCATCACGCTGGTTGAACACACGAGTGGCGATGCGAACGCGGAATTTCGGTAGCTTCTCGAGGATTTCCAGGCGCACGGTCAGGGTGTCGCCAATCTTCACCGGCTTCTGGAAGCTCATCTGCTGGCCGATGTAGATGGTGCCCGGCCCAGGCAATTCGCAGGCCACGGCCGCGCTGATCAGGGCGCCGCTGAACATGCCATGGGCGATACGCTCCTTGAACATGGTCGCCTTGGCGTACTCGGCGTCCAGGTGCACCGGGTTGTGGTCACCGGACATTGCGGCGAACAGCTGGATATCGCGCTCTTCCACCAACTTGCTGTAGCTGGCGGTCTGGCCGACTTCGAGGGCTTCGTACGGGGTGTTGGTTACCTGGGTCATCTAAAGGTGCATCCTGTGGCTAATCGGTAATTTAATTGACTGATTTTAAACGATAAATTATTCGCAGCGGGCCGGCCTGCGCAGTGTCAGCGCCTGGTCGAGCCACGCCAGCACATCCGCTGTGACAGCGTCGCGGTTGGTTTCGTTGAACACTTCATGGCGCGCCTGCGGGTAGACAGTCAGCTGCAGGTGCTGGCAGCCGGCGTCGCGCAAGGCGTCGGCCAGACTGTTGAGACGCTTGCCCTCACTCACCGGATCACATTCGCCGCCCATCACCAGAATCGGCAGGCCCGGATCGATCTGCGCGAGATTGGACGCTTTGCTGATCTGCTGCAAGCCGCCGAGCAGGTCGATCCAGAGCTGATTGGTGCAGCGGAACCCGCAGAGGGGGTCGTTGATGTACTTGTCCACCTCATCCGGGTCGCGGCTGAGCCAGTCGAACGCGGTGCGATTGGGCCTGAAGGCTTTGTTGAACGAGCCAAACGACAGGAATTCGATCAGCGCACTGCGCCCGCGCAAGCCCTGGCGCAGGCGCTCTATGCGTGCAATCACCCGAGCGGCGCGATAGAGCGCCACGGGTTGGAAGTTCGAGCCGCTGAGAATCGCCCCATGCAGGCTGGCGCTGTGGTGCAGCAGGTAGGCCTGGGCGATATAGCTGCCCATGCTATGGCCGAGCAGAATGATCGGCAATCCCGGCTGCTGCTGGCCGATATGCTGGTTGAGACTGGCCAGGTCGCCCACCACTTTGTTCCAGCCATCCGTCTCGGCGTACAGGCCCAAGGTGCCTTCATCGGCGGTACGGCCATGGCCACGCTGGTCCAGCGCATACAGGCCGTAGCCGGCACCGCACAGGGCCTCGGCCAGGCGTGCATAACGCCCACTGTGTTCAGCCATGCCGTGGGACAGCATCACCACGGCCTTGGCGGGGCCCTCGGGCATCCATAGATTGACGTACAGGCGGCTGCGGTCATTCGCGGTCAGCCAGAAGGTGCTGTGGTTCATGGCGCTTCCTTTGCTCAGGGTCGTTGCAGTGTATAGCTCATCTGTTGAGGGACTGGGTATCTGCCTACGCATCAGCGGCAAGATTCATACAATCAATGACACGATTTAGCGTATTTGCCTGTTTGGCCATAGCTGCTAACGTCCCCAAAGCTCCGCTTTTTATAGCGTTAGGAAAGCGGCCGGACACACTCAGGTAAGAGGACAAGAATAATGCAACCTGATTTCTGGAATGACAAACGCGCGGCGGGCGTTCCCAATGACATCGACCTGTCGGCCTACAAGTCGGTGATCGAGGTCTTCGAGCGTTCCTGCAAGGCTTTTGCCGACCGTCCGGCATTCAGCAACATGGGCATCACCCTGACTTACGCCGAGCTTGAGCGCCAGAGTGCGGCGTTCGCCGGTTACCTGCAACAGCACACCGACCTCAAGCCGGGGGACCGCATTGCGGTGCAGATGCCCAACGTGCTGCATTACCCGATTGCCGTGTTCGGCGCCTTGCGCGCCGGGCTGATCGTGGTCAACACCAACCCGCTGTACACCCCGCGCGAGATGCGCCACCAGTTCAAGGACGCCGGCGTGCGTGCGCTGGTCTACCTCAACCTGTTCGGCTCGCGCGTGCAGGAGGTGTGCAGCGACACCGAGATCGACTACCTGATCGAAGCCAAGATGGGCGACTTCATGCCCGCCGCCAAAGGCTGGCTGGTCAACACCCTGGTCGACAAGGTCAAAAAGATGGTCCCGGCCTACAGCCTGCCGCGCGCGGTGTCGTTCAAGCGCGCCTTGCACCTGGGCGCGGGCCTGGGCGTGACGCGCCACCCGGTGACCCTGGACGATATCGCCGTGCTGCAATACACCGGCGGCACCACCGGCCTGGCCAAGGGTGCGATGCTGACCCACGGCAACCTGGTGGCAAACATGCAACAGGTACGCGCCTGCATGTCCCAGACCGGTGAGGACGGCCACCCGCTGATCAAGGAAGGGCAGGAGGTGATGATCGCGCCGCTGCCGCTGTACCACATCTATGCGTTTACGGCGAACTGCATGTGCATGATGGTCTCGGGCAATCACAACGTGCTGATCACCAACCCACGGGACATCGGCGGCTTTATCAAGGAGCTGAAAAAGTGGCGTTTCACCGGGCTTCTGGGGCTCAACACGCTGTTCGTGGCGTTGATGGACCATCCTGACTTCAAGTCCCTGGATTTCTCCCACCTCAAGCTCACCAACTCCGGCGGCACCGCATTGATCAAGGCCACCGCCGAGCGCTGGGAGCAGATCACCGGTTGCGCCATCGGCGAGGGCTACGGTCTGACGGAAACCTCTCCGGTGGCCAGTACCAACCCCTACGGCAACAAATCCCGCCTGGGCACCGTGGGCATCCCGGTGCCGGCCACGGCGATGAAAGTGATCGATGACCAGGGCGTCGAGTTGCCACTGGGCGAGCGCGGCGAGTTGTGCATCAAGGGCCCGCAGGTGATGAAGGGCTACTGGCAGCAACCGGCCGCGACCGCCGAGGCGCTGGACGCCGAAGGTTGGCTCAAGACCGGTGACATTGCAGTGATCGACGAGGATGGCTTTGTGCGCATCGTCGACCGCAAGAAAGACCTGATCATTGTGTCGGGCTTCAACGTCTACCCCAACGAGATCGAAGACGTGGTGATGGCTCACCCAGCGGTGGCCAACTGCGCGGTGATCGGCGTGCCGGACGAGCGCACGGGGGAGGCGGTGAAGCTGTTTGTGGTGGCTCGGGCCGAGGGGGTGAGCCTTGAGGAGTTGAAGGCCTACTGCAAGACCAACTTCACCGGGTACAAGGTGCCCAAGCATATTGTGCTGCGAGACTCTTTGCCGATGACGCCGGTGGGGAAAATCCTGCGACGTGAGTTGCGCGACATCGCCTGACCTTGAATTGAAATGCAATAAAGTGTGGGAGCGGGCTTGCTGTGGTGAGCGGGCTTGCCCCGCGCCGGACTGCGCAGCGGTCCTCATTGATTTGCGGTGAACCTGTCGGGGGACAAGCCCCCTCACCACAGCAAGCCCGCTCCCACATTCGTCTTGTGTTGCCATGAAAACCCTATTCCAGAGCGTTTTTCGCAGGCAATTAGGTGTTGTTTAAAGTGTGACCGAATATTGTAGGACAGTCGCGTTTATGACCACAGGGCCCACCTTTGGCTCTAGGCGACCTTTGGCAAAGCTGCTACTCTCGGCGCGCTTTGTGACGTCTCGGCCTGCTTGAAAGCGCCAGATTCACCTAAAAAAACATACACCAATAATAATCGCATCAAATGCGATGATGAATTCGCGTCGCTGACGTCGCTGAGGAGTGGGCTTCCATGAACGAAGACTTTTGGAAGGATAAGTACCCCGCCGGGATTGCTGCACAAATCAATCCAGACGAGTATCCGAATATTCAGGCGGTACTGAAGCAGTCCTGCCAGCGCTTCGCCAACAAACCGGCTTTCAGCAACCTGGGCAAGACCATCACCTACGGTGAATTGTACGAATTGTCCGGCGCCTTCGCCGCGTACCTGCAACAGCACACCGACTTGAAGCCCGGCGATCGCATCGCCGTGCAACTGCCCAACGTCCTCCAGTACCCGGTTGCCGTGTTCGGCGCCATCCGTGCCGGCCTGATCGTGGTCAACACCAACCCGCTGTACACCGCGCGGGAAATGGAACACCAATTCAACGACTCCGGTGCCAAGGCCCTCGTCTGCCTGGCCAACATGGCGCACCTGGCGGAAAAGGTCGTGCCCAAGACCGCCGTCAAGCACGTGATCGTCACCGAAGTCGCCGACCTGTTGCCGCCGCTCAAGCGCCTGCTGATCAACAGCGTCATCAAGTACGTGAAGAAGATGGTCCCGGCGTATCACTTGCCCCAGGCGATCAAATTCAACGACGTGCTGGCCAAGGGGCACGGCCAACCGGTCAACGACGTCAGCCCGGCCAGTGGCGACGTGGCCGTGCTGCAATACACCGGCGGCACCACCGGTGTGGCCAAGGGCGCGATGCTCACCCACCGCAACCTGGTCGCCAACATGTTGCAGTGCAAGGCGCTGATGGGTTCCAACCTCAACGAAGGTTGCGAGATCCTGATCACGCCGCTGCCGCTTTATCACATCTATGCGTTCACCTTTCATTGCATGGCGATGATGCTGATTGGCAACCACAACATCCTGATCAGCAACCCGCGCGACCTGCCGGCGATGGTCAAGGAACTATCGAAGTGGAAGTTCAGCGGCTTTGTCGGCCTGAACACCCTGTTCGTGGCGCTGTGCAACAACGAGGCGTTCCGCAAGCTGGACTTCTCCGCGCTGAAAGTCACCCTGTCCGGCGGCATGGCCCTGCAATTGGCCGCCGCCGAGCGCTGGAAGGCCGTGACCGGCTGTGGCATCTGCGAAGGCTACGGCATGACCGAAACCAGCCCGGTGGCCACCGTGAACCCGATCCAGCACATCCAGATCGGCACCATCGGCATTCCGGTGCCGTCCACCGTGTGCAAAGTCATCGCTGACGACGGCACTGAACTCGCCCTGGGTGAAACCGGCGAGCTGTGCGTGAAGGGCCCGCAAGTGATGAAGGGCTACTGGCAGCGCCAGGACGCCACCGACGAAATGCTCGACAGCGAAGGCTGGCTCAAGACCGGTGACATCGCGATCATCCAGCCCGACGGCTATATGCGCATTGTCGACCGCAAGAAGGACATGATCCTGGTGTCGGGCTTCAACGTGTACCCCAACGAGCTGGAAGATGTACTGGCAGGCCTGCCGGGCGTGTTGCAGTGTGCGGCCATCGGTGTGCCGGACGAGAAGTCCGGGGAACACATCAAGCTGTTCATTGTGGTCAAGCCGGGCGCGACCCTGACCAAGGACCAGGTGATGGAGCACATGCGCGCCAACGTCACCGCCTACAAGGTGCCCAAGGCCGTGGAATTCCGCGATGCGTTGCCGACCACCAACGTGGGCAAGATCCTGCGGCGTGAGTTGCGTGATGAAGAGCTGAAGAAGCTCGGTCTTAAAAAGTAACCCATAAAAAACCCCGCCGAAGCGGGGTTTTTTATTGAAGGGGGGTTACAGGGCGAAATGCGCGAAGCTCACGTTAGCACCTGTTGGCCGCACATCCTTCAAGAACGAGTCCTTGTCGGCACTCAGCTCCAGCGTGATCTCCGGCTTGCGCTTGTTCGCATTGCGCACCACCAACCCTTCGATGTGCTCACGCAAAAACGCGGTCGGCACCTTCAGGTGCAGCAACTGGTCAGTCTCGGCGTTGTGCATCAACAGATGGATCCACTCGTACTGGCCCACGGCAATACGGCCCACCGGCAGGTCGAACCACCAGATGTTGCGTTTGCGGTCCAGGTCGGTGAAGTGGCAGTTGTTGACGCCGAGTACGGCACCGCCCAGTTCGGTGTTTCGGCGGGCGATGGCCTGTGCTTTATTGAGTTTCATAACCTTCCTACGGGATCTGTTATTCAGCGTTTGAGCCTGAATGTGCCGGGCATTCTCAGGGGTTGGCGGCAAAACATAAAGCCAAACCTGCGGCTGGCGATGAAATGCGTGGGCAAAAATAATTGAAACTCTGCCGAACGGCCTCGGGTCAATCTTTAGGTAATGACCAAAACCCTTGATTGTTCTTACGGAGAAATACCATGGGCAGCACAGCGGATAAGGCAAAAGGTTTGAAAGACGAAGCCGTCGGCAACATCAAGCAAGGCGTCGGCAAAGTCACCGGTAACGACAAACTGCGCGCTGAAGGCGTGGTGCAGGAAAAGAAAGGCCAAGTCGAAAAAGCAGTTGGCGACACCAAGGACGCTGTGAAAAAAGCGACCAAGTAAGCGCGCTTTCAAGCAGTCCAAACGGCCATCTACGGATGGCCGTTTTTATGTCACATGCTGTGATTAAAGTTTCGAAATTGTTTCAAGGTCGCCAAATAGGCTACCTTGATGTAGAAAACGGCCCCTGAGTCGCCCACGAACTCAACCTTTTTGCGGCGAAAGGAGACGCTATGATTTTTCCGGTTCTCGATGGTCTCAAGCTGCACAAAGTGCTGCTGCGCACCGTCAAGGAATTCGTCGATGACGAAATGCCCACCTACGCCTCGGCACTGGCCTACCAGATGCTGTTCTCGCTGTTTCCCTTCCTGCTGTTCCTGATTGCCCTGATCGGTTTCCTGCACCTGCCGGACTTTTTCACGTGGCTGCGCCTGCAGTCGGAACTGGTGTTGCCGCCCCAGGCCCTGGAGCAGGTCAACCCGGTGATCGACCAGTTGCAGCAATCCAAGGGTGGCCTGCTGTCGGTGGGTATCGTGATCGCGCTGTGGACGGCCTCGGCCGGCGTGCGCCTGATGATGAGCGCGATGAACGCCGCCTACGATGTGGTTGAAGGCCGGCCGATCTGGAAGCGCTTCCCGCTGTCGATTTTCTACACCGTTGGCATCGCCGGCATGTTGCTGGCCGCCGCTGCACTGATGGTGCTGGGCCCGCAGGTAATGGAATGGCTGGCCGGGCAGATCGGCATGCAGGAATTCGTGGTGACTTTGTGGACCATCCTGCGCTGGCCGTTGATCGTGATTCTGCTGATGTTCGCCGTGGCCCTCATGTACTACGTGATGCCCGACGTCGAGCAGAAATTCCGCTTCATCACCCCAGGCTCAGTGCTGGCGGTGGTGGTATGGATCGTCGCGTCGCTGGGTTTTGGCTACTACGTCAAAACCTTTGCCGACTACAACGCCATGTATGGCAGTATCGGCGCGATCATCGTGTTGCTCCTGTACTTCTACATTTCGGCCGCTGTGTTGCTGCTGGGCGCGGAGATGAACGCGGTGATCGAGCACATGTCCGCCGAGGGCAAGGATCCGGGCGAAAAAGAATTCGATGAACCCGGCCACACCGATGAAAAACAGCACGTCTCAGGCCTCGGCCGGGACCACTCCAAGCCCACTGCCGATGAAGTCTGAGCGATGATCCGTGAAATACTGAAAATGGGCGACGAGCGCCTGCTGCGCATCGCGCCTCCGGTCCCGCCGGAAATGTTCGACAGCCCCGAGCTGTGGCAATTGATCGACGACATGTTCCAGACCATGGAACACGTGGGCGGCGTCGGCCTGGCAGCGCCGCAGATCGGTGTCGACCTGCAATTGGTGATCTTCGGCTTCGAAGCCAGCGAACGCTACCCGGACGCGCCGCCGGTGCCGCAGACGATTTTGATCAACCCACTGATCACACCACTGAGCCCGGTGCTGGAAGAGGGCTATGAAGGCTGCCTGTCCGTGCCGGGTTTGCGGGGGGCGGTGGACCGTTACCAACAGATTCGTTATGAGGGTTTTGACCCAAAGGGCGAGCCGATTGTGCGCATCGCCGAGGGCTTTCATGCGCGGGTGGTGCAGCATGAATGCGATCACCTGATCGGCCGGTTGTATCCGTCGCGGATTACCGACTTCACCAAGTTCGGCTTTATCGAAGTGATGTTCCCGGACATGGATCCCACGGCTGACGACTAGCTTTCAAGCCCAGTGTATTCCAACGGTGGGAGCCAGCTCCCACAGTTGGAATACATTACAAACGGATTACTGGGTGGGCTTGATGAACCGCAACGTCATCCGATCCGACTCCCCGATCGCCACATACTTCGCCTTATCCTGTTCGCCCAATCTCAGCGTCGGCGGTAACGTCCACACGCCTGCCGGGTAATCCTTGGTGTCCTTCGGATTGGCATTCACCTCGCTCTGTCCCGCCAGCTTGAACCCGGCATCGGTCGCCAGTTTCACCACCTGTGCGGTGGTCAGGTAGCCGCTGTCCTTGATCGCTTCCAGATCTGCGCCGTCCTTGGCCCGGTGATCTTCCACGCCCAGCACGCCGCCCGGTTTCAGTACCTTGTAGAACGCACTGAACGTGGCCGGCGCAGTGCCTGCCTCGACCCAGTTATGCACATTGCGGAAGGTCAGTACGGCATCCGCCGACGCCGGCTTGCCGAACACCGGCGCCTTGGGGTCGAACTCGACCACCTCGGCCTTGGCGTAGCGAGCTGGATCAGCCGCGAATTTCTTTTTCAGGTTCTCTTCGGACGTACGCGCGTAGGCGCTGCTGCTCGCCGCCTGCACGGCGGCGATGTAATGCCCATGCTCATTGAGCAACGGCGCCAGCAGTTCGCTGTACCAACCGCCACCGGGGGTAATTTCGATCACCGTCTGCTTGGCGCCCAGGCTAAAGAATTCCAGCGTCTGTTGCGGATGGCGATAGCCGTCGCGGGCGCTGTTGGCCGGGTCGCGCCAACTGCCGCCAAGCACGCTCTGGTACTGCTTGGCGGTAATGGGCGCGTCGGCTGCCTGGCCCAAGACTGGAACGAGCAGGGCGGTGAAGGAGAGAGCTGCAAGCGTCGTTTTCATGATCATCCTGTAAAGGGCCACTGTGCCGACGAGGCTAGCATGGGGCCTGCAGGCGCCGATCACACATTATCTGCGGTCGACCTCACCAAACGATCTAAGCCCATCGCGATCATGGGTTTGTTGCGCTTGTAGCGTACCCAGCGTTCGCTGAGGGATTGCGGCAGCACGGTGTCCTGGGTGAAGCCCATCCGTTGATACAACCCTTCCAGGTCCGGATGACACAGCAACCACAGGGTGCCGTCGACATCGGCAACCGCGGCCTCGATCACCCGCGCCGCCAGCCCTTGGCCGCGATAGGCCGGGTCAACGAACACCCCGGTCAACCATTGCCCTCCCACCACCGGCGTCAGGCACAACCCGGCGACGATCTCTGCGTCGCGCGCCACCCACAAACGCCCACCCTTGAGGGCCTTCATTGACGAGTTGTGGTTGCGGTAAAACTTGTTCAGCAGCGGCCACAGCGGCTCTGCCAGCGGTTCGATGTTCAATTCGGGCATGGTGTTCAGGCAGCGTTATCCAGGGCCTTGGATTATAAGCGCCTTCTGCCGGGCAATAGGTGGTATACCCAGTGCTACATCCCCTGTCAGTGGAGCATGCATCATGGCCAAAGGTATGGATTCAAAGAAAGCCGCGAAGAAAAAACCGGCAAAGACCGCCGATGAAAAACGCGCAGACAAAAAGGCCAAGAAGTCTGAAACCGGCCTTTTCGGTCACTGAGTTACAAGCTTAGAACCAAACGATCTGCAAGATTTTCCCGCGCCATTGCACAGAGCAGGAAACACCTGCTCTGAGCGGCTGATGGCAAACTACCTTGATCTGACCCAACGCCGGGAAATCGAAGCCCTGGCCAGCACCTTTATCGCAAGAACCGAATGGCCGACCTGGCTGCTGCTGATCGGCGTGTACGCCGGTTGGTTTGCCGTGATCCTGGGCAGCCATTGGCTGGGCCTGGGGTTGAGCCTCTTGCTGCTGATTCCAATCGTGACGCTGTGGCTGTCGGTGCAACACGAATTGCTCCACGGCCATCCCACCCGTTCGTTGCGACTCAATAAACTGCTCGGCTACGCGCCCTTTGCGGTGTGGTACCCGTACACGCTGTACCGCGACAGTCACTTGCTGCACCACAACGACGAAGACTTGACCTTGCCGGGCATCGACCCGGAAAGCCGGTACCTCAACCAGCAGCAATGGGATAACAGTTCGCTGTTCGAGCGTGGCGTGCATTGGCTGACCAAGACGGTACTGGGCCGCTTTGTGTTGGCCGCCCCCTTGGCAATCGCCCGTTTGGCCCGTCACGAATATCGGCGCCTGCCCCAAGTGTGGCCGATGTGGCTTGCCCATGGCGTCGTCACCGTGTTGATGCTGAGTTTCATCGCCCATTACAGCGCGCTCTCGGTGTGGCATTACCTGCTGCTGGTCAGCGTGCCGGCCTTGTCCCTGGCGTCGATCCGTTCCTACTATGAACACCGCCCGCACCCGCAGCCGGAGCAACGCACCGTGCTCAACGAAGCGTCCTGGCCGTGGACCTGGCTGTTCCTCAACAACAACCTGCACCTGGTGCACCACGACCTGCCGAAACTGCCCTGGTACTTGCTGCCCACGGTCTACCGTGCCCGACGTGAGCAATGGGTGGCGCGCAGCGGCGGTTTCCTGGTGCAAGGCTACGGCCAGTTGATCAGCCGCCACGGCCTCAAGGCCATCGACAGCCCCCGGCACCCTTTTGCGTGAGAGATGACCATGAGTGACCACTATGCCGAGCTGCTGATGTACGTCGCGCCCGAGCCGATCGAGCAGGCCAACCAGCAGTGGCTTGCGCGCATCCTCGACCACCTGAACCTGGGGCGGCGCAATGCCGATCACCTTGACCTGCACAGTCTGTGGCTTGCGCCTGAATTGCTCCTGACCCAGACCTGCGGTTATCCGCTGATGACCCAGCTGCGCGGCCAGGTCCGCGTCATCGGCCGCCCATGCTACGAGTTGCCCCATAGCAGCCAGGGCGAGCATTGCAGCCTGTTGCTGACCCGCGATGACAACCCACGCCACACCCTGGCGGACTTCTACAACAGCCGTGGCGTGATCAACGGCCACGATTCCAACAGCGGCATGAACCTGCTGCGCGAACGCCTGGCCCCCTTGCAACGCGACGGGCGCTTCTTCGCCAGCGTCGCCATCAGCGGCGCCCACCGCGAGAGCCTGCGTTGGCTGCGCGAAGACCGCGCCGACCTGGCGGCCATCGACAGTGTCACCTACGACTACCTCGCCCGTTTTGCGCCGCAGGACGTGGCGGGACTGCGCATCGTCACGCGCAGCGCACCGAGCCCGACCT
The DNA here is from genome assembly GCF_001579805.1 of Pseudomonas azotoformans. Classification (NCBI taxonomy): domain Bacteria; kingdom Pseudomonadati; phylum Pseudomonadota; class Gammaproteobacteria; order Pseudomonadales; family Pseudomonadaceae; genus Pseudomonas; species Pseudomonas azotoformans. The sequence continues at coordinate 6,729,964 of NZ_CP014546.1, read as the reverse complement.
TGCCCTATATCGGTCCAGTGGGCTTGAGCGATGAGCAGGTGATTCAGATCCGTCAGGCCATGAACCAGGCACTGCAGGATTTACCGCAGATGGCCGAGACGCTGGGCCTGCAGGCCGTACTGCCCGCCAGTGAAGACGACTACCAAGTGCTGTTGGGCTACGAGCAACAAGCCGCCAGCGCGGGCTACCCAGTGCTTCAATAAGGTTATATAAAAATACCTTTTAAATATTATTAAAGAATAAGCAGCCTTGCTAGGATCGCTCCACCGGAACACCGGACATAACGCGCAACCTACTCAGATGGAGCCACTATGTCCGGCGCCGACACTTCTCACAGCGATTACGTGGGCGGATTGTTCCGCAGTCATTACGACTGGCTGTGCAGCCGTTTGCACCGCCACCTCGATTCCCGCGCCCACGCCGAAGACATCGCCGCCGACACCTTCGTCCAGCTGCTGAGTGCGCCGGGGGTGATGCCCATTCGCCAGCCACGTGCGCTGCTCACCACCATCGCCCAGCGGCTGATGTATCAACTGTGGCGCCGGCGTGATCTGGAACGGGCCTACCTCGACGCACTCGATAACGACGAAACCTCCACCGCGCCCTCTCCCGAAGAGCTGGCGCAAATGCTCGAAGCCCTGCAAGCCATCGACCAGTTACTCGACGGCTTGCCGGCCAAGGTCAAGGCGACCTTTTTGCTCTCGCAACTCAATGGCCTGACCTACCCGGAAATCGCCAGCGAACTGGGGATTTCCCAGCGCTCGGTCAGTGACTACATGACCCGCGCCTTCAACCGCTGCCTGCGGCTGTGCCTGGAATGAGCGACGAACTGATCGACAGCGCCACGCGCTGGTACGTGCTGTTGCGCTCCGGCCAAGCTTCGACGGGCGACTGGCAGCGCTATGAACAATGGCGCGCCGCCGACCCGCGTCATGACGCCCTGTGCCGACAGTTGGAAACCCGCTTGGGCGTGTTCCAGGTTCCTCAGGCGCAAGGGGTGAGTGGCAAGGTGTTGCAGCAGGCGCTGGAGGCACCGTCCAGTCGACGGCATGTGTTGCAGGTCGCGCTGGCCGGTGCTGGTGTGGCAGTTGGCGCGGCCTTGCTGGCCAAGCCGCTGGGCTTGCCATTGACTGAACTCACGGCGGATATCCGCACCGGTACCGGCGAGCGCCGCACCGTCGCGTTGGACGATGGCAGCGAATTGCTGCTCAACGCGCAGAGCGCGGCTGATATCCAGTTTGATCCGCAACGCCGGCTGATACGCCTGCGCGAGGGCGAGTTGCTGGCCAAGGTCGCCAGCGACCGCATCCGACCGTTTTTGATCCAGACCGACCAGGCGCGTCTGCGCGCCTACGGCAATCGTTTCCTGGTGCGTGAACGGCAAGGGCAGGGCCAGGTGGTTGCCCTCAACGGCGCACTGGAAATTGACGGCCAGCACGGCGAACGCCTGCAACTCGCCGCCGGCCATGAAGTGCATTACGACCGCGCCGGATTCGGCCCGGTGCAGGCCAGTTCCTCCGGGGCCACGGCCTGGGTCGATGGCTTCCTGCAAGTGCGCGACCGGCCACTGGCCGAAGTCATTGACGCACTGCGGCCCTATCACAATGGCGTGCTGCGCCTGGACCCCGCTGTGGCGGGCCTGCGCGTCAGCGGCTTGTACCGGTTGGACAACCCCCAGCAAATCCTCGACACCCTGGCGCGCACCTTGCCGATCCACATCACCCGCCGCAGCGGTTTTTGGGTGACCGTCAATGCTGCGTGACCTCGGTTCTATCGACATAACCAAACGATCTGCAAGTTTTGCCCCCGCCGTCCCACATCACTCCCGTAAGCGCTGCGGGGAGCAGCGCCGTCGAGTTTCCTTGGGGGGAGCCAAAGTGAATCAGTTCAACCGTGTGCCGCTTCGAACCTTTGCCCTGGTGCCGTTGGCCAGCCTGTTGTTGTCGTTTGCCGCGAGTGCCGAAGAGGTGCGCCAGGTCTATCACATCGCACCAGGCCCGCTGGATGAAGTGCTGCTGAACATCAGCCGCCAAAGCGGCCAGGTGATCTCGTTTACGCCGCAGTTGGGTAACTATTCCTCGGCCAGCGTGGACGGTTCTCTGTCGGCGCAACAGGCCGTAGACGCTGCGCTCAAGGGCACCGGCCTGCAAGTCCAGGTGAGCCCGGACGGCGCGTTCATCATCAAGGAAGGCGCGAGCAAAAACGCGACCAGCAACGTCAACGCGCAAACCCGTGCAGCGCAAGCGCCGACCCTGGACCGCGTGGTCGCCATCGGCACCCGGCGCAGCGACGCCACTGCCCTGACCAGCGCCGCGCCGGTGGATGTGATCAACGCCGAAGAACTCAAGCAGACCGGCGCCACCAGCCTCAACCAGGCGCTGTTCCAACTGCTGCCGTCGTTCAATTTTCCGCAAAACCAGAGCGCCACCCGTGGCCAGAACCCCAAGGGCGCGTCCCTGCGTGGCCTGGCGCCGGACCAGACGCTGGTGCTGATCAACGGCAAGCGCCGTCATGCCTCGGCGGTGGTGAACATCTCCGGTGGCGTGCCGTTCATTGGCGCGCAGCCGGTGGACCTGGACATGATCCCCATCAGCAGCATCGACCACGTCGAAGTGCTGCGCGATGGCGCCTCGGCGCAATACGGCTCGGATGCGGTGGCGGGCGTGGTCAACATCGTGCTCAAGGAGCGTGACAGCGGTGGCCAGGTCAACACCCAACTGGGCAAGTACGCCCAGGGCGACGGCTTCAGCAAAACCACTGACGGTTGGTACGGCCTGGGGTTGCCGGGGGATGGCTTTCTCACCCTGAGCTTCAACACCCTCAACAACAAACCCACCGACATTGGCGACCAATACGTCGCCGACGGCCAGTTGCAAGACCCGCGCTGGGGCGGTGCCGGGCGCGATAAATTCAACCTGGCGGCCAACGCCGAAGTCGGCCTGAGCGACCAATGGCGCCTCTACAGTTTCGCCACCTTTGGCCAGGACAAATCGGTAAACAACACGCCGCCGTTGCTGGCGAATAATCCGAATAACGTGCCGGGCATTTACCCCAACGGCACCATTCCCAAATACCGCTACCGCTATGAAGACGGCGCACTCACCGTCGGCACCCGCTATGAAGACGACACGCTTGGCCGCTTTGACCTCAGCGCCACCTACGGTCGCGACAAGCACGATGAACTGGCCTTCAACACCGTCAACCCGAGCTACGGCCTGAACAGCCCGACCAAGTTTGACGTGGCGACACTGGTCAACGAGCAGACCAACCTTGGCCTGGATTACGCCAAGGACCTGGACGTCAACTGGTCGAGCCATCCGCTGACCGTCTCGGCAGGCATTGCCTACCGCCATGAGCAGTATCGTCTGGAGGAGGGCGACTACGAGTCCTACTCCTTTGGCGGCATCAACGGTGTGCAGGTCGGCGCGGTGCAAGCCTCCGGTCTCACACCAGACGACGCCGGCACCTACAAGCGGGATGTCGGCGGCGTTTACTTTGGCCTTGAGCACCAGCTCACCGACAAATTCCAGGTCGGCCTGGCCGGACGTACCGAGCACTACTCGGACTTCGGTTCGGCCACCACCGGCAAGCTCTCGGCGCGGTATGACTTCACGCCGCAGGTGGGCTTGCGCGCCACGGTGAACAACTCCTTCCGTGCGCCGACCCTGGGCCAGATCGGCACGTCGTGGACCACCACCACCAACGTCGACATCAACGGCAACCCGGTGCTGACGCGCATGTTGCCCGCCGACAACCCGGCCGCCCGTGCCTTGGGTGCCGAGCCGCTCAAGCCCGAGAAGTCCACCAACTATTCCCTGGGCTTGGTGTTGCGCCCGATTGAAAACGCTTCGTTGACCATCGACGCCTACCAGATCTCGATTCGTGATCGCCTGCTCTACAGCGGCGGTATTTCCGGGCCACGTGCCGAACAGATCCTGCAGCAAGCCGGGTTTGGCCAGTACACCTGGGCGCAGTTCATGACCAACGCGGCCAATACCCGCACCCGTGGCGTCGACATCGTCGGCAAGTACAACCTGGACCTGGCGCAGTACGGCGCGTTGAGCCTGTCGGCCGGCTACACCAAGGCGCGCACCACGATTGAGAAGGTCCACGAAAACCCCAACGGCTTCGACATCCTCACCCGCGAAGCCCGTGGCTTCCTGGAACACGGCTACCCCGAAGACAAGCTGGTACTCGGTGCGACCCACCGCATCGGCGCATGGACCATCGCCCTCAGCGAAACCCGCTACGGCGAATACCGCAAATACGCCGCCAGCGAAGCCAACGCCCAGTACGACCAGACCTTCGGCGCACAGTGGAACACCGACCTGGACGTGAACTACGCCTTCACTAAACAACTGCGCTTGTCAGTCGGCGCCAACAACCTGTTCGACAGCAAGCCCGACGACTTCAACACCCGCCTGCGCCAGACCCCGGGCCAGCAGTACAGCTACTTGTCGCCGTCGGCGCCGGAAGGGGCGTTTTACTACACGCGGCTCAGTTATGACTTTTAACGAACATCACCGCACAACTATGAGGTTGCCGATGAAGCATCTGAAAAAACTCCTGGGCGGTGGTCTGCTGGCCCTGAGCCTGCTGACCCCAGCCGCCCACGCCGCCGAAGCCGTCAAACCCATTCACTTCGGTGATATCACCTGGGAAAGCGGCAGCCTGATCACCGAAGTGCTGCGCCTGATCGTCGAGAAAGGCTACGGCCTGCCGACCGACACCTTGCCCGGCAGCACCGTGAGCCTGGAAGCCGCCCTGGCCAAGGACGATATCCAGGTGATCGGTGAAGAGTGGGCCGGGCGCAGTCCGGCGTGGGTCAAGGCGGAAAACGAAGGCAAGGTGTTCGGCCTCGGTGACACGGTCAAAGGCGCCACCGAAGGCTGGTGGGTGCCGGAGTTCGTGATCAAGGGCGATGCCGCGCGCGGTATCAAGCCCCTGGCGCCGGACTTGAAGTCGGTGGCCGACCTGCCGCGCTACAAGGACGTGTTCCGCGACCCCGAAGACCCGAGCCGTGGGCGCTTCCTCAACAGCCCAACCGGCTGGACCTCGGAGATCGTCAACAGCCAGAAACTCAAGGCCTACAAACTCACCGACAGCTTCGTCAACTTCCGCACCGGCTCTGGCGCGGCGCTGGATGCCGAAGTGGCGTCGTCGATCCGTCGTGGTAAACCCGTGTTGTTCTACTACTGGTCGCCGACGCCGCTGTTGGGGCGGTTCAAGCTGGTCAAGCTGGAAGAGCCGCCGTTCAACGCCGAAGCCTGGAAGACCCTGTCCGACGCGAAAAACCCCAACCCCATTGGCACCCGCTCGATGCCGGCGCGCCTGGCGATTGGTGTGTCGGCACCGTTCAAGGCGCAGTACCCGCAACTGGTGAGCGTGTTTGAAAAGGTCGACCTGCCGATTGACCTGCTTAACGGCATCCTCGGGGAAATGAGCGAGAAACGCACGCCGCCCCACCAAGTGGCTGAAGCCTTCCTCAAAGACCATCCAGACGTCTGGCAACAATGGGTGCCAGCCGATGTGGCGGCCAAGCTGAAGGGGGCGCTCTGATGCTTAAAATATTCGCTGCTGCGGTACTTTCACTGGTTGCCGCTCAGGTGCTGGCGGCCGAACCGGCCACGTTGCGCATCGGCTACCAGAAAAGCTCTGTGAGCATGGTGCTGGCCCGTGAGCACAAACTCTTCGAGGACGCGTTGCCCGGTACCCAGGTGCAGTGGATCGAGTTCCTCGGCGGCCCGCCGCTGATCGAGGCGCTGAACGGCGGCAGCCTGGACATCGGCAATATCGGTGACATCCCACCGATCTTCGCCCAGGCCGCAGGCATCGATTTGCAGTATTTCGCCGTCGAACCCAACGAGGGCAAGACCGAAGCAGTGTTGGTGCCCAAAGCCAGCAGCGTGCAGAGCGTGGCCGAACTCAAGGGTAAGCGCGTGGCGCTGCTCAAGGGCTCCAGCGCCCACAACCTGTTCCTGAAAAGCCTGCTGCGCGCCGGTTTGCAATGGAAGGACGTGAACGTGGTGTACCTGTCGCCGTCCGATGGCCGCGCTGCGTTCGAGCAAGGCAAAGTCGACGCGTGGGTGGTGTGGGACCCGTACTACTCCGCGGCCGTGGTCGACGGTTCCGCCCGCGTGTTGGGCGACGGCCAGGGCCTCAATCCAGCGGGCAGTTTCTTCGTGGTGAGCAGCCCATTTGCCAAGCAATATCCGCAATCCATTGGCGCGATCATCCAGACCCTGGCCAAGGCGCAGCGCCTGTCCCTCGACCAGCCCGAAGACAGCATCGCACTGATGGCCAAGACCCTGGGCCTGCAACCGGCGGTGGTCAAAAGCTACTTCGAACACCGCTCGCCCGCGCCGATTCGCCCGTTGGAAGCGGTTGACGTCGGCAACCAACAACGCACCGCCGACCTGTTTTTTACCAACGGCCTGATCCCGAAAAAGGTCGATGTGCAGCAAGCGGTATTCAAGGCGCCATGACCATGCAACCGATCTACATCGACTTTCTCAACGGCCTGGACATCGACGAACTGGGCCTTACCAACGACGAGATCCTCACCGCCATCGAAGCCAGCCTGGCGATCCAGGGCCGTGGCGAGGCGGTGATCGAGCCGCGTACCCACCTGATTCCCGGCGGTGAGATCAACGGCCACTTCAACGTATTGCGCGGTGTACTCGGCGGCGATATTGGCTATGCGGGCGTCAAAGTGGTGGGGGATTTTGTCGACAACTACCGCAAGGGTTTGCCCTCGGAATTGGCCATCCTCAACCTGCTGGACCCGGCCACCGGGATTCCCAAGGCGATCCTGGATGCCTCGGCGATCACCGATATGCGCACCGGTGCTATCACGGCCATCGGCGCCAGATACTTGGCCCGGCCCGACAGCAAAGTGCTGGCGCACATTGGCGCGCGTGGCACGGCGTATTGGAACGTGCGCTTGCTGGATCACCTGTTCGACTTCGACGAAATCCGCGTGCACTCACGCCGCAGCGAAAGCCGCGAAGCCTTCGCTGAGCGCCTGCGCAAGGACCTGGGAAAACCCGTGATCGTCACCGACGATTGGGAGTCCACCGTGCGTGGCGCCGACATCGTGGTCGAGGCGTCGCGCCTGGATCAGCCCGAGCCCTTGTTGCGCACCGAGTGGATCAAACCCGGCGCCTTTGTGGTGCCCTACGGCACCATGAGCGCGGTGGAATTGTCGCTGACCGACATCATGAGCAAGTTGGTCGTGGATGATTGGGGCCAGTGCAAAGGCGGGCTTTTTGGCGCGCTACGCGCGCATGTCGACGCTGGCAAACTCAGTGCCGAAACCCTGCATGCCGAACTGGGCCAGATCGTGGCCGGCTTGAAAACCGGCCGGGAAACCGCTGAGGAAACCATCCTGTTCTGGCACCGTGGCCTCAGCCTCAGTGACATCGCGCTGGGCCATGCACTGTTGGAAAAAGCCAAGCGTCTGGGGATTGGCCAGCGGCTGCGCTGGGCATGATTCACTTCGATCCCCAAGGTTTAGCCCTGGCAGATTTGCTGGCGATTGCCCGGCAGGATGTGCCGGCGGATTTCTCTGTGAAGGCCCGTCAGCGCATCGATGAAGGCCACCAGTTGTTGGTGAAACTGGCGGCTGAAGGCACGCCAATTTATGGCGTAAACACCGGCCTCGGTGCTGCGGTGGACACGCCCGTAGCCCCCGTGCAGGCGAGTATTCCGTTGGGGCGCGCGGTGGGTGTCGGACGCTTGGCCAATCGTCAGGAGCTGCGCGCCATCACCGCCGCGCGCCTGGCCGGATTGGCCCAGGGACGTTCGGGTATTTCAGCGCAAGCAGCGCAGGCGTTGCTGGATTTACTTAACTCGGGTGCCGAACCGGAGGTGCCGTTGCTCGGCTCGTTGGGCGAGAGCGACCTGGCGCCATTGGCCCACTTGAGCCTGGCGCTCTCGGTGCCTTTGACCGGCAAGGATGGATTAGCGCTGGTCTCGGCGAATGCCGCCAGTGTCGGGCTCGGCGCATTGCTGGTCGCCGAGGCACAGCAAGTGTTGGCAGCGGTGCTGGCGGCGCTGGCGTTATCGTGCGAGGGCTATCGGGCCAACCTGAGTCCGTTCCAGCCATGGGCTTCGCGCCTGCGGCCGGCACCGGGGCAAACCGAGCAGTCGGCGGCGTTATTGCAGTTGCTGGCGGGCGGTGAGCTGGCGGACAGCCCGCGTCGTCTGCAGGACCCCTTGAGCTTCCGCTGTGCCACGGTGGTCCAGGGTGCGGCGCAACAGGCGTTGCAACAGCTGCATGAGCTGGTAGAACTGGAATTGCGCAGCGGTGCGGATAACCCGGCGTTGATCAGCGAAGAGGCGCTTGTGTTAGCCACGGCGAATTTCGACAGCACCCACTTGGCGCTGGCCGCTGAAGGGTTGGGCCTGGCGCTCAATCGAGTAGCCGCATGCAGCGCCGAGCGGATTGCCAAATTGCTATCGCCGGCTTCGAGTGATCTGCCGCGCTTCCTCATCACTCAACCCGGTCATGTCGGTATGGCCGCCTTGCAGCGCACCAGTTCGGCGTTGGTCGCGGAAATCGGGCACCTGGCCAATCCGCTGCCGGCGGTGAGCGTGCCGGTGGCGGACCGTGTTGAAGACTATGCGGGCCAGGCTTTGGCCGTGGTCGACAAGACCCGTCGCTTGACCGAGCGGGTGTTGTGGCTGGCCAGTATTGAACTGATCGTTGCCGCGCAGGCGGTGGACTTGCGCGGCGAGCTACGTTTAGGTGAAGGCGCTCGGCAGATCTATGAAACCGTGCGTAGCCAGGTGGTCCACCTGGACCAGGATCGCTCGGGTTCGGTGGATGTGCTGGCGTTGAGTGCCTTCATCTCGACTCATGGGTTTTCGGCGGCCAACGCCGCAATCACCGCCGGTCGCTCACCCACCCGCTGCTGAAACGCCGCCAGCGCCGGCCACTCACCCAAATCAATCGCATGAAACGCCGCCCAACGCAGCACCACGAACAGGTAGGCATCCGCCACCGAGTATCGCGCACCCAACAGGTAATCCTGGCGCTCCAGCGTCTGCACCAGCACCGCGAAGCGCTTGAACAGGGTGGCCTGGAATGAGGCCTTCACCTCGCCCTGGATCGCGCCGTTGAAGAACACCGCCAAGCCGCCATGAATCTCGGTGGCGATGAAGTTCAGCCATTCCTGCAGACGCACGCGTTCCCAGCTGCCAGTGGCCGGCGCCAGGTCTGCGGTGGGTTTCAGGTCGGCCAGGTATTGCAGGATCGCGCTGGCTTCGGTCAGCACCTGGCCGTTGTCCAGTTTCAGCGCAGCAACGTAGCCCTTGGGGTTGATCTGCAGGAAGTCGTCGCCGTCGGCGGTGGTCTTGGCTTGGTTATCCACCAGGACCAGGTCGAACGGCAGCGCCAATTCGCGCAGCACGATATGCGGGGCGAGGGAACAGGCGTGGGGGAAGAAATACAGTTTCATCTGGGGCAGCTCCGTTGAATTTGCGCCAGTCTCGCGGGCGTGGCACCGTGCGTAAAATTAAACGTTCAGACCCCCGCCATAAGGACAGCTACTGCCATGATGAACCTGATGCACTGGCGCTTGCTGGTGGCCGTGGCCGATCACGGCAGCATCACCGCCGCCGCCGAGCGCGTGGGCATGACCCAATCCGCCGCCAGCCAGGCCATGGCCGGTATGGAGGCGACGCTGGGTGCGCAGTTGTTTACCCGTGAACCGCGCAAAACCCTGCCCACCGCCCTGGGCTTGAGTGTGATCGAGCAGGCACGGGTGATGCTTGGGGCCTTGCAGGCGATTCGTAGCACTGTGGACGAAGCCAGGCCGATGCTGCGTGGGACGATTCGCATCGCCAGTTTCCCCATGGTGCTGGCGACGTTTCTGACACCCGCATTGCAGCGTTTTGCGCAGCTCTATCCCGGTATCGAGGTCACCACCCTGGATGTCACTGACAACGAAGTGCTCACCCTGCTCGACACTGGCCTTATCGATTTAGGCGTGGTGCTCAACCCCACGCCCGAGCGCAACGCGACGGTGCTGGGCCGTGACTTATGGATGGCCGTGCTGCCAGTGGCGCATGCGCTGGCGCAACGCCCGGCGGATGCCACGGTGTCGCTTGAGGAATTGCTTGAGGAGCCTTTCGTGCTGGCTACCGGTGGCTGCACCGCCAATGCCCGCAGCCTGGGCGCCGCGGCAGGCCTGACCCTGCGCGATATCCGCGTTGAGGTGCGTGAATGGAACAGTGCCTTCAGCCTGGTGCGTGAGGGCGTCGGCGTCACACTGGTGCCGGAAATGGCCTTGCCGTCCCAGCGCAAGGGGCTGCGCGTGATGGCGTTGGATGTGCCGCTGCACCGCGAATTTGCCTTGGTCGGCTCGCCGGACCGCCCACCGTCAGCCGCCGCCCTCGCATTGTTAAAAATGCTGGCTGACTAGTGGCCTTGCATAGCGCCAAGCCCTGTCTATGCTCACCCAGAACCGTTGATGACGCTTGGCATATAAAGCGATTTGGATGGTTATTTCCCCATGAAGGTGTGCCAGCAATATCCAACAAATGAATGGAATGCGCCTTCCGGGCGCCGGGAATCTAGGGTGATCTGACCATGTTCAACCGCCATCACAAATCCGACCTGCAACAAATCGAACGTTTCTCCTGCGCCCTCACCGAATCCAACGCCAAACTGGCCGCCATCAGCCGTTCCATGGCCATGATCGAGTTCGACCCCAGTGGCGTGATCCTCGACGCCAACGACAACTTCTGCAAAACCATGGGCTACAGCGCCGAGGAAATACGCGGTAAACATCACCGGCTCTTTTGCGACGAGCCCTACACCCATACCGACGCCTACGCCAAGCTATGGCGCGACCTGGCGCGGGGCGAGGCCCTTAGTGGCACCTTCATGCGCCTGAACAAGCATGGCCAGGAAGTCTGGCTGGAAGCCAGCTACATGCCGGTGCTGGACAAGGACAATCACGTTCAAAGCGTGATCAAAGTCGCGTCGGATATCACGGCGCGGGTCCATCACGAACATGAAAACCAGAGCCTGATCGATGCTATTGGCCGTTCCATGGCGGTGATCGAGTTCACCCCGCAGGGCCAGATCATCAACGCCAACGAAAACTTCCTGAAGACCGTGCAGTACTCCCTGGATGAAATCGTCGGCCAGCACCACAGCCTGTTCTGCCACCGCAACGAAGTGGAGTCGCCGGCCCTACAAGGCGTTCTGGGCATCGCTCAATCGTGGCGAATACCACTCGCACCGCTTCGAGCGCAAAAACAAGTACGGCAAGACCCTGTTCCTGGAGGCGTCCTACAACCCGATCTTCGACACCAATGGGCGCCTGTACAAAGTGGTGAAGTTCGCCAGCGACATCACTGACCAGGTCACCACCCTGCGCACCGCCGCCGACTCGGCCCACGCCACCTCGGTGCAAAATGACGCCTGCGCCCGCAAGGGCTCGGAAGTGGTGCAGCAAACCGTGCAGATCATCGAGGAAATTTCCCACGACCTGAACCAGGCGGCGCAGAGCATCGATGCGGTCAGCAAACAATCGGACATCATCGGCGCCATCGTGCAGACCATCCGCAGCATTGCCGAGCAGACCAATATGCTCGCGCTCAACGCCGCGATCGAAGCGGCACGGGCCGGTGAGCATGGGCGCGGCTTTGCGGTGGTGGCGGACGAGGTGCGCAGCTTGGCGGCGCGAACCAGCCAGGCGACGGTGGAAATCGTCGATGTGGTGCGCAAGAACCACGACTTGTCTCTGAGCGCGGTATCGAGCATGCAATCGAGCTTGAGCCGCACGGGCTTGGGGGTGGAATTGGCGAATGAAGCGGGGCAGGTGATCCTGGAGATTCAGGAAGGGTCACGGCATGTGGTGGATGCGATCGGGCAGTTCAATTCGACGTTGCAGCTGCAATAAACGCATTGTCAGCTTGATAACCCGATCACTGTGGGAGCTGGCTTGTCTGCGGAAGCATCACCTCGGTACATCAGAAACACCGAGTGATCCGTATCGCAGGCAAGCCAGCTCCCACACAAGTGCGGCTTAGATCGCCGCCAGGGTCTCTTTCACTGCCTGCGCTTGCGGGTCAACGGTCTTTGCCGCTACCTGCTGCTCTTGCTGTTGCTTCAGGCGTTCGGCCACTTGCTTGGAAATCGCATCCTGCTTTTCCTGGGACATGTTCTGCACGTCCGCCTCAGTCAAACCCTGTTCCTTGAGCAATTGCTCACGGATGCGCTCGGCCGGGGATTTGCTCATGTAGTCAGTGAACTCAGAGCGCGCGGTGCTGGCGGTGGCGCCGGTTTTCGGTACGTCCGGTGTCGCCGTAGAGGCAGTGACGGCCTCTGTGGAAGTCTGCAACTGCACGCGGGTCTTGGCAAAGGCCTCGTCAATGCGGTCGTTGGCCTTGTCCAGTTCCTTCTGCGCGGCCGGCACGGTCACGCTTTGTTGCGCGGCTTGCAGGGCACCGCTGTACAGCGCGCTGGCAGCGGCGTTGGCGGGGTCCATGTCGGGCCGTTTGAGTTGTTGAACGGTCGACACGGCTAAGGTGTTGTTGTTAACCAGCATGATCGGTCACCTGGGGAAATGTTCGGTGCCACAGGTGGAGCAAATAGCGTGCCGGGTGTGAAGTGCCCGATTCTATTGGGGATCGCTTGGCCGCTGCGGCAAAAGTTGTCCCGCAGGCGGCCAACCGTTGCCGTCAGTGGGCGATATTTTCCAACGCCAGGTTCCGCGTACGCGGCCCGAACCAACTGATGGTGATCATCACGATCAACATGCTGCTGGCAATGAATGCCAACACCCCCGGTGTGCCCAGGTGTTCGAGGATAAAACCGATCAACAAGCTGCTGAACACTGTGGACAAACGGCTGAACGAGTAACAGAAGCCTACCGCCCGTGCGCGGATGTTGGTGGGGAACAATTCACTTTGGTACGAGTGATAACTGAAGCTCAGCCAAGCGTTGCAGAAGGTGATCATCACCCCACAGATCACCAGCCCCACCGCCGTGGTTTGCAGGGCGAACAGGCTGCCGAAGACCATCGCGCCCAACGCCGAGCCGACGATCTGCCATTTGTTTTCAAAGCGGTTGGCCACCTTCACGAACAGCAACGGCCCCAGCGGGTAGGCGAGGGTGATGATGAAGGCGTAGAGCAGGCTGTGGGTCACGCTGACGCCCTGGCCCGACAGCAACGCAGGCAGCCAGTTACCAAAACCGAAGAAGCCGATGGCCTGGAACACATGGAACACGATCAGCATCAAGGCGCGACGGCGGTATGGTGGTTGCCAGATATCGGCAAAGCGGCCATCACCCTGCACGCTGACGGCTTCGGGCTCGGGCTCATCCAGTGGTTTGCCGTGATCTTTCTGACAGCGCGCTTCAAGGTTGTCCATGATCACACCGGCTTCTTCGAAACGTCCTTTTTGTGCAAGCCAACGCGGCGACTCTGGTAAGCGCTTGCGCAGTTGCCAGATAAACAGCGCAAACACGGCGCTCGACAACACCACCCAACGCCAGCCGGATACGCCGAACGGCGCCTGTGGCACCAGCCACCACGACATCAACGCCACCGCCGGCACGGACAGGAACTGGATAAAAAACGCAAAGGCAAACGCCGAGCTGCGCATGCGCTTGGGCACCAGTTCCGAGAGGTAGGCGTCGATGGTCACCAGCTCAATGCCCAGGCCAATGCCGACCAGGAAGCGCATGCAGATGATGCCCACGGCGGAGGTCTGGATGCCCATCAATACCGTGGCGACGGTGTACCAGATCAACGCAAAGGTGAAGATCGCCCGCCGTCCGAAACGGTCGGCGATGGGGCTGAGCAGGCTGGCGCCGAGGAACAGGCCGAGGAAGGTTGCCGAGGCAAAGGCGGCCTGGTCCGAGAAACCGAATACGCCTTCGCTGCCGGTGTGGAAGATTCCGTCACTGATCAGGCCGGGGCTGATGTAGGCGGTCTGGAACAGGTCGTACAGCTCGAAAAAGCCGCCGATGGACAGCAACGCCACCAGGCGCCAGACCGTGGCGACGGCAGGCAGGCGGTCGATGCGTGCGCTGATATGGGCGGCGCGGATCGGATCGATGCCGTCGGTGCTAGAGAGTGCGGGCATGGGGAAACTCAATAAGTGATCGGAATCTCGAATGTCTGAAACGCATCATCCTGGGGATGGTAACCCAGCACCCGCGTGGTTTCGCTCAGGTCCAGGCGCTTGAAGCGGTTATTGGAAATGCCATGGGCGATCAGGTGCTTCACGCCCTCGGCTTCCACCGAGCGTTGCAGCAACTGCACCGCGTCACGCGGGCTGAGCCAGGCGCTGAGGTCGCGGGCGTTGTTGAGGTCGTGGGTTTCGGGGAATTCGAAGGCGCCGATGCGCAGGGCAATGGTCGACAGCGGGGTTTTCGCGGCGTAGTAGCCACACAGCGCCTCGCCGTAGCATTTACTCACGCCGTACAGGTTGGCGGGCATCACCGGCATGCCGGGCGTGATCTGGCGGTCCACCGGATAGCCTTCGATGGTTTGCGCGCTGCTGGCTAACACCAGGCGCTTGACTCCGGCGGCCACGGCGGCTTCGAACAGGTAGGTGGTGGCGAGGATGTTATTGGGCAGCAATTCATCGAACGACGCGCTGGCGTGGGGGATGCCCGACAGGTGCATGATCACGTCGATGCCGTCGATGCCGTCGAGCAAGGCCGCCAGGCTGGATTTGTCGCTGAGATCGGCGTGCACGAAGCGGTGCTCGCCCAAGTCGAAATCCGGCGCGATGCGGTCGGTGAGGGTAAAGCGGTAACGGTCTTTGGATGCGTCGAAAAACGTCTTGCCGATTCTGCCGCAGGCGCCGGTGAGCAGTACGTTGAGTCCTTTCACGGTGCAGTCCTTGTTTTAGTTATGGCCGTCGAGGGCAAAGGTTTTGAAGCCGGGGCGCTGGCTGAGGCGCTGGTAATACGCTTCCACCGCGGGGTAGGGCGGATGCTCCAGCGGCGCGTTGCGCCAGCGGTGTACCGAGAGGCCGACGAGGATGTCGGCCAGGGTGAATTCATCGCCGGTCACGTAGGCGCCGGTCTTGAGCAACTGTTGTTCCAGCAAGCCCATCTTGTCGTTCCAGGCCTGCACGCCGGCCTGGATGCGCTGCGGGTCCTGGTAGTCCGGGTTCTGGCGCACCAACGCATGGAACGCGTAGCCCCAGGACGGGTTGAGTTCGGTGGCTTGCCAGTCCATCCATTGCTCGACCCGGGCCCGTGGCGCGGGCTCGGCGGGGAGCAGGTCGTGGCGTTGGTAGAGGCTGACCAGGTAACGGCAGATGGTATTGGATTCCCACAGCACGCCGTGGTCATCGATCAGCACCGGGACCTGGGCGTTGGGGTTCAGGGCGAGGAATTCCGGGGATTGGGTGGGGGTGTAGCCGATGCCCCAGTCTTCGCGCTGGTAATCGATGCCCAGTTCCTGGCAGGTCCAGAGCACTTTGCGCACATTGATGGAGGACGTGCGACCCAAGATTTTCAGTGAGTGTCCCATGGTGCTTCCCTGGCGGTCACAAGGGACTCAATTTAGCAGGGACATGGGGGCGGTGCGAGACCGTTGTCAGGCATAGGTGGCAAGAGCGCTTTTAGAGGACACAGTGCTCTTGCCACTTTAAGAACATGCACTTTATTAATTTCAAAGGCTGGTGAGCGTAACGATCCCATTCGTAACGTTTACTGTCGGCCCACCTGGCCTGCCAGTTGCCTCGAACTCAAATGTCCCGTCAATTTGTGTCTTGGCGAAATCAACACTATTCAAGTTGAAGGTTCCGGTTTCGGCATAGTGGTTATATTGACCATCTGGGTAAGTGTGGAAAATGTAGGCTCCCACATCTTCGTCGCCACCTGGGGCACCTATGGAGTAAGTGCCAGGGACGATATCTTTATCTAAGTAAATCAATACTGCGCGGTCACTTGATTCGCTGGTTGCGAGAATCAGGTACTGGTTGCCCGTATCTAGAAAATTCACATTATGAGAAGTAAATGGCAAGGGGGTGATGGATACAGTACAGCCGACAACCCCTTTGGCGAGTAGCGATGGAGTGGATGTTTTAGAGGGCATGGCAAGGTCCTTTTCGGTGAGATTCAAGCGTCAGACGTCATCGTCGACGCTTCACTTATAAGGCGCTCATGCGCGGGTGCCTACTGTCAAAGTTGACAGGTGTGGAGAGGATAATCTGCCCTGTCTTGGCTCATAACGCAGGCAGCAACCCTCTTACGTACTCTCCCGCACCTGCAACTCAAACCCCATGTCCACCACCGGCTTGGCGATCTTGTTACCTGCCATGATCGTCAACAGGTGCTCCGCCGCACGCCGCCCAATCGCTTCACGCGGGGTGCTGATGCTGCTCAGGCGCGGCACCATGAAGGACGAGGCGGGCAGGTCGTTGAAACCCAGCACGGCCAGACGTTCCGGCACCTTGATGCCATGGCGCAGGGCTTCCAGCAAGGCGCCCTGGGCCAGGTCGTCGTTGCCGAAGAAGATGGCGTCCACGTCGGGATGGGCGGCGAGCAGTTGCAGGAAGAGTTCGCCGCCCAGGCCCACGGAGGAGGGGCGCGGCGTCAGCAATTCCAGCGCCGGGTCGTACAAGCCGGCTTGTTGCAGCGCTCGGCGGAACCCTTCGCCGCGCAGCAACGTGCGTTGGTCCAACTGCGCGCCGATGTAAGCCAAGCGTTTGTAACCACGGGACAACAGATGCGCCGCCGCCGTTTCGCCCGCGCTCAATTGCGAGAACCCTACGCAGTTCACCCCGGCGTTCGGGTCCAAATCCATCATATAGACGCAGGGCACATTGCTGGCCTCAACCATCCGTCGGGCGCTTTCGGTGCGATCAAACCCGGTCAGCAGCAAACCCCGTGGCTGGTAGGCCATGTAGTTGCGCAGCAGGTTTTCTTCTTCATCGCGGGAATAGTGGGAGTTGCCGATCAGCACTTCAAAGCCCTTGGGCCGCAGCACCTGGTGGATGGCTTCGAGGGTTTCGATAAACAGCAGGTTGGACAACGATGGCACCAACACCACCACCGAATGGCTCTGGGCCGAGGCCAGGGCGCGGGCGGCGGGGTTGACCACATAATTGAGTTCGGCGGCGGCCTGCTGCACTTTTTCCACCAGTTCGGTGGCCACGGTGCTGATACCGCGCAGGGCGCGGGAGGCGGTAATCGGGCTGACGCCGGCCAGGCGGGCGACTTCGTTAAGGGTCGGGCGACCCGTGGTGCGCAATTTTTTATCGTTCTTGGAGGTCATCAGGCGGCTTGCCAAACAAAAATCGAGGCACTAAGGTAGCGCTGTCTCCAAAAGGCTGCAAATTCTTGAACTTTGGGTTGCCTGATCCGGTTCAAATGATTGGAGCGGATGCACGCGTCACTCCATAAAAATGACAAGACGGCGCGGGAAAAGCCTGTTTTTGCACTAGCCTTACAGCGTGCAAAGGTAGCGCTATCTGCGTCCTGAGGTGTTTCATGAGTCAACCTGTTACCGCCCTGGTCATCATGGGTGTTTCCGGCTGTGGCAAGTCCAGCGTCAGCGAGGCCCTGTGCCGCCTGAACGGTGCCACCGCCATTGAAGGCGACAGCTTTCACCCCGCCGCCAACATCGAAAAGATGAGCGCCGGCCACCCCCTCAACGACGACGACCGCGCCGGCTGGCTCGACATCCTCTGCGATGAACTGCGCCGTTCGCTCAAGGCAGGCGAGCATCCCGTGCTCACCTGTTCCGCCCTGAAAAAGAAATACCGCGACCACCTGCGCGAAGCCGCGCCGGGCCTGGGGTTTGTCTTTTTGGAGCTGACCCGCGCCGTGGCCGCCGACCGCGTGTCCCATCGCCCTGGGCATTTCATGCCGGCCAGCCTTATCGACAGCCAGTTCGCCACCCTTGAATCACCCAAAGGCGAACCGCTGACCCTGGCCCTCAACGCCAGTGAAGACAGCGTCGAGGAACTGGCCGAGCAGACCAACGCCTGGTGGCTGCAACACGGCTTTGAACCTACTCATTAATTTTTTGCCGGAAAAGATAGCGCTATCCCCGGCAGGAAATTCAACACCCGCTTTAATAACAACAACAAACAGGAGAGACCCCCCATGTTTGGCATGTCCCACGAGTCCTACCTGCTGCTTGATGCAGTGGTCACAATCATTGGGTTGATCGTTCTGATCACCAAATTCAAGGTGCACCCGTTCATTGCGCTGATCATCGCGGCCGGCTTCCTCGGGCTGACCTCGGGCATGCCCGTGGACAAGATCATCAAGGCGTTCCAGGACGGTTTTGGCGGTGTGCTCGGCTTTGTCGGCATCATCCTCGCGCTGGGCACGATGCTCGGCAAGATGATGGCCGAATCCGGCGGTGCCGATCAGATCGCCCAGACCCTGATCCGCGCCTTCGGCAAAGAGAAGGTCCAGTGGGCCATGATGTTCGCCGCGTTCCTGGTGGGCATCCCGCTGTTCTTCGAGATCGGCTTTGTGCTGCTGATCCCGCTGGTGTTTATCGTCGCGCGGCGTACCGGCGTGTCGCTGATCAAGATTGGCATCCCGCTGCTGGCCGGCCTCTCGGCGGTACACGGTCTGGTGCCACCGCACCCGGGCCCGTTGCTGGCGATTGGCGTGTTTGGCGCGGACATCGGCAAGACTATCCTCTACGGCCTGATCGTCGCGCTGCCGACTGCCATCATCGCCGGTCCGATCTTCGGTACGTTTATCGCCAAGTACATTCCGGGCAACCCGTCCCAGGAACTGGTCGATCAACTGGCCCGCGAGTCGGAACACAAAAACCTGCCGAGCTTCAGCATCACCCTGATTACTGTGCTGCTGCCGGTGTTCCTGATGCTGCTCAAAACCTTCGCTGACATCGGTTTGCCGGACGGCCATATCGTGCGCAACTGGATGGACATGATCGGTCACCCGATCTCCGCCCTGTTGCTGGCGTTGCTGCTGTCGCTGTACACCTTTGGCCATCGCCAGGGCATTCACTCCAAACAGATCCTCAAACTGCTCGACGCCAGCCTGGCGCCGACCGCTGCGATCATCCTGATCATCGGTGCCGGCGGTGGCTTCAAGCAGATGCTGGTGACCAGTGGTGTGGGCGACGTGATCGGCCATATGGCGGTGAACGCGCAGATCAACCCGATCCTGCTGGCGTGGCTGGTGGCGGCGGTGATTCGCGTGGCAACCGGTTCGGCCACGGTGGCGACCATTACCGGCGCAGGCATTGTGGTGCCGGTGGTGGGGATGATTCCGGGGGTTAACCGTGAGCTGCTGGTGTTGGCGACGGGCGCGGGTTCGTTGATCCTGTCTCACGTCAACGATGCGGGGTTCTGGCTGGTGAAGCAGTACTTCAATATGACGGTAGCCGAGACGTTCAAGACGTGGACGGCAATGGAGACGATTCTGTCCGTCGTGGCGTTGATCTTCATCATGCTGTTGTCGCTGGTGGTCTGACCGCCGCGCAAACAAAAAAGGGAGCCGCTGGGCTCCCTTTTTTCGTTATTCGCTGGTCTTCTTCACCAGCCCATCCGCCCTGAACATCCCGCGAATCCCCCGCACCGCCTGGCGGATCCGGTCCTGGTTCTCAATCAGCGCAAAGCGCACGTGATCATCGCCATACTCGCCAAAGCCAATCCCCGGCGACACACACACCTTGGCCTCCAGCAGCAGCTTCTTGGCAAATTCCAGCGAACCCATGGCGGCATATTGCTCGGGAATCTTCGCCCACACGTACATCGACGCCTTCGGATTTTCCACCATCCAGCCCAGCTCATGCAGGCCCTTGACCAGCACATTGCGGCGTTGGCGGTACTGCTCGGCGATGTCCTTCACGCACTGCTGATCGCCTTCCAGTGCCGCAATGGCGGCGACTTGCAGCGGGGTGAAGGTGCCGTAGTCGTGGTAACTCTTGATGCGCGCCAGGGCGTTGACCAGTTCCGGGTTGCCCACCATGAAACCGATGCGCCAGCCCGCCATGTTGTAGCTCTTGGACAGGGTGAAAAACTCCACCGCAATGTCCTTGGCACCGGGCACTTGCATGATCGACGGGGCTTTCCAGCCGTCGTAGACGATGTCGGCGTAGGCCAGGTCGTGGATCACCAGCACGTCGTACTGCTTGGCCAGGGCGATCACACGTTCGAAGAAGTCCAGTTCCACGCACTGCGCGGTGGGGTTGGACGGAAAGCCGAGGATCATCATCTTCGGCTTGGGAATCGAGCCGCGAATCGCCCGTTCCAGCTCCGCGAAGAAGTCCACGCCCGGCACCAGCGGCACCGAACGCACCTGGGCGCCGGCGATCACCGCACCGTAGATGTGGATCGGGTAGCTCGGGTTGGGCACCAGTACGGTATCGCCCTGGTCAAGGGTAGCCAGCATCAAGTGCGCCAGGCCTTCCTTGGAACCGATGGTCACGATGGCTTCCGACTCGGGGTCGATGTCCACTGCATAGCGATCCTTGTACCAGCGCGAAATCGCCCGGCGCAGGCGCGGAATGCCTTTGGACGTCGAATAACCGTGGGTGTCTTCACGCTGGGCCACTTGCACGAGTTTTTCGACAATGTGCGGCGGCGTGGCGCCGTCAGGGTTGCCCATGCTCAGGTCGATGATGTCTTCGCCGCGCCGACGCGCAGCCATCTTCAGCTCGGCCGTGATATTGAAAACGTAAGGGGGGAGTCGATCTATGCGCGCAAAGCGGCGCGGCGAACCTTGGTCTGCCATTGTTGCCTCGAGAGTACGTAAGCGCCCGGAACCGTCCGAGCGACGTCGGCCACTGCGGTGGCCTGCGGGGCAGACAATACGGTCGATGATGGCCGGTTGTCCAGATGCGCAGGAAAATTTTCTGCATGGAGCCCAATGCGGATATGCCCCTATACTCGATGCGGGTTTGTTCCCTCATAAGAAGGAGACTGTTCGTATGGATCAGCAGACAAAACAACCGTTAGAGCCACGCATGGAAGCGGGTAAAGCCCTGGTGATCGCCGGGGTGCAAGGGCGTTATTCGAAGGCCACCGTGGGGGATATCCCCAAACTGTGGGAGTTGTTCGACACCTGCATCAAGGACATCAAGAAGCGTGTGGGCGGTGTGACCTATGGCGTTTGCCACAACCCCAAGCACGGCGAGTTCGACTACATGGCCGGTGTCGAAGTCCCGACCAAAGCCGATGTGCCAGGCAACTTCGAAGTCATCGAAATCCCCCCGCTCAACTACGCCGTGTTCCCCCATTACGGGCCGGTGCAGGCGCTTGAGCAAACCTATGAGCGGATCATGTTCGAATGGCTGCCGCACTCGGGCTACAAGGTGATGGGCGCGGATTTCGAGCGCTACAGCGCGGATTTTGATGCGCGCAAGGGCACCGGGACGGTGGAGATCTGGTTGCCGGTGGGCGAAAGAGGCTGAAGCCGTAGGCGATGTCACGTAAACAGGACATTGACGTCTGAAGGTCATGTTTACGTGACATCAAGGGGCCGGGTTAAACACCCACCTCAACCTGCGCTCATACCCAATCCGCCCCTTATACGCCTCTCCGCCATCCACCCACCCAGCCCTCAGATACAGCCCCATCGCTGCCACATTATCCGCGTCCACCGACAACTCCAGCCCCTGAATCTGCGGCCACGCCTGCAACGCCGCTGCGGGCAGCGCCTGCAGGCAGGCTTTGCCGAAGCCACGCCCTTGCTGATGCCGATCCACCTGCAACGCATGCAAGGTCGCGCTGTGCTCATCCGCCCAGTGAGGCAGGCAAGGCGGGCGTTTGAGCAGCAGGAAGGCCACGGGCGTTTCGTCGGCGAGCAGGGCGAAGCCTTTGATGGCGTCAGGATGGGGATTGACCAGCAGGCTGTTCAGCGCACAGTAGATATCGCCGGAATACGCTAGTTGCTCGGGGTGCACTTGCAGGGTGTCGAGCTGCTGTTTCTGCGCAAGGCTCAGCGTCTCATACAGGGCGAGGCGGGTTTCCATCGGGGGCGTATCCGAAATCCTACAAAGAGGCGTGGATTCTAGCGGGTTTGCCGGGGGCGAAATTATTTTTAAGCGGCTTGTCGATTGGCCGGTGGGCCATTCGACTAAGGGTGTCTTCCGTGATGTTTTCTACCCCAAGGAGTATCGCCATGAGCACGGCCATCAACACCCTGATCGACCAATGGAAACAAGCCGTCACCGCCAAGGATGTCGAGAAGATTGTCAGCTTTTACGCCGACAATATCGTCGCGTTCGACGCCGTTGGCGCCCTGCAATTCAAAGGCAAGGCGGCGTACCAGGCGCATTGGCAGGCCTGCATGGAATTCTGCCCTGGCCCCGGCGTTTTCGACTTTCATGAGCTGCATATCGTTGCCGGAGCAGACAGCGCTTTCGCCCACTGGTTGGCCCACTGCGGCGGCACCGGCCCGGACGGCGTGCTCAAGACCTGCTGGATGCGGGTCAGCGCCGGCTACCAGCGCATCGATGGTCAATGGAAAGTGGTGCATGAACACTGGTCCGCGCCGTTCGACATGGAAACCGGCGCTGGTCTGTTCGACCTGAAACCTTGACCCGCGCGATCTATAGTCAGTCGTCCGAAAACGGAGAAACCCATGAAATACCTCTGCCTGATCTACAGCAACGAACAGGTGCTGCACACCTCGCCGGACAGCCCGGCAGACCCGGAGTGCTTCGCCTACGCACAGTCGGTTCAGGCCAGCGGCCGCATGCTGGCCGCCGAGCCGCTGGAGTCGGTGACCACCGCCACCACTGTGCGCATGCGCAATGGCAAGCTGTCGATCACTGACGGGCCGTTCGCCGAAACCAAGGAGCAGCTCGCTGGGTTCTACCTGATCGAGGCCCGTGATTTGAATGAGGCGATCCAGGTGGCCGGTGGCATTCCGGCCGCCCGGGTCGGCAGTGTGGAAGTGCGCCCTGTGCGTGAATTGAATCTCTGAATACAACAACCCTAAGACTCAAGAGGTTTACCTCATGTCTACGCAACCTGCCGAGTTTGAATTGTCCATCAGCCGCGTGATCGATGCACCGCGCAGCCGTGTGTTCCGTGCCTGGACCGAACCCGCCTTGCTCCAGCAATGGTGGGGGCCCCATGGCATGACCACCCCCGAGTGCGAAATGAACCTGTGGGTTGGTGGCCTGTTTCGCACCTTGATGCGCGCACCGGACGGCGCCGAATACCCGACCCAGGGTGTGTTTCTGGAAATCGTCGCGCCACGGCGGTTGGTGTTTACCGATGCCTTCACGCCGGGCTGGATTCCGTCTGGCAAGCCGTTCATGACCGCCGAAGTGACGTTGCAGGAAATCGAGGGCAACAAGACGCTTTACACCGCCCGCGCCATGCACTGGAGTGCCGAAGACAAGCAGGCCCACGAAGCCATGGGCTTTCATGACGGCTGGGGCCAGAGCCTGGATCGACTGGTCACCCTGGTGACCGAGGGCATGCGCGATTGACCCTGTCGGTCGAGGCCATTTACCGCGGCGAATCACGCCGGGTCCTCGCGACGCTTATTCGCTTGCTGGGCGATTTCGACCTGGCCGAAGAAGCCCTGCACGAAGCGTTTTTCGTGGCGGTGCAGCGTTGGCCGCTAGACGGAGTGCCGGACAATCCCCGCGCCTGGCTGGTGTCGACCGGGCGCTTCAAGGCCATCGACCGTCTGCGCCGCCAGGCGCGTTTCACCCCGTTGTTGCAGGCGCAGGCCGATACACTGGAAGCCGCTGACTGGAGCGATGAAGACGTGGAAGATGACCGCCTGCGCCTGATCTTCACCTGCTGCCATCCCGCGTTGGCGGCCGATGCCCAGGCGGCGTTGACCTTGCGCGAGATCTGCGACCTTACCACCGAAGAAATTGCCCGGGCGTACCTGGCCACGCCGGCCACCATTGCCCAGCGCATCGTGCGGGCCAAGGGCAAGATCCGCGAGGCGAAGATCCCTTACCAGGTGCCATCCCGCGACGAATTGCCCGAGCGCCTCGAGAGCGTGTTGCGGGTGATTTACCTGGTGTTCAACGAGGGCTATTCGGCGTCCATGGGGGCGGACCTGACCCGCGAAGATCTGACCCGTGAGGCCATTCGGCTAGGCCGATTGTTGATGGAATTGCTGCCCGAACCGGAAGTCATGGGCCTGCTGGCGTTGATGCTGCTGCACGAATCCCGTCGCCCGGCACGCACCTCGGCCAGTGGAGAGTTGGTGCTGCTGGATGAACAGGACCGCTCGCTGTGGGATATGTCCATGATCGGTGAAGGCTGTGCACTGGTGGAGCACGCATTGAGCGCACGGCGCTTTGGTCCGTATTGCCTGCAAGCCGCAATTGCGGCGGTGCACGCCGAAGCGCCCAGTGCGGGTGAAACCGACTGGCCGCAGATCGTCGGGCTCTATGATGTGTTACTCAGGATGATGCCGTCAGCCGTGATCGAACTGAACCGCGCCGTGGCACTCGCCATGCGCGATGGGCCCTTGGCGGGATTGCAGCAGATAGAAGGGATTCTGGCGCGTGGCGAGTTGCTGGATTACCACCTGGCGCACTCGGCGTGCGGGGAGTTTTACCGGCAATTGGGCCGTGTCGAAGAGGCACGAGTCGCCTACGAACGGGCGCTGGCCTTGACCCAGCAAGCACCCGAACGCAGGTTTATCGACAAGCGTTTGGCCGAACTCTGAATCAAGGCTGCTGGCGGGTGGCGGCCAATACGATTTCGCGAATGCACACATGCTGCGGCTGCTGGTAGGCATAGGCGATCGCCGAGGCCACGTCATCGGCGCTGAGCACGGTGCCGCCCATGTCCTGTTTCCACGCCTGATAGCCGGTCTTGATCGCTTCATCGGTGGTATGGCTGAGCAATTCGGTTTCCACCGCACCTGGGGCAATGGTGATGACGCGTACGTTGCTGGGCGACAATTCTTCGCGCAGGTTTTCCGAAATCCCATGCACGGCAAACTTGGTGCCGACGTATGCCACGTGATTCGGGAAGGTCTTGCGACCCGCCACCGAGCTGACGTTGATGATAGTGCCGCTTTGGCGCGCAACCATGCTGCCGGCCACGGCGTGGATGCCGTTGAGCAGGCCTTTTACGTTCACATCCAGCATCTGTTCCCACTGCGCCGGGTCTTGCTCGCTGACCGCGCCCAGCAGCATGACGCCGGCATTGTTGATCAGCGCATCGGCCGGGCCGAACTGGGCTTCGGCTTCTTGCACGGCGGCGACCAGGGCCGCGCGGTCGGTGATGTCGACACCACGGTTCAAGGAATTCGGCAGGCCCAGATCGTTAAGGCGATCAATGCGACGCGCCAGCAGCAACAACGGATGGCCGGCGGCCGACAACAGGCGGGCGGTGGCTTCGCCGATACCGGAGCTGGCGCCGGTAATGATGATCAATGGCTTGCTCATGCATGAACTCCTGAGATAAGAAAAATCGATAACTGGATCGTGGGCGCAGTATATTTACCGTCGCCAAGGCTGAAAAATGCCTTATTTCTCTGTCAGTCATCGGATTAAGCTATGGATGTTCGTCACCTCAAGGCATTTCTTGCAGTCTTTGAAGAGCGCAATATCACTGCGGGAGCCCAGCGGTTATTTATCAGCCAGCCGACGTTGTCGGTGACGATCAAGCAGTTGGAAGACGAGCTGGGCGTGGCGTTGTTCGTGCGTCAGCCACGGGGTGTGGAAGTGAGTGCCGAGGCGCGTGTGCTGTACCCTCAGGCGCGACGCATGGTGGCCGAAGCCGAGGCGTTGAGCCGCTTGTTTCGCGGACGCGAAAATCGCATCGCCCTGGAACTGGGTGTGGAAGGCGATATTGCCGACAGCCAGATCGAAACCTTCTTGCGCATGGCGCACCAAGGCCTGCCGGGCTTGTTGCTGACTTTGCAGGAAGGCTGCGAAGGCGAAGGACGCCTGGCCGTGGAGGAAATGTGCTGTGAGGACGAACTGTTCCTGCCACTTTGGGAAGAGTCCTACGTGATGGTGTTGCCTGCCGCGCACCCCATGGCGCAATCGGGAAAGGAGCAGGCCTGGGCACCGATTGAAGACTGGATCACCTGCCCACAACACGATTCACACCAACGCTTGATGGCCTTGTACGGTCGCTCGCCACAAGCGGTGGCCGGGCACGCCGGTTCGCTGACCCAGGCGTTGCATATGGTGGCGGCTGGTGTGGGCGTGGCGATGTTGCCGCTGTCGCTGGCGGTTGAGCGGGCCGGTGTGGTGATTCGTGAATGGCATTTGCCGGCACCCACGCGTCGGGTCGGACTGTGTTTCGCCGCGCAAGCCCTGGAGCTGCCTGCGTTGCGTGCCTTGCACGAATACTTCCAGAACAACCGCCCGCCGCAATTGTCGGCCGCATAACCCTTGCGGATTATTCGAGCATCTGGCTCATCATCCAGCTGCCAGCCGGCCCCGGTGGGTGCTGCCGCGACCACAGCGCATCCACCGCCACCGAGCGGGGCCAACCCCGGACGTTGAGTTCAACCAGTCCGGCGTTGCCAAAACGCTCCACCAACCAACGCGGTAGCTCTGCCCAGCCAAAGCCGAGTTGCGCCATCTCCATCAACATCAGAAAACTCGGTGCCGACCACACACGGCCCGAGGGGCGCGTTTCGTTGGGGCTGATGATGCTGGCCAGGCGCAGTTCACGGTGTTGCTGCAAGGCTTGCGGGTCGATGTTCTCTATGCGGGTCAAGGCGTGGCCGGGTGCGACGAACAGCGCGATCTCCGTGCGTTCGGCAACGGGCGAGCGAGTCAGGTCGGGCGGGTAAACCGCCTGGGCTTCGATCAAGGCAATCTGTGCGCGGCCGCTCTGCACCAGGGCGATCAAGTCTTCGCACTCGGCGATCAGCCATTCCAGTTCAAGGTCCGGGTAGCGTTGTTCGAACGCCTTGAGCGCAAGCTCAAAACGTTCCGACTGGTAGGTGTCTGACATGGCGATCGTCACCTTCGGCTCCAACCCCTGGGCCAACTGGCTCGCGGCCAACTCCAGACGACTGCTCGCCTCCAGCACCTGCTCGGCGCGTTGCAGCAGCACATGCCCGGCGGGGGTCAGTGTCGGCTTGCGGCTGCTGCGGTCGAACAGCACCACATCCAGGTCAATCTCCAGGCTCGCCACTGCCGCACTGACAGTGGACTGGCTCTTGCCCAGCTTGCGCGCTGCGGCAGAAAAGGAGCCTTGGGTCGCGGCCTGGACAAACGCTTGCAGCACTTCGTGGGAGGCCATGACTATCGCCTTGATCGATGGTTATTAGTTATGAAGTATCGATTCAAAGGGTAATCATGGCAACCATCGTCACTCACGGAGAAGGGTCATGCACCCCACCAAGTCGATTACTGAACGTGTTTGCCAAGCCCTGGGGTTTGAAGGCCTGGCGTTGTTGATCTGTACACCGCTGCTGGTCTGGATCACCGGGCGGCCGGCCCTGGAAATGGGCGCGGTGACCCTGGGCTTGAGCCTGTTGGCGCTGACCTGGAATATCATTTTCAACAGCCTGTTCGACCGCCTCAAGGTGCGCCTGCAACTCTCGGGTGGCGGTTGGACGCGGGTGTTGCATGCGCTGATGTTCGAAGGCGGACTGATCATCGTCGCGGTGCCGTTGATTGCGGCGTGGCTCAACATCAGCCTGATGCAGGCGTTTATGCTCGATATCGGCGTGCTGCTGTTCTTCCTGCCGTACACCTACGTGTATCACTGGGGGTATGACGTGATCCGGGAAAAAATCGTACAGCAGCGCCTGCCTAGCCAAGCTTGAGCCCGGCGACAAAATCCAGGAACGCCCGCACCTTGGCGGCGGGCAAATGCCGCGACGGGTAGTACGCGTACAACGGAAAACGCTCGTCCGGCCAATCCGCAAACAACTCCACCAACTCGCCGGCCTTCAGCGCCGGCGCCAGCCCGAGGTCGAGCATCTGCGCCACCGCGTGCCCGTGTTCGCACACGCTGTACAAGGTGCTGGCATCGTTGACCACCAGGCGACCATTGGTGCGCACGATCAGTTTTTCGCCGGGACGGTGGAATTCCCAGGCAAACGGACGACCGGTTTGCGAGTCGCGAAAGTCCAGGCACATGTGCCCGGTTTCCAAGTCTTGCGGGACAGTGGGGCGACCGTACTGCTCAAGGTAGGCCGGGGAGGCCAGGGTCAGCACGCGCACTTCCATGAGCTTGCGGGCGATCAACGAGGAGGATTGCGGGATGCCGAAGCGAATCGCCAGGTCGAACCCGTCGGCCACCAGGTCACCGAGTTGGTCGCGGGTGTGCAGGTCCAGTTGCAGGTGCGGATAAAGGCGCATGAAGTCGCCGAGTACCGGGCCCAACACCAGCCGCGAGAAGTACGGGTCGATGTTCACCCGCAGGCGCCCGCGCACGGTCAATGCACTGTCGGCAGCGGCGTTGGCGGCGTCTTCGAGGCCGGCCAGCAGTGGGGCGATTTCCTGGTAGAAACGTCGCCCCTCGTCGGTCAATTGCACTGAACGGGTGGTGCGATCGAACAGGCGGATGCCCAGGCGTTTTTCCAGACGGGAAATCGCCCGGCTGACCCCCGACGGGGTCATGTCCAGGCTGTCGGCGGCGCGGGCGAAACTGCCGCTGTCGACCACGGCGGCCAATACGCCCATGCCGCCGGCCAAACCTGGATCAAAACTCATCGGTGATTGCCTGTCAGTGATCTGAAGGCATGGATGCTAGCGCAGAATGTTCAGAGAAACATGCCGCCCGAGGCCTCGATGCGCTGGCCGGTGATCCAGTTGCTGCCATCGGCCAGCAGCGTGGAAATCGCCCCGCCGATGTCGTCCGGCAAACCGGCGCGCCCCAGGGCCGTGTTGTTGGCCACCATTGCATTCACATCCGGGTTGTCGCGCACCGCGCCGCCGCTGAAATCGGTGGCAATCGCGCCGGGAGCCAGGGTGTTCACGGTGATCCCGCGCGGGCCCAGTTCCTTGGCTTGGTAGCGCGACAGCACTTCCACGGCGCCTTTCATCGAGGCATAGGCCGCATACCCCGGCAGACTGAACCGTGCCAGGCCGCTGGAGATATTGATGATGCGCCCGCCATCGCGGATCAGCGGCAGCAGTTTTTGCGTGAGGAAAAACGGTGCCTTGAAGTGGATCGCCACCAGTTGGTCGAACTGGGCTTCGGTGGTCTCGGCAAAACTGGCGTGGGCGCCGATGCCGGCGTTGTTGATCAGAAAGTTGAAGTGATCCTGTGCGAATACATTCTTGAGCAAGCGGCCGACTTCACCGACAAAACCATCGAAGCTGCCACTCTGGCTCACATCCAGTTGCAGCATGGCGGCGCGGCCACCCAGGGCCTGAACCTGCTCGACCACCGCTTGGGCTTCAGCTGCCGCACTGTGGTAGGTGCCGATGATGTCAACGCCCTGTGCCGCCAGGTGCAACGCGGCGCTTTTGCCCAGGCCACGGCTGGCGCCGGTGATGAGTGCGATTTTACGGGTCATGGTGCGGTCCTCTCAGGTGATCAGTGGCAGCGAGTGTATTTATTCGCCCATAACGTGATAAACAGCGCTATACCGGAATCACTGGCCGGATAAGGCGAACAATCCCATGAACAAGCTTGAGCTGCTGCGCACCTTTGTGCGCGTCACCGAACTGTCGAGTTTCACCCAGGCCGGCGAGAGCCTGGGCCTGCCGCGTTCTACCGTGTCGGAGCACGTGCAGGCGCTGGAGGAATTGCTCGGCGCGCGTTTGCTGCAACGCACCACGCGCAAGGTGCAGGCGACCCAGGATGGCCGTGTGCTGTATGAGCGCAGCAAGGATTTGCTGGCGCACATGGAAGAGTTGGAGGGGTTGTTTCGCCAGGATGAGGCGCAGCTGACCGGCAGGATTCGCGTGGACATGCCCAACGTGATGGCGCGCGGCATGATCCTGCCGCACTTGCCGCTGTTCATGGAGCGCCATCCGCTGATCCAGATGGAAATCAGCAGCTCGGACCGCCAGGTGGACCTGATCGCCGAAGGCTTCGACTGCGTGTTGCGGGTGGGCGCCCAGCCCGATCAAACCGTGGTGGCACGCCGGGTGTGCAGCATGCCGATGGTCAACTGCGCGAGCCCGGCCTACCTGCAACGCTATGGCGTGCCGCAGACCCTGGCGGACTTGGCGGATCATCAATTGGTGCATTACGTCCGGCCGTTGGGCGCGCGTTCGTCCGGCTTTGAATATCAGGCGGGCGGCAAGGTACTGCGGGTGCCGATGGCAGGGCGTGTCACCGTCAACAGCACGGATGCCTACCAGGCGGCGTGCCTGGGTGGCTTCGGCATTACCCAGGTGCCGCTGCTGGGGATTCGCACCTTGTTGGCCAATGGCGAACTGGTGGCGGTGCTGCCGGATTACCCGGCGCCGCCGCTGGACGTGTCATTGCTCTACGCCGGCCAGCGGCATTTGCCGTTGCGGGTGCGAGTGTTCATGGACTGGTTAGCGGCGACCTTGCAAGCCCACCTCTAGCGCCGTGCCGACAACTGCTGCGGCGCCAGGAACGCGTCGTGGAAATAATCGCGCACCGCCTGCATTGCCGGGGTAAACGCGCGCTCGCGGTGCCAGGCCAGACCCACGCTCATCGGCGTCACTGGATCGGTGACCGTGAGCGTTTCGATGCGTTTGCCTTCCAGGGACCAGGGCCGGTGCACCAGGTCCGACAGGATCGCCACGCCGCTGCCATTGGCGACCATGCTGCGCACCGCCTCCACCGAACTGGTGCGCAGGCGCACCTTGGGCGTCTGCCCGGCCTGTTCCCAATAGCGCATGGCGCTGTGTTCAGCCTCGTCAACCGTGAGCAGGATATACGGCTCCTGGGCCACATCCGCCAGGCTCACGGCGCCACGTTCGCACAAGGGATGATGGCTGGGCAGCCACAGGCGGCGCTCTGAATTGAACAGGATTTCCGAGACGATATCCGGGTGGGTCAGGTTGGCAGTGAGTACCACCGCCATGTCGAACTGGCCGTCGAGCAGACCCTGTTCGATGGCCTGGCGTTCCTGTTCGAAGACTTCGATGGTCACGTCCGGGTGCCAGTGTTCCAGGCGTTGCAAGTGGTGCGGCAGGAAGTAACCGAGCACCGTGTAACTGGCCGCCAAGCGCAGCACGCCACGGGCGCGGTAGTCGGGCAGCGGGCTGTTCAGCGCGTCATCGACACTGCGCAGGATCACGTAGGCACGGTTGAGAAAATGCCGGCCCGCGTCGGTCAGGTTCATGCCCTGGGCCGAACGCACGAACAGCTGCACGCCGAGCATCGCCTCCAGCTCCTTGATCGCCGTGGTTACCGCCGATTGCGAGATGTTCAGGTGGATGGCCGCCTGGGAAATCTGGCCGATTTCGGCGGTGGCGACGAAATAACGAATTTGGCGCAAGGTGAGGGACATCGGCCTCTCCAAAACATAGGGCTATCTGATTTTCAGAAGATGGGCCATCTGATAATAGATCTTCCCAAGGGGTCAAGCCGCAGCCTACTTTTCGTCCATCACTTAGGCGGAGCGACTTTGATGCAGGCAGTGGATTTCAACTCGGACATGGGTGAAGGCTTTGGCCCCTGGACCATCGGCGATGGCGTCGACGCGGAGCTGATGGCCTACATCAGCTCGGCCAATATCGCCACCGGCTTCCATGCCGGCGACCCCGGCACCATGCGCCGCACTGTCGAGCGCGCCAAGCAACTGGGCGTGGCCATCGGCGCGCATCCGGGCTTTCGGGACCTGGTCGGTTTTGGCCGTCGCCACATCAACGCACCGGCCCAGGAACTGGTGGACGATATGCTCTATCAGCTCGGCGCCCTGCGGGAAATCGCCCGCGCCCAAGGCGTGACCCTGCAACACATCAAGCCCCATGGCGCGCTGTACATGCACCTGGCCCGTGATGAAGAAGCGGCGCGGCTGCTGGTGCAGAACCTGCAAATCATCGAACCGACGCTGTTGTTGTACTGCATGCCCAACTCGGTGATCTGGCGCGTGGCCAAGGAGTTGGGGCAGCCGGTGGTGCGGGAGTTTTATGCCGACCGTGAGTACGATCTGACCGGCTCCATCGTGTTTACCCGCACTGTGCGAGCGCTGGATCCTGCGACGGTGGCAGCGCGTGTCCTGCGGGCTTGTCAGACCGGGCTGGTGCGAACCGTGGAAGGCGAAGACCTGTTTATAGAATTTGATTCCATCTGCCTGCACAGCGACACCCCCGGTGCCCTTGAGCTGGTAGAGGCGACCCGCGAAGCGCTGGACCGAGCGGGCATCACCGTCAAAACACCCCAATAAAAACGATCCCTCAATTTTTTCGCCTGCCTTTCTACAATGATTCCAAGAGGAACAGACATGGCTGAAACATCCCCCATCCGCTACAGCTTCGGCGGCGATGAACACCTGTTTGCCGAGGTCAGCGACAGCATGTCCCTGGAGGCCTTTTTCAAAGGCATGGCGGTGACCCGTGCCGTGGAGCGCCTGGCGTTGGAAGGCGTGCTGGATGTGTGCCTGGCCAATGCGTCGTTCCAGATCCGCTTCGACCCCGACCGCATCGCACCCCACGTTCTGCTTGATGCGGTGCAGACCGCCGAAGCCCAGGCCGTGGCTGAGCGCACCTTGCACACACGCATCATCGAAATCCCGGTGCTGTACAACGACCCGTGGACCTTTGAGACCCTGATGCGTTTTCGCGACCGCCATCAAGACCCCAGCGGTACGGACCTGGAGTACGCTGCGCGCATCAACGGGCTGGCCGATGTGGAGGCGTTCATTGCCGCTCACAGTGGGGCGCCGTGGTTTGTGTCGATGGTCGGGTTCGTGGCGGGCCTGCCGTTCATGTTCCAGATGGTCGAGCGCGAACGGCAGTTGCAGGTGCCCAAGTACCTGCGGCCACGCACCGACACGCCCAAACTGACTCTTGGCCATGGCGGCTGTTTTGGTTGCATCTACTCGGTACGCGGTGCCGGCGGTTACCAGATGTTCGGCGTGACCCCGGCGCCGATCTACGACCCGGCGCAGCAACTGGCCTACCTCAAGGAACACATGGTGTTCTTCCGTCCTGGCGATATTGTGCAGTTCAAGCCCATTGATCGGGACGCCTATGACCTGGCCGTTGCCGAAGTCGACGCAGGACGTTTCGACCTGCGCATCCGCCCTGTGGAATTTTCCCTCGATGCTTTTCTCGCCGACCCCATCGGTTATCCGAAATCCCTGCAGGAGGCGCTGGCATGATCAAGGTCCTCAAACCCGGCCTCGCCACCTCTGTGCAGGACCTTGGCCGCGAAGGCTATTACCACCTGGGCATCCCGCCGTCGGGTGCATTGGATCAATACGCGTTGAGTGCGGCCAACCACCTGGTCGGCAATCCAGTCGGCGCGGCGGGCCTGGAATGCACATTGATCGGCCCCGATCTGGAGTTCCAGCAAGACGCGCTGGTAGCCCTCAGCGGCGCCTTGATGTCGCCGCGCCTGGACGGTGAAGTGGTGCACCAGGACACCGCGTTCCAGGTGCGCGCCGGGCAGGTGTTGCGCTTTGAATTTCCCAAGGCGGGCGCGAGGACTTATCTTGCGGTGGCCGGTGGCATTGACGTGCCGTTGGTGCTCGGCAGCCGCTCGACTTATACCCTCGGCGCGCTTGGCGGATTTAGCGGGCGGCGCTTGCAGGAAGGCGATGAATTGCCCATCGGTACAGCCAGTGGCACGGGCCGGGCGGGCAACAGTCTGCCGATGGCACTGCGCCGATCAGTGGGCGGCGACGTGACCCTGCGTGTGGTGCCGGGGCTGTATTACGAGCGCCTCACTGATGCCGCCAAGAGCAGCTTCTTTGCCGAACCCTGGACCGTGGGTTCCGAAGCCGACCGCATCGGTTATCGCTTCAAGGGCGGCAGTGCGTTGAGCTTCCAGCCACGGGAGCAGCCGTTTGGCGCGGGGTCTGATCCGTCGAATATCGTCGACAGTTGCTACCCGATTGGTTCGATCCAGGTGCCGGCAGGATTGGAACCTATAGTGTTGCACCGGGATGCAGTGTCGGGCGGAGGCTACGCGATGATAGGCACGGTGATCAGCGCCGACCTGGACCTGATCGGGCAGATGCAGCCGAACCAGCGGGCGGGGTTTGTGGCGGTGACGCTGGAAGAGGCGTTGGAGGCGCGGCGGGTGTACAAGAAGCGGTTGAAGATGATGTCGGGGTTGTTCGCCGGCTAAAAAGTGTGGGAGCTGGCAATCCAGCTCCCACATTTTGCTCGGTGTTGTGTCAGAACAGTTTGGTGAACAGCCAGTAGAGGCTGCCTGACAGCAGAATCGCAGCCGGTAATGTGAGCACCCACGCCATCGCCAGGTTGCGAATCGTGCGCATCTGCAACCCACCGCCATTCGCCACCATCGTCCCCGCGACACCGGACGACAACACATGGGTGGTCGACACCGGCAACCCATACATGTCCGCCGCGCCGATGGTCAGCATCGCCACCATTTCCGCCGAAGCGCCCTGGGCGTAGGTCAGGTGCGTCTTGCCGATCTTCTCGCCGACGGTGACCACGATGCGCTTCCAGCCCACCATAGTGCCCAGGCCGAGGGCGATGGCCACGGCGATCTTCACCCACAGTGGAATGAAGCGTGTGGAGCTGTCGATCTGTTGCTTGAACAGTTGCAGCTTGCCCTGGGTATCCGCGTCGAAATTGCCGACCTTGCCCTTGTCCATCAGGCGGATGGTTTCGCTGGTCAGGTACATGTCGTTGCGCACGTTGCCTACGGCTTCGGCGGGCACTTTGGCCAGGGAGCCGTAGCCTTTGACTTCATCACCGATTTGCCCGGCGAGGGCGGCGAGGGCGGGGACCAGTTCCGGCGTGGCTTCCTTGGTGCGCACGTAGGTCGAGAGGATCGGGCGCGGGTCGCCGGCCAGTGCTTGCGGCGCACTTTTCACCAGGGCGACCTGGGTCACTTCGGCCACCGCCGCAAACTGCAACGACTGCTCGGCGGGCATGGTGCGGTTCAGCGCGTAGGCCATCGGCAAGGTGCCCACCAGGATCAGCATGATCAGGCCCATGCCTTTCTGCCCGTCGTTGGAACCGTGAGCGAAAGACACGCCGGTGCACGTGGCGATCAGCAGGCCGCGAATCCACCACGGTGGCGGGGTGTCGCCTTTGGGTGCCTTGTACAGCGCGCGATTCTTGACGAACGCGCGCAGGGCCAGCAACAGCATCGCCGCAAAGGCAAAGCCGATCAGCGGCGACAGCAGCAAGGCGTAACCGATCTTGATCGCCTGGCTCCAGTCCACGCCGCTGGTGCCGTCACGCCCGTGCATCAAGGCATTCGCCACGCCGACGCCGATGATCGAGCCGATCAACGTGTGGGACGACGACGCCGGCAAACCCAGCCACCAGGTGCCGAGGTTCCACAGGATCGCGGCGATCAACAGGGCAAAGATCATCGCGAAACCGGCGGAAGAACCCACCTGCAGAATCAACTCCACCGGCAGCAACGCAATGATGCCGAACGCCACCGCACCGCTGGAAAGCAGCACGCCAAGGAAGTTGAAAAAGCCCGACCACACCACCGCAAAATGCGGCGGCAGCGAATTGGTGTAGATCACTGTCGCCACGGCGTTGGCGGTGTCGTGGAAACCGTTGACGAACTCGAAGCCCAGGGCGATCAACAGCGCCACGCCGAGCAGCAAAAAGGGCGTCCAGGTGGTGAGTTGGGCGCCCATTTCGTGCATGTCATGCATCAGGCTGTAGGCGGTGAACAATAGGCCCATGGCGAGCACGGCGAAGAAGATGATCACCGTCACCAGGCCGGGTTTCTTGTCCAGCCTGGGTTTGGGGTCTGCAGGTGAGGCGTGGGTGGAGGCAGTCAGGGAAGGGGTGGCCATGCCGGAGCATCCATGTTGGGAGGATGTCGTTCATGATCATTGCAAGATGTTACAGAGATGCTGCCATATATCAGTGTTTAGGTGATTGAACCGGCCGCTGGTCAGTAATCCTTGCGCTTCCTGAACGCCCAGCGCCCGGCGATCAGGGTAAAGGTTGCGACCAATGCCACCAATATCCAGAAGCCTTCCGGGTCCTGGGAAAGCGGCACGCCGCCCACGTTCATGCCGAAAAAACCGGCGATGATGTTGATCGGCAGCGCCAGCACCGTCACCACCGTGAGGGTGAACAGCGTGCGGTTGCTTTGCTCGTTGAGGTTGGCGGCGATTTCTTCCTGCAACAGCTTGATGCGTTCACCTAGGGCCATCAGGTCGTTGATGATCAACGCAAACTCCTCGGTGGATTTGCGCAACTCCTTCACGTCTTCCTTTTGCAGCCATTGCGGCGGGCGGTTGAGCAGGCGCAACAGCGAGCCCGGCTCCAACGCCAGCAGGCGTTGCAGGCGCACCAGCACCCGGCGTGCGGCGCCCAGTTCGGCACGGTTGGTGGACAGGCGTGAGGACAGCAACTGGTCTTCGATATGGTCGACGCTGATGCTGGTCTTGCGCACGATCTGGGTCAGTACTTCACCCTGGTCGCGCAGCAAATGCACGAGCAAGGCCAGCGGCGAACGAAAGCTTTCGCCAGCCTTCACCGATGAGCGCAACTTGTCCACCGAGTGCAAGGGTTGCAGGCGTGCGCTGATCAACAGGCGGCTGCGGGCGCAGACCCACAGCGTGGAAATGTCCGACGAGACCATGCTGCTGAAGTTGAACACCACGTCGTTGACCACCGCCAGCAAGGCCGAGTCGACGTGTTCGATGCGCGTGGAGCGCGAGCCTTCATGCAGGGCTTCGAAGAATTCTTCCGGCAGGTCCAGGTGGGCCTGCATCCAACGCTCGCACGCGGCGTGGGCGAGGTTCAGGTGCAGCCACAAAAACTCCTCCGGGTCGCCCGGTTGGCGCAACGCCTGGAGCGCCGCCGCCGAATCTATCTGCTCACCCTTTTCCCCTGGGCGAAAACGAAAACCGTAGAGCAAGCCAAACAGGTCGGAGTCCTGGTGGCTGTGATCGATGCTGTGGTTCATGAGGGCTCGCAGAAAAAGCGCCTGTAGGAGGTTTCACAGGTTCGCATGCGCGAATCATTGCAAGGGGAATTGACAGTTTTGTGACGGTTTTGAATTTATTTCGTTGCGATGACATTTATTTGACCGTCTGTCAGGAACTGTTCAAGAAGGCTCTAATTCGGCCGATTCAGGGCATCAAGAACCGCTGTGGATGGGCGGTGCCTTTTGATGACAAGGACGTTAGGCGTGCATGCACCAATTCCTTGTATCGAGGCTTTTCCCCGATGAATGTTTTGCGAACCTCCTTGAGAGCACAAATCCTGTCGCTGCTCGGTGGCAGCCTGTTGGCGATGCTGTTGATCGCCCTGGCCTGTTTCAACTTTTTGTCCAACGGGGTGCAGAGCTATCGCAGCTTGATCGATGGGCCGCTGCTGACTTCACAGCTGATTGACGAGGCCAACCTGCAATTCAAGGTGCAGGTGCAAGAATGGAAAAACGTCCTGCTGCGCGGCAAACAGCCCCAGGACATGGAGAAATACTGGGGCCAGTTCCAGGACCGCCAGCGCGATGTTCAAGGCATCCTCACCCGGTTGGTCGCCCAGACCAGCAGCGACCCGAGCCTGAGCCGACGCATTGAAACCCTGCGTCAGGAACACCAGCAACTCGGCGTGGCTTACCAGAAGGGCCGCGATGCCTATGTGGCCGCAGGTGGCGATGCAACGGCCGGCGACACCGCGGTAAAAGGTGTGGATCGCGCCGCCAGTGAGCAGATGAGTGCATTGGTCGGCGACCTGCGCGAACAAGGCAGCCAGCAATCCAAGGCCATCAGCGCCTATGCCGAACGCACCGTGCTGGTGGGGCTGGCGATCATGTTGTTGTCCGGTGTGTTGATCGGACTGTTCAGCCTGTGGCTGATCAACCGCAACCTGATCCTGCCGATCCGTGGTTTGATCGACTACGTGACGCAACTGAGTCATGGTCGCTTTGCCGAGCGTGTTGCCAGCCGTCGTCAGGATGAGCTGGGCCACCTGGCCGCTGCCGCGAATACCTTGCGTGACTTCCTGGCCGAAACCTTCAGCCGTTTGCAGCGCAGTGCTACCGACCTGGTCAGCGCCAGCGGCGAGTTGAATGCCATCGCCGGGCAGATGGCGACGGGCACCAACGATCAATTCAACCGTACCGACCAAGTGGCCACGGCCATGACGGAAATGTCGGCCACCGCCCAGGAAGTCGCGCGCCACGCCGCCAGTGCGTCACGCGCGGCGGACGAGGCCGATCACTCAGCCCGCGAAGGCGGTGAAGTGATGAAAGTCACCATTGCCACCATCGGCCAGATGCGCAACGAGATCCTTAACACCGGCACCATCATCCGCCGTCTCGAAACCGACAGCGTGCGCATCGGCAAGGTGCTGGAAGTGATTCGCGGCATTGCCGAACAGACCAACCTGCTGGCGCTCAACGCTGCGATTGAAGCCGCACGCGCGGGTGAAGCCGGCCGGGGTTTTGCGGTGGTGGCCGATGAAGTGCGCAGCCTGGCGCAACGCACGGCGGCGTCGATCATCGAGATCAATGGGATTATCGAAGCGGTGCAGACCGGCGCGGTGGATGCGGCTGAAGCCATCGTGAGTGGCCAGTCGTGCAGTGATGAGAGCGTGGAGAAGGTCACACTGGCCGGCGCCATGCTCGCGCACATCACCCAGGCAGTGGAGGCGATCCGCGACATGAATCGTCAGATCGCCACGGCGGCCGAAGAGCAGACCTCGGTGGCTGAGGACATCTCGCGCAACATCACGCAGATCACCACCGTGGCCACGGCCAATCTCGATAACGTCAAGCGTACCGAAGCGGCAAGTCACAACCTACGCGGGCTGTCAGGTGAGTTGAATGAGGTGACGGCGCGCCTTGGCGCCTGATCAAGCGGTCGGCAAGCTGAACGTGAACACGGTGCCGTGCTGCTCGGTGGTGGACACGCTTAGCTCACCACCGTGGGCATCGGCAATCTGCTTGACGATGTACAACCCCAGGCCGAGCCCGGCTTGGGGCGCATCGGTAACCGGCCGCGCGTAGGGCTGGAATAATCGCGGCAGGGCTTGTGCGCTGATCTGCCCCGGGTTTTTCACCGTCAGCGTGAACTGCGACTGCTCGACCCTTGCCGTGACTTCAACCGGGCCATCGTGACTGCCGTGGTGAATGGCGTTGGCGACCAGGTTGGAGAGCAGTTGCGCCAGTCGCTCCCGGTCACCTTTGAGCCCTTGAAGTTCGCCGATATGCGCAACAATTTCGCGTTGTGGATGAACGCTCTGCACCTCCGACACCACATGTTGCAACGCAGCCTGCAAGCCCTGGCAATCACCCATGCTCAAGGGAATGCCACTGCCCATGCGCCCGCGTGCGAAATCCAGCACGTCTTCCACCAGTTGCGCCGCTCGCCGACCGCTGGTGAGGATATGCCGCACGATCTTGTCCGAGGCGGGGTCGGGGTGTTTGCGCAGCAGTCGCTCAGCGCCAAAGTTTATGGCGAACAACGGGTTACGCAAGTCGTGCCCGAGCACCGCGATGAATTGTTCACGCAATTCGGCGGTGCCACGTTCTTCCTGCAAATCGGCTTCGGTTTGTTGCTGGCTTTCTTCAGCTTCGATCTGCAGCGACAGCACGCGTGCAAACGACTCCATAGTCGATTGGATGGTGCTGCTGCGCAGTGACGCGGGGTTGGGGTCCAG
Source organism: Pseudomonas azotoformans (assembly GCF_001579805.1). Lineage (NCBI taxonomy): Bacteria > Pseudomonadati > Pseudomonadota > Gammaproteobacteria > Pseudomonadales > Pseudomonadaceae > Pseudomonas > Pseudomonas azotoformans. Next base: position 6,690,374 of record NZ_CP014546.1, on the reverse strand, counting down.
CGCGCAGATGGTGCCGAAGAAGCGCCCATCGGTGCGGAACACCGGCACGGAAATGTAGCTTTCAAACTGATAGATACGTGGCGTGTGGTGGTCGTGGTAAAGCGGGTCTTCGCTGGCTTTGTCGATTACCACGGACACGTGTGAACCGCGGATTTCGTGGCAGATCGTGGTGGTCAGGTCCAGCTCGCCTCCCACACCCAGGCCGAAACCCAGGCTGTCGAGCACCGCGCAGGCCGTCCAGGTGTCTTCCGTCACGCGAGCAACAGCGGCAAACCGCAGGCCGGTCATGTCACTGATCACCTTGAGCATGGCCGGTACGGCGCTGATACGCCCGATAGTGGCGATGTCGGCGGCTTTTAGCCCCATGTAACGGTCCCTGTTCGGGTGCAATGGCGTTATGCCTTGGCTGTAATTTAAGAGTCTAACGGCCTTGTACTGTGTGGGGGTAATTTCATTCGTCTCCAAGGTGCATTTCCTACAGCTTGCCGACGAGCGCGCACAAAAAACCGCGCCACCCTGAGGTGGCGCGGTTTTTTGAGTAGGCGAACTCAAGTGTCGAGTTTGTTTTCCAGCACTTCGCTGGTTTTGGCGTCGAGCTTCACGTCCCACTTTTTGCCGGTGGTGTCGGTCAGGTCGACTTCGTAGACCAGGCGGCCGGCTTCGTTATCCAGCTCGGTGTCGTTGATCACGGCGCCGGGATGTTTGGCCAGGGCGTCTTTGTTGAGCTGCTCGAAAGGCTTCACCGCACCGGACTGCAACAGGCTTGGAATCTGGTCGGGGCGAACATCGGCCTGGGCCAGGCCAGCGGTCAGGGTCAGAGCAGTAGCGGCGAACAAAGCGGTCAGGGTTTTCATGGTGTGTGTCCTTCTGGTGAGCTGTTTAAGTGGGATCAGGTTATCCAGCGCAACTTAATTCACCCTTAATTATTTCAAGCGGTTGCGCAGTTTGTTCAATCCGCCACGCGCACGGAATTTCATGCTGGAGACTCACTTAAAGGAGACTCGGCATGAAACGATTCGTGAGTTGGCTCTACGCCCCTGCATTCCTGCTAGGGTTTCTCGGTTACGCGCTTTGGCGGCCGGATAGCTTGATTGTGTTGTTCGTGATTGCGGTCGCGGTGTCATTCCTGACAGAACACTGGTTGCCCTATGAACCGCGTTGGAATCGCAGCCTGGGCGATCGTCGGCGCGATACGTTGCACGCCCTGGTCAACGAAAGCCTGAACGCGCTGGGTTTGTTGATCCTGCCGGGGCTCACGGCGCTGTTTGCGTTCGAAGGCATTTGGCCGCGTGGCTGGCCGTTGTGGGAACAACTGCTGATGGCCATCGTGCTGGCCGATGCCGGTATCACCTTGATGCATTATGCCAGCCATCGCATCCGGCCGCTGTGGCGACTGCATGCGGTGCATCACAGCGTGCAGCGGTTGTATGGTTTCAACGGGCTGATGAAGCATCCGCTGCACCAGATGCTGGAAGCCACGGCCGGGTTGCTGCCGTTGATCCTGCTGGGGATTCCCCTGGACGTGGCGCAGTTGCTGGCGTTGGCCATTGCCCTGCAACTGCTGTTGCAGCATTCCAATGTGGACATGCGCCTGGGGCCGTTGCGCTGGGTGTTCGCCTGGGCGCCGGTGCATCGGTTTCACCACATGAAATATGGCCGCGCCGGGGATGTGAATTTCGGTCTGTTCTTCAACCTGTGGGATTGGCTGCTGGGCACGGCGTATTACCGCGAACGCTATCGCATGGGGCCGGGGGATCTGGGGATTGGCAGGCGACCGGATTTCCCGGTGGGCTATGGGGCACAGTTGCGTGATCCCTTCAGGCCGGTTCGCTTGAGCAAGGAACCGTCACTGCCGGACGATTTACGTTAACAGTTGAACATCCAGCTGGCGCAATGAGGCTGCCGCCGTGACGCCAAACAGCTGCTTCATGGTCCGCGAGAAATGCGCCGAATCGGCAAAACCCGCACCGTGAGCCGCTTCGGTCAGAGTGCCTCCGGCAAGCGCCAACTGCAGGGCGATGCGCAATCGTCGCCACAGCACCAGACGACGCACGGGTAAACCGAGTTGGTGGGCGAACAGTCGCTCCAGTTGGCTCAATGACAGGTGTGCGGCCTGGGCCAGGGCCTGGGCTGACACTTTGCCGTTGAGCTGTTGATCCAGTGCGGCGAGGGCGCGCTCCAGGCGCGGATCATCCAGGCTGCGTCGGGGGAGTTGGCGCAATGCCTCCAGGGATAGGTCCTGGTGCAGCAAAGGGGCGATATCAAACACGGCCGGTTCGGCGTACAGCACCGAGACCTCACCTTGAGTTTCAAGAATGGCGTGGGTCTGTCGCGACGGGATGAACAGGCGATGGGCCGTGGTGACCTGGCCATCGAGGCTGACCGTGATCGGTGCGCCTTTGGAGCACATCAGTTGGTCGGCGTAGTGCGCATGGGGCGCGGTGCGCCCCAGCTCGCCTAGGATCAGGCCGTAGTCACGACCCAACCACAGGCGGCCTGACCATTCGGCCTTCACTCAGTACTTATAGTCGTTCAGCAGGTCTTGCACGCTGGACGACGGCCAGCGCTTGTAGAACTTCAGCAGTTCGGCGGCGCGGTTGGTGAAGATGCCATCGACGCCGGCCTTCATCACTTTGTCGAAGTCCACCGGCTCGTCGACGGTGTAGACGTGCACCAGCAGGCCCTTGTCGTGGGTCAGCTTGTTCATCTCCGGTTTAACCAGGTCCGAATAGCTCTGGTCGCCGTGGTGGGTCAGCTCAGCCGAGGGACCGGTGCCGATGGCGCCGAGGCTCTTGGCTTCGTCGACCCACTTTTCGAACTCGGCCGCGTCTTTCGGCTCTTGCTTGGCGTAGTAGGCGGCCTTGGTGGTTTCGCCGGACTCCGCGAACGTCTGCTTGTTCTTCGGCTCGATGCTGCCTTCACCCACCCACAGCAGCAGGATTTTCGGGGTGTTCGGCATTTCTTTCTGCAGCTCTTTCAGGCTGGCCACTTCGAAGGTTTGCAGCACCACGCGACCCTTACCCTGGCCGACGCCAGTGTTGCTCTTGCCCAGCTTGGAACCGGCGGAGCTCAGCCAGCCTTTGTCGAGCAGCTTGTTCTTCAGGTCGGCTTCGATGCCTGGGAATTGCTTGGGCTCCTTGGTTTCGATGTACAGGCCGGGTTTGTGCTGCGGGTTGCCTTCGGCGATCTTGATGATGTCGTCCAGGCTCTGGATTTTCAGGCCGACGAAACCTGGGCGCGCACGGTCCGGGTAGGCGGCGTTGAACCAGCTGCCGGCGTCGAGGGTTTGCAGCTCTTTCCAGGTGAACTCGTTGGCCGGAGCGTCCTTGCGATCCGGGAACTTGGTGGCCACGTCGGTGGTGCGCTGCAGGTTGTTGTCGTGCAGGGCGAACAGCACGCCGTCCTTGCTGCGCTGCAGGTCCATTTCCAGGTAGTCGGCACCCAGGTCGCGGGCGATCTTGTAGGCGGCGGCGGTGGATTCCGGAGCATCAAAGGAGGCGCCACGGTGGGCGATCACGGCCGGGTACGGAATGCCTTCATTGGTTGCCAATTCAGCCGGGCTGATCGGGTCTTGCGCATGTGCCTGGCCAAGGCCGAGCATCAGGGCGAGCAGCAGGGCGCTCTTGGTAAACGTGACAGGCATATGCGAAGTCCTTTCGTGGAGGTAGCTTTGAGAAGGCCTCCTTTTTAACAATTGATTGCGAAAGGCGCTATCACCAAACCGACATTAACGTGCGCAGGCTTCAATTTTCTCGGATTTTTTGCCAGGCATTGCAGTATTCTTGCCCGAAGCTGCCCCGTTAGAGGGCGGTACTTTCCGCCACGCGTGTAAACCATCTTTCCAGTCCCTGTTGGACTTTTCAGTGAGGTTTACCATGCGCATCACTTCCGAACTTATCTGCCAGGCTGCCGACCAACTCCACGGGTTTGTTGGCCTCAACCGCAAGACCGGCCAGTACATCGTGCGTTTCAGCGAAGACGCCTTCGGCATGGACGTGGCCGATGACGGCATCATCCCCACCGCCGAATTCGTCTGGCTGCCGGCCCCGGAGCAGACCATGACCCTGTCCCGCGAGCGCATCCAATTGCTGCTGGACCAGAACATCGACGACCGCATCAACATCACCGAGCCGTTGCGGGTGTATATGCGCCGGGTGGAGATACCGCAGATCAGTGCGTTGCGCAGTCTGGTGAGCTAACCCTGTGGCAAGCCCGCTCGCCACAGGACGCGACAACAAGTCCGATCACCACTGGGTTTATTTGCTTTCGAAGGCGTAGGCTCGTTCGACTTTACACACCCGGGTCTGGAAGGCCGAGTACCAGCTGGCGCGCCCCTGCTCGCGCACCGCGCGGTGTTCGGCCTGCTGCTTCCAGGCCAGGATGGCCGCCTCACTCTCCCAGTACGACACAGTAATGCCCAGGCCGTCTTCCCGCGCGGACTCCACGCCGAGAAACCCCGGTTGTTCACGCGCCAGTTCCAGCATGCGGCTGGCCGCCTGGCCGTAGCCTTGATCGCCTTCGGTGCGCAGTGAGCTGAAGATCACCGCATAGTAGGGCGGCGAAGGTGTGCGGGCGATCATGCAGACACCGCCTGGCAAGCCTTGAGCAGGGCCATCGCCAAGGGCGGGGTAATGCCTGCCAGGGCGGTACGTTCGGGCTGGAACAGGGTGGCGACGAAGAACGGGTGATCGAGCAGCTCCACCGCGCGCAGGTCACCTGCGCAATCGTGGCCGCTGGGGATCAGGTCGCCTTCGAGCAAGGCACCGAGGAACTCGGGGTTCACGCCATAACGGCAGCGATAGCCTTCTTGCACATCCAGGGTGCCATAGGCTTCGGCGATCCGGGTGTAGGGCGCCAGGCGCACGGTGTCGGTGGCTTCCACCAGGGCGCAGCTCAGCGGTGCGATCACGGCGCGCTTGGCGTGTGGCGCGAGTTCGCCATGTTCGGCATCCTTCCAGCCCAGGACATTGCGTGCGTATTCCAGCACGGCATGCTGAAAACCGCCGCAGGTGCCGAGGAAAGGTCGGCGTTGCTCGCGGGCAAACCGGATCGCCCGCATTGCGCCTTCAGTGTCGCGGTAAGGGCTGGCGGGGACGCACCAGAAACCGTCGAAGTCATGCAGTGATTGGGGCAGGTTATCGGTATCGAGCCACTGCACATGAACGTTCAGGTCGAGGGTCTCGGCCGCCTGTTGCAGCGCCACAGGGATGGCCTGGTGGGCGATGACATCGGGGTTGTAATCGCCGATCAGAGCGAGGTGCAGAGGCGTGGTTTTCATCGTGTACATCCCATGGCTTGTGGTGTCCTGGGGCGCACTATAGATTGGCGTTCACGCAATCAATATTGGCGTTTTAGCACATGCTCAATGCAGTCACGCACTATTCAATCGACTACCCGGACCTCTCGCTGATCCTCGCCCTGGTACGCGGCGGCACACTCGCACGGGCGGCCGCGTTGTTGCGGGTGGACGTGTCCACGGTGTTCCGTGCGGTGCGGCGCCTGGAGGCGGCGCTGGGTCAGACGTTGTTCGAAAAAAGCCGCGCCGGCTACCTGCCCACCAGCCTGGCAAGCCATCTGGCGCAGCAGGCGGAACGCGCCGAGCAGGCGCTGGAGGCCGCGCGCATTGGTGTGGAGCAGGGCGGTGAAGTGATCAGCGGCACGGTGCGCCTGACCTGTACTGACTCGGTGCTGCAAGGCTTGCTGTTACCGGCCCTGGCGCAGTTCATGCCGCAGTACCCAGCGTTGACCCTGGAACTGAGTACGTCGAATGATTTCGCCAACCTCAGCCGCCGCGACGCGGATATCGCGCTGCGCCTGACCCGCACGCCGCCGGAGCATCTGGTGGGCCGGCGCCTGGGCAATGTGGCGTATCAGGTGTGCGCCAGTCCGGGTTTCGCCCAACTGCACGAAGGCCGCGAGCTGGCAGACCTGCCCTGGATTGCCCCGGATGACTTCCTGCCCGATCACCCCACCGTCGTCTGGCGCCGCGAGCAACTGCCGGGCGTGCGCCCCAGCTATCGCTGCAACAGCATGTTGTCGGTCACCGAACTGGTACGCGCGGGGTTGGGAGTGGCGGCGTTGCCGGACTTTCTATTGGGCAACGGCCTGCAACCGCTGGGCCCCGCATTGGCGGGGCACGACACGGCGTTATGGTTGCTCACACGCCCCGATTGTCGAGCGCTGCGCTCGGTGGTGACGCTGTTTGACGAGCTGGGGCGACACCTGCGGTTACCTTAGGTTTTTCGCACAAAGTGCTCGTGCATTTCGCTAGTCAGGCTTTCGATGTGTTCTGTCAGCTGCTTGGTCATTTCCGTCAGCCGGGTGTTTTGTTCGAGCAGTTCCAGCAACTGTTTGGTGGTTTGCGCGGCCTGGGCCTGACGCTCGGTGTTGGCTATGGCCAGGGCTTCACGGTGTTGCGCGTCGGCATCTGACTGCGCTTTGTCGCGAGCCGCCTGGCGGGTCTGGGCCAGCAGGATCAGCGGCGCGGCATAGGCCGATTGCAGGCTGAACGCCAGGTTGAGCAGGATAAACGGGTACACGTCGAAGTGCGTGACGCCGGTCATGTTCAGCACCACCCACAACACCACGATGGCGGTTTGCGCGCCGAGGAAGGTGGGCGTGCCGAAGAAACGGGCGAACGCTTCGGCCTTGAGCGCAAAGGTGTCGTTGCCGAAGGTCGGCGCCAGGTGGGCATGAGGGCGGTGGAAACGCAGGTGGTCGACGGGAGCGGTTTCGGTCTTTTCTGGGGTCATGGCGGGCTCGGATCATTTGCTTGAAGACAAGCAAGCACTATAGACCGAGCCCCCAGCGCTCCGTATGAAGATCGGGTCAGTTGCCACCGCGCTCATTGGCGAATGCACTCACCGCTTGCACGGCCTCGCTGGTGCCTTCGCGGATCTGCACGATGACGGTACCGGCTTGGTTAGCCAGCTCCACACCCAGGGCGGCGCGGTCGCGAGTGCCGTCCATGCTGTGGATGGCCTGGCGGGTTTCGTCCTGGATCATCGCGATCATGCTGGAGATTTCCGCCGTGGAGCCGCTGGTGCGCGCTGCCAGTTGCCGCACTTCATCGGCTACCACGGCAAACCCGCGACCTTGCTCGCCGGCCCGCGCCGCCTCGATGGCGGCGTTGAGCGCCAGCAGGTTGGTCTGGTCGGCGATGCCGCGAATGGTGTTGACGATGGCGGTGATCTGCTGCGAGCGCTCGCCCAGCTTGGCGATCAGCTGTGAGGAACCGTCGATGTCCGCCGCAATGTCGCGCATGCCGCTGGCGGTTTGTTGGATCACTTCGGCGCCTTTTTCGGCGATGTCCCGAGTGCTCAGGGAGATGTGGTACGCCTGGGCCGCGCTGGCGGCGTCGGCGGTATGTTGCTGCACCATGGCAGTCACGTCGGAGGCGAACTTGACCACTTTGCACAGGCGCCCGCCGGCGTCGTACACCGGGTTGTAGTTGGCTTCGAGCCACACGGCCTGGCCGTTCTTATCCACCCGTTCGAACTGGCCGCTGAACATTTCGCCTTGATTCAGGCGCTTCCAGAAGTCGCTGTAGGTCGAGCTGCTGGCCACGGCCGCGCTGCAGAACATGCGGTGATGCTGGCCCTGGATCTGCGCCAGGGTGTAACCCATGCGCTGCAGGAAATTGGTGTTGGCCGTGATGATGGTGCCGTCGAGGTTGAACTCGATCACCGCCATGGCGCGGCCGATAGCGGCCAGTTTGGCATTAGCTTCGCTTTCAGCCTGCAGGCGCGGCGTGACGTCCATGGCGTACTTCACCACTTTGGTGACTTGACCTGCTTCGTCACGTACCGGGTTGTAGCTGGCCTCCAGCCAAACCGACTGGCCATCGCCCGCCACCCGTTCAAAGGTGCCGGACTGGAACTGGCCATTACGCAGGTTCGACCACAACTGGTTGTACTCGGCGCTGCGGGCGAATGCGGGGGTGCAGAACATACGATGGGGCTGGCCCTCGATCTGCTCGGCGCGATAGCCCATGGTCTGGAGGAAGTTGTCATTGGCCCGCAGCACAGTGCCGGACAGGTCGAATTCGATCACCGCCATGGACCGCTCGATGGCATCCAGCAGGCTGGCCTGTTGGGCGACGGTGTGTTGCAGGGCATTGATGGTTTTTTTATGGGCGTTGAATAGCATGTTCGGGTGCTCGGGCAAGCAAGCTTCTGGATTTCCTTGGATAGGCGCCTGCCCCCGTAAGGCATTCGCTATACGGTTGACTTGCTCATTGTCAGCTTCCTTTTGCCGACAGCGGGGGTGGAACAACGGGTTCAGAGTGATCAGCCTGGCAAGAAGTTCGCCTCAGGGGCAGGACCTTTTTTGGGTAGCCGACAAGTGGTGGCATTATGCTTTCTCCTTGCGTACAGGCAGGAAGATTCAGACGAGGAGTCGTAGGACAACCTCAGGCGGAATGAGCGATCACTGCTTCGCTGATGTTGACCCGGTTGCGTCCGGTGTCCTTGGCGGCATACAGCGCCCGGTCCGCCGCATTCAGCCACATGGCGGCGTCGGTAAAGAAGGGTTGGAAATCAGCCAGGCCGATGCTCAGGCTCACGCGCAACTCAGGGATCTGCGGGTTGCGGTAATTGCTGAAGGTCTCGCGCATGCGTTCCATCACCTGTGCCGCCTCTTCCAGCGGAACTTGCGGAAGAATCACGCAGAACTCATCGCCCCCGTAACGCCCGGCCAGGTCGTTTTCACGCAGGTTGCGTCGCAGTTCCAGGCTCAGTTGACGCAGAACGGCGTCGCCGACGATGTGGCCGTGGGTGTCGTTGATCTGCTTGAAGTGATCGATATCGATCAACGCGATGGTGGCATGGCTTTGCTGCTGTTGGCACTTATGAAATTTAAGGTGCAGCAAGTCTTTCCATGAGCCGTGGTTTAGCAGGCCGGTGAGGCTGTCGGTTCGGCTGAGGGCACTGAGTGCGCGTTTGTGTTCCGACAACTTAATCGCCAACTGGTAGCAGACCGTGCCGATGGCCATGGGGTAGAGCGTCAGCATCGGCAGGCAGGTGTAGACCTGGGTGAGGCTGACGTTGGGGTTGAACCGGATGCCGAAAAGCGCGCACGCCACCCCGATACCGGCCACTTGCGCCAGCAGCCCGCGCAGGAACAGCCGCTTGCCACCCGCTGCCACGTTGTTCATGGTCATCATGGAAAGGATGGTAACGGTTGTCAGTGGAGTGAACTGCGTGGCGGCGGCCCAGAACCCGCCGAACAATGAGTCGTACAACAGGTTGCGTTGCTCGGTCTGATAGGGGAATTGCGAGCGCACCGAGAGTTGGTAGGCCACATGCGCCCAGGCGAAACCGTTGAACAGCAGGAATACCCAGACCCAGCCCGGCATTGCGAGCGGATAAAGTGCGCCTGTGACACTGATGCAGCCGATGCCCAAGCCGATAATCCTTGGCTTGTAGATACGTCTGGCAAATGAAAGCCCTTTGCCTCGTCTGTTTTCCATAATTTCCTGGAGCCGTTCTTTTTCTGCAGGTGCGGCAAGGTGCGTCAGCGGGTCGAACCGTTGATCGGATAATAGTTGTGAATATTGTCAGTTATTCGCGTGGGAATAATCAGTGTCCTTCCAAGCCATTTGTGTAGGACGGCGTGCGAATATGTCAAAAACGACCAGGAATGTCGTTCACACAACAGGTTTTTACGGTTGGCGGGATTGGCTGACTTCGTAGCCGGCCAGGAACAGGTCGATGGCCGACTCGATAACACTGGCCTGACTGGCGGCGTCCAGGACCGGCTGCCCCAGGGTAATCTGCGGCCAGAAGGCAAACGCCTTGAGTAGGCTCTGAATCTGGTGGGCGGCAAAGGCCGGGTCGCTGCAGTTGAGCCGGCCATCTTCCTGGGCAGCGCGTACCCATTGAGTAAAACCTTCTTCGCGCTTGCTCAGGCGGGTGACCATGTCTTGCGCGCGCTCCGGCGAATGGATGGTGGCGGCGATGGCGACGCGGGCCAGGTCGAGGAAATTGGCATCCGCCATCATCTTCATCTTGGCTTCCAACAAGCCGCGCAATTGCTCGCGCAGCGGGCGGTCGCTGGCGTAGCTGACGTCGAGTTGGGCAACGCTGCTGGCCCAGAGTTGATGAAGAATTTCAGCGAACAACTCTTCCTTGCTAGGGAAGTGGTTGTACACCGTGCGCTTGGAAACGCCGGCGGTGGCGGCGATTTTGTCCATGCTGGTGACCTCGAAACCGTTCTCGCGAAATTCAGCGATGGCCGCGGCCACGATGGCTTCGCGTTTACGGTCGGTGAGGCGTTGAGGGGCAGTCATGGAGGGCGCTCGGTTCGTCAAGGAAAGTTACACTCGGTAGTTTACTTGCTGTGTATTTTGTTGCAATCTTGAAACTACACTGTGCAGTGTAATTCAAGAGCGGTCTGTAGGAGTCACCTGTAAATGGCCACGATTTCGTCCCGTGTCGATTCTTCGCCGGCAGCGCCCAAGCAAGACCTGGGGCACTTCAGCAACGAGGCGCCCGTACAGCAGGGCGGCTTCGGCAAAACCTTGCGTATTTTCTGGAACATGCTGTTCAACAAGCCGCGCAGCACGCGGCCGGTGGGGCAGATTCCGGTGCAGCCGCTGACCCGCGAGCAGTTGCTGGCGGCGCCTGATCACAGCGTGTTCCGCCTTGGGCATTCCACCGTCTTACTGAAAATGCGCGGCAAATTCTGGGTGACCGATCCGGTGTTCGCCGAGCGTGCGTCGCCGTTCAGTTGGGCCGGCCCCAAGCGTTTCCACCAGCCGCCGATCAGCCTTGAAGAGCTGCCGCCGCTAGAGGCAGTGATTCTTTCCCACAACCACTACGACCATCTTGACCGCAAGGCTGTCGTCCAATTGGCCGACAAGACCCGCTATTTTCTCGCGCCGCTGGGCGTCGGGGACATTCTGGTGAAATGGGGCGTGGACGCCAGCAAAGTGCGCCAGCTGGATTGGTGGCAGGGCACTGAGGTGGATGGCATTCGGTTTGTTGCCACGCCAGCGCAGCATTTTTCCGGGCGCGGCCTGTTTGATGCCAACCAGACCTTGTGGTGTTCCTGGGTGATGATCGATGGGGCGCGGCGGATTTTTTTCAGCGGTGATACCGGTTACTTCGACGGTTTCAAACGCATCGGCGAACAGTATGGTCCGTTTGACCTGACGCTCATGGAAACAGGTGCTTACAACGTCGATTGGCCGCACGTGCACATGCAACCTGAGCAAACCCTGCAAGCGCATATCGATCTCAAAGGCCGCTGGTTGCTGCCGATTCACAACGGCACCTTCGACCTGGCGTTCCATGCCTGGCACGAACCGTTCGATCGCATCATGGCCCTGGCCTGGGAGCGCAACGTGTTTATCACCACACCGCAGATGGGCCAGGCGTTCAGTTTGAACCAGCCTGAGCGCGGGTATGCGTGGTGGCTGGAGGTGGAAAATCAAGGTGTAGAGGAACGCCTCGTCAGCTGAAGGAAGAGGCGTCGGAAAAAGGAGTTTTCAAGCTGTTTCAGAGCTGCGACAGACGCCAGTCAACGGTGCGATGATCCCCGGAAAGTCATTTTTCGGGGACGGTTTTTATGGAGAGTAAGTGTCAGAAATATTGGCAGGCGGGTCTGGCTTGCCCGACGGGCCAACCTGCTTCAGTGCTCGCTGAAGCGTCTGGCCTGGCGACTACGCTCAACGAGCAAGTGAATCCGCGAGGTATCGCTTTTGGTGTCGAGCCGCTGGCTCGTGACAACCCTGGGCGAAGCGTCCCGATTCCTGGATATGACGCGCCAAGTCTTCCCCTGAAACCCTCGCGGGACCCGTCGCTGTCACTGATTGCCTTGAGTGGAGTTGATCCTTCTGGGCCGGTGATGGTGGAAGTCCCCCTGGTGGAAAACAACACGACCTTCACGGCGGATCACGCGCTTGGCGGCAGACGCGTGGGGTTTGCCGAGCGGCTTGTGGAGGGTAGCCAACATGAGCAGATCGAGCACCACCCCTCTTTCCTTAGAGCCTTGGATGTCTTGCGCCGGTCTGGAACCGAGCTGGTACCGGTGCCTGCGCACCGGGCCAACCACACCCTGCTTTCGCGCAACGAAATCGATGAACTGGTGCGCGCATTCCGCCTGGACGCGCTGGTTTCCGACAGCCGCAGCAGCGCATTCCACGGGGCGTGCTGGAGTGGTTACCCAGGGTTTGGTGAGCCCCTTGGGGATGGGGCGACGCTGTGGTTCTACGGTGCACGATGGGCCAAGGATTGGCTGCCGGCCTTGGTGCAGGGGTATCGAAGCGCTCGTCGCGCGGCGGATCTGCAGGCTGAACCACCCGCTGCGTTGAACTATCCCACACGCTGAATCGCCTGCGTCGCGCTGCTTGGGAGGAGTGGAGTTTTTAGACTGGGCCACGGATCAACGTTGGTCCTTCTTCATTTCTTACTCTTCAGGAGGTCGTATGTTAGGTATCGCGTATGGGATGGGCTCCATGGTCCGGCAAGTCGTACAGTCGTTTGCCGGAGACTACTCACCCGCTGTTTCAACACCCGTGCCCGCTGGAACTGAGTACCTGAGTGTCAAAGAGCTTGGCACGCAAATGGCCCAGCCGGGCGGACTCACCTCGGCCAGTCTGGTCGCTTACCTGCAGGAGCGGATCGGCAGGTTGGATCCGCAACTCAGCTCCGTCATAGAGCTCAACCCCAAGGCACTTGAGACCGCGCTCGAGTTGGACCGTGAGCGAGCCAGCGGCAAGGTGCGCGGGCCCCTGCATGGCATCCCTGTCTTGCTCAAGGACACAATCGAAACCGAAAGTATGCAAACCAGTGCCGGTGCGTTTGGGTTGGTCGGTGCTGCGGCCGGCAAGAATGCCCCGTTGGTGGATTACCTGATCAAGCAGGGCGCGGTGATCCTCGGTAAAACCAATATGACTGAAATGGCGGGGTTCCGTGGAGGTCCGGATGGCTGGAGCAGTCGGGGCGGGCAGACCCGAAATCCTCATCAATCAGATGCCGATGTTGGGGGGTCCAGTTCCGGTTCTGCCGCTGCTGTTGCAGCCGGGTTGGCGCCCTTGGCGGTGGGGGCGGAAACCAACGGTTCGATCATTGTGCCGGCAGCACGCAACGGTATTGTCGGGCTCAAGCCCACTGTCGGGCCTGTTGGACCGCAACGGGATTATTCCCGCGAGCCATCACCAGGACACACCCGGCCCGATGACGCGTTCGGTGTACGATGCTGCCCTGATGCTCAATGCCATGTCTGGCAGTGATCCTAAGGACCCGGCAAGTGTAGGAGCGCCTCAAGGTATCGATTACACGCAGTTGCTGGTTCCAAGCGCTTTGAAAGGCAAGCGTATCGGCTATCCCGCCACGTTCTCCAAAGAGGGTGAAACCTTGCCTGTGGAGAACAGCGCGCAGTTCAATCGGACACTGGAAGTGCTTCGCGAGCAAGGCGCGGTGTTGGTGCCGGTCAACCTGCGGCTGGCTGATGCCTCGCGCTACGATGAGTTGCTGCTCTCGGATGTGAAAGAGGAGCTGAACACCTACCTGGGCAAACGTTCTGGGTTGCCGGTCAAATCGTTGACCGAGTTGATCCGGTTCAATGATCTACGTGACGGCAGTGAGACGGATCATCAGCCAGTGCTCAAGGAAATCAGCGCCTCAACCCTGACGCCAGAGGAACGCAAGCCACTTTGGGATGCGCTCATTCAGGATTTCAGAAACACGATCGATGACCCGATCAAGGCAGAAAACCTGGACGCGATGGTGTCGGATTTCGACACCAATAGTTACTTCGGTGTCGCGGCGGCTGGCTATCCTGGAATCGCCGTACGGTCTGGTGTAGATGAGGATGGCCTACCCACCAGTGCCTACTTTTTTGGTACCCAATGGACCGAACCCACCTTGCTGGCAGTGGCCCATGGGTATGAGCAGGCCGCTCAAGTAGCGGTTAAACCGGCGCTTTGATGCCATAGCGTGCTGCGGGGGAGCGATGCGACAGGTTGGGCCCCAGGGCCAGGCGTGCTGTTTCGTAAGCGTCCCAGTCGAGGCTGTCGGGCAATGACGGGATGGTCACCTTTTCGCCCTGGGCAAGGCCTGCCAGTGCCGCATCCACCAGATTTTCCGTGCTCATGACGATGGTATCGGGAAGGTTGTTCACGGGCAGCCCCGCAACATCCCAGAACTCGGTGGCGGTGGCGCCTGGCAGCACTACTTGAACGCTGACCCCCTTGTCACTCAGCTCATGGTCGAGGGATTCGCTGAACGCCTGCACAAAAGCCTTGGTGCCGGCGTACACACCATTCAACAACTTAGGCGCGACCGCGACGATCGACCCGATGTTGATCAGGGTGCCACGGCCCTGGGCGACAAAGTTTGTCGCGGCGGCTTTTGCCAGGCGAGTGAGCGCGAGGACATTGAGCAGGATCATGGCGTCCATCTTGTCCGGGTCAGAGGCCAGCAATGACGCCGTCGCACCAACGCCGGCGTTGTTCACCAGCAGGCTGATGCGGCTGTCTTCAAGCAGAATCTGTTCAATGCGCGCCAGGTCGGCAGGCAAGTTGAGATCGGCGGCCACTACCTGGATGTCCCGTTGGGTCTCGACTTTCAGTCGGGCCGCCAGTTGGTCGAGTCGTTGCTGATTGCGTGCCACCAGAATCAAGTCGTAACCCTGGCGAGCCAGGCGGTCGGCATACACGGCACCGATCCCGGACGAAGCGCCAGTGATCAGGGCATAACCTTTGGATTGAGTCATTGCAGTTGCTCCAGAAGGGCCGGGGAAGGGCGGCCTTGTTGGAGCCAAGATTATGGGTGTAATGTATTGGCTGCAACGTCATATATCCCTCCTTTCGGGACATGAGGTTTCGCCATGGTATCCATCGGTATTCTGCTGTTTCCCGGGTTCCAGATGCTCAGCCTGGGCACCAGTACCGTGTTCGAATTCGCCAACTTCGAGTTGGACCAGCCGTTCTATCGCGTGGACCTGTTGTCGGAACATGGTGGGCCGATCAAAAGCTCCATGGGCTTCGCCATCGCTACCATGCCCTTCGGCCAACAGCACTACGACACACTGTTGGTAGTGGGAGACAACGAACTGCTGCAAGCAACGCCCGGCATGCTCACTTACCTGCAGCAAGCCATGCTCACTTCGCGTCGCGTGACATCGGCCTGCACCGGCTCCTTTTATCTGGCCGCTGCCGGGTTGCTGGAGGGCCGCAAAGCGACGACCCATTGGTACCACGCCCACACCTTTCGTCAGGGCCTACCCGAATGTACGGCTGGAGGAAGACCGGATCTTCACCGTCGATGGCCCGCTCTGGACCTCCGCCGGCCTGACTGCCGCCCTCGACCTGGCTCTGGCCTTGGTCGAGCATGACCTGGGTGTCGAGGTTGCACGTGCAGTAGCGCGTAAATTGGTGGTTTACCATCGACGCGCAGGTGGCCAGTCACAGTTTTCCGCACTGTTGGAGATCGATCCCAAATCCGACCGCGTGCAAACCGCCCTGGTCTACGCTCGGCAGCACTTGCAGGACGATCTCTCAGTAGAGCAGTTGGCTGAAGTTGCGCACTTGAGCCCGCGCCAATTCAGCCGATTGTTCCGTGCCGAAACCGGCCAGTCTCCCGCCAAGGCTATCGAGCGGTTGCGCATCGAGGCAGCCCGCCTGCTGCTTGAATCTGGCGATCACTCCATCGACATCATCGCCCGCGAAACGGGCTTCGGCGACCCGGAGCGCATGCGCCGCGCCTTCCTGAGGGCCTTTGGCCAACCGCCGCAGATGATGCGTCGGGCGCTGCAACTGCAGGCTTGAGGCTTCCCGCATTACGCTAAAGCCCTTGGATAGGAGTGCTCTGCTCGGGTGGCAATCAGGCAAACAGCACTTCGATACGCCCCTGAGCACGAGATGCAGGCGCTGCACTG
Source organism: Pseudomonas azotoformans (assembly GCF_001579805.1). NCBI lineage: Bacteria > Pseudomonadati > Pseudomonadota > Gammaproteobacteria > Pseudomonadales > Pseudomonadaceae > Pseudomonas > Pseudomonas azotoformans. The sequence continues at coordinate 6,674,492 of NZ_CP014546.1, read as the reverse complement.
ATAACGATCTGCACATCACGTCCTAACAGTGATAAGCACTCGAGCATTTTTGCCTCACTGATGCCTCTGAACTTTCCGCGAAGCATCTCGGAAACCTTCGGTTGTGACAAACCAAGGATGACCGAAGCCTGAGACTGGGTGAGATTACGGGCTTTGAGGATCTCGCCGATCTTTGCCGCGAGCTGCGCCTTGACCTGCATTTCACTGGCATCAGGTTGGCCAATATCCTCATAGACATTGCCACTGCTTGCTTCGATCTCAATCGCCTTGTGATGCTTGTGCATGATCCTGCGCCGCCTTGAGTCGCTGTTTGATCAGTTGTATATCGTGTTGCGGGGTTGCAATGCCTTTAGTCGACTTTTTCTGGAAGCAATGAAGCACATAGACAGCAGAGCCAAACCGAACGGTGTAAACCCCTCGATAAGTATTGCCGTCGAAATCCTCGACGATCTCCAACACAGCATTACTGGCAAACCCTTTCAACGCCTTTGCCTGTGAATGCCTACCACCCTCCTGAGCAAGGTGCAGCGCAAAGCCAAATACGTCTTGCACAGCACAGGGCATCAATTGGAGATCTTTTTTGCTAGCGCCCACCCACAAGAGTGGCTTCCATGAACTCATGAGAGAATATACCTAAATAGGGATAAGCGTGAGTGCAGGCTGAAAATTTACTCTGCCGTCTCAAATGCAACTTCAGTGGGGGGTGTGAGCAACGATCCCCTCACACTCATCCCCCACCCCGGCGCAAACCCTGGGAAGAACACCAGCCCTTCAGCCTCCAACCGAAACGCCAAGGCCAGGCGGGTTTCATCACCTACGTCATGATGGTGTTCAAACTGTTGAACCGCTTCAACCGCCACACCGGCCTGGCAAGCCAGGTCTTCCCGGCTCCAGCCCAGCATCGCGCGGGCCTGAACGCTGTGCTTGGCGGTGAATTGATGCAGGACGATCTGCTGTTCTACGAAAGAGCTCATTGCCAGAGAGGACATGGGTTTTCTCCAGGTTCGACGGGGGAGGACAAACTATACTGTGTTTTTGTACAGTTGTTTTGACCGCTCATCAACTGGATTCTCGCGGACCCGCTATTCCACCCCTGGCGCCTCCCGAATGATCAGGTGGTCCAGATTTTCGATGTTCGCGCTGAAGACCCCGAACGTTTGCTCTGGGTTCTTCTTGCTCGGCACCTGTTTCAGTTCCGGCGTCACCCCATAGAAGAAGCAGTACAACGCGCGCTCACTGTCCACCGCTGCCTTGATCTGCTCTAAAAATGCTTTGCGCTTGCGGTAGTTCTCGATGAGCTTTTTGCTCAAGTAAACGTTGACCGAGTATGGCTTCTTGTCGAGCCACACCTTCTTTTCGAAGTCGATGCGAAAGCTGCTGGTGTAGTCCTTGATCGCCTTGATCTTGCCCCAGTAGATCAGGCCCTTGTTGTCCTGCAGGTATTCGATCTTCTTGAAAAACGTCCAGTAGGTTGCGGCGTGCTCACCGATCTTCAACGGCATGGACTTGAGCTTGTCCTTGTCGTCGATGTTAGACACGAAACATTCCACGGGGTGGGCGAACACGCTGGTTTTGTCTGGAGTGCTGTCACTGGTGCTGTGGGAGGCATAGCTTCGATTTGAAGGCGCCTTCACGGGATCGTGTGAGATGTTTCCCTCTGCCCCGGCAGGCGGCGTTTTGCGTTCGTACTGACGACGGGTGAGTACAAACTCCGATGGGAAATTGTCCTCACGCTCGTCGTCATTTTCACCTGTCGCAGTCTTGTGCGTGCTGGCGTAACGGCAACCGTCGATATGCCGGGTGCTGGTCTTGTTCTTGAAATGCGGCGTGCGCAGGTAATTGACGTTTTTGGCGTTGAAGGTGCTCAGCGCGTTGCCGGTATCAAACGCCGCGCGACACTCATCATTGGGGCAGAGGAAGCTGTCCTTGTCTGAATCGAAGTCGGTTGTTTCGTCGAAATTCAGGTCTCGTACGTCGTAGATCGACAGCTTGTCATCGAGACTCAGGCTGTAGGCCGTGTCGAATTTCATGGGGCTCGGGTCCGTGAGAGGTTTCGCTATTAATAGCGGGATCTTGCGTAAATATCAGCAAGAACCTGCAACCCTTCGCCCGCTCAGGAAGCACAGCGTTCCGCCCACCGCCGTCAACCCGGCCAGCGCATAAAACATCGTGGTTGGCGGTGAGTTGATCAATAGATAGCCACAAATCACCGGGCTCAGCGCGCCGCCAAAGGCCGCCAGGTTCTGTGCGCCGTAGTAACTGCCCCGCAGCGACTCGGGGGCGAGGGTGTCGATAAACAGGAACTCGGATGGGTAGATAATCATCTCGCCCAACGTAAACACGAACATCGCCACACACCACGACAGCAGGCTGTCAGCCTGGCTGAAGCCGATCAGGCCACCGATGAACAGCGCAGTGCCCAGCAGGATCCAGTAGCGCAATTGCTCGCGCTTGAGGAAGCGGCCGATCTGGTATTGCAGCAACATCACGGTAATGGCGTTACAGGCTAGGACCGCGGAAAGAATCTTCAGCGCATCATCCGGGTTGTGGATCACCAACAGAAATTGCGACAGGTACAAGGTATAGCGGCCATGCACGATGGTGCTCAACAGGCTGCCGCCGGTGAACAGCACCAGGCTGCGGTCGTTGCGCAGGGTCTTGAGGGTGCTGAGAAAACTCAAGGGTTTGCTGCTTTCATCACGTTGGGTGGGCGGGATGCCGATCATCAGGAACACGCTGATAAACGCGATGGCGCTGGACAGCATGAATGGCAGCAGCGGCATTTGCCCGGCAATCACCACGCCGACCATAGGGCCCGTGGCATAGCCGATATTGGTGAGGGTGTAGCGCAGGGAAAACACTTTGGCGCGCTGCTCAACCGGCAGGTTCTCGCTGATGATCGCCTTGGAGCCGATCAGGAACAGCGCCGATGCCGACTCGGTAATCACCAGCGTCAAAGTGGTGAGGTAGAGGTTGGTGGCAAAGGTCAGTAACAGAAAACCGATGGAGCTGGAGAGCATCGCCAGGATCAGCAATTTGCGCTTCTCCATGCGGTCGATGACGTAGCCGCCGTACAGGCCCATCAAGGTGGCGGTAAACACCGCGATGCCCATCAGCAAGCCGATGTCCTGCTGGTCGAGGCCCAGGCGTCGGCTCAGCAGCAAGGTCATCAAGGGACTGGTCATGGCCCGGCTGATGACGATGGTCAGCGAGCAAATCATCAGGCGGCGGATTACCAGGGAGTAGGTGGCCACGGCGGGGCGAGTGTCCTTATTGTTTTTCCAACGTAACACACATCAAATGGGGGAGCAGGCAAGCCAACTCCCACATTTAGATTGGGTTACTGGCCAGAGTTGATGGTGATCTTCTCTACAGCACCTTGCTCCAGATCCCACTTCTTCAGGATCTTGCCGTACGTGCCGTCATCGATCATGCCCTGCAACGCTTCACTGATCGCGGTGACCAGTTCAGTGTTGCTCTTCTCGATCCCAAGCCCGGTGAATTGCTTGGAAATCGCCAGGCCCACCGGCTTGTACTTGCCCTTGTCCAATGACATCAAATAAGGAATGGTCTCGCTGCCCTGCATCGCCGCATCCAACCGGTTCTGCTGCAACTGCGCCCGCGCGTCCGCCGAACCTTCAGTGCCGATCACCACGATCGCCGGCTTACCTGCCGCTTCGCAGTTTTCCTTGCTCCACGCGGCGATTTCCGACGGCCAGGTGGTACGGCGGCTGGTGCCGACTTTTTTACCGCACAGGTCAGTCAATGCCTTGAGGTCTTCACGCTTGGCCAGGGTGTACAGCTGCGGGCCGCTGGTGAAGTAGTCGATGAAGGTCACGGACTTCTGGCGTTCGGCGGTGTCGGTCATGCCGGACAGCACGATGTCCACGCGCTTGGTGGTCAGGCCGCTGAGCATCTGCTCGAAGCCGGTTTCCTGCCACTTGATCTTCACGCCCAGACGCTCGGCCAGGGCGTTGCCGAGGTCGAAGTCCAGGCCGGTGATCTTGTTGGTGGCCGGGTCCTTGAAATCCATCGGCGGATAGTTCGGCACGATGGCCGCGCTGATCTCACCCTTGTCCTTGATGGCCGCCGGCAATGCCGCGAATACACAGGTGGAGGCCATGAGGCCTGCAAGCACGGTTGGGATGAACAATTTTTTCATTGGGGGCGTTCTCGTTTGTTTTTTAGTTAAGTGCGAACGGCAGAAATAAAGCTTTGGGTACGTGGGTTTTGTGGGCTTATTAGAATTTCTTCGGGGCTGCCGGCTTCCACAATCTGGCCGGCATCCATGAACACCATGCGGTTGGACACTTCACGGGCGAAGCCCAGTTCATGGGTGACCACGATCATGGTCATGCCGGTGGTGGCCAAATCGCGCATCACCGACAGCACTTCGCCTACCAGCTCCGGGTCGAGAGCTGACGTGGGTTCGTCGAATAACATCAACTTGGGACGCATGGCCAACGCGCGGGCAATCGCCACACGTTGTTGCTGGCCGCCGGACAACTCCACCGGGTAAGCATTGCGCTTGTCCGCCAGGCCGACGCGGGCCAGCAGTTCCAGCGCATCTTCGATGGCTTCCTTGGGCGAGCGCTTGAGCACCTGGCACGGGCCTTCGATGATGTTCTGCAACACGGTCATGTGCGGGAACAAGTTAAAGCGCTGGAACACCATGCCGGTCGCCAGGCGCTGGCGGGCGATCTGCGATTCATTCATCTCATGCAGTTTGTTGCCGACGACGCGGTAACCCACCAGTTCGCCGTCGACCCACAGGCCGCCCTTGTCGATTTTTTCCAGTTGGTTGACGCAACGTAGCAGGGTGCTTTTACCGGAACCCGACGGGCCGATGATGCACATCACTTCGCCTTGCTCGACCTCGATATTGATGTCGCGCAGCGCGTGATACTGGTCGTAATACTTGTTCAGGTTGACGGCCTTGACGATGCTTCTCATGGGGCAAATCTCCTCAACCCAGGCTTACGAACGCTTGCCGGCGCCGCGGGCAAAACGACGCTCGAGGCGGCTTTGACCAAATGAAAGAACAGTCACCACCGCGAGGTACCAGATGCCGGCCACAATCAGCAGCTCCATGACCCGCGCGTTGGCGTAGTAGATGTTTTGCGCGTTGTGCAGCAGCTCCGAGTACTGGATCACGCTGGCCAGGCTGGTCATTTTCACCATGCTGATGAACTCGTTGCCTACAGGCGGAATGATCACGCGCATCGCCTGCGGAAGAATGATCCTACGCAGCGCCTGCAGGCTCGGCATACCGATGGACTTGGCAGCTTCGTATTGGCCCGTGTCGACCGAGAGTAGACCTGCGCGCACCACCTCGGCGGTGTAGGCGCCCTGGTTGATGCTGAGGCCGAGCAGGGCGGCCACGAACGGCGTCATCAGGTCGACGGTGTCGATGCTGAACAGGCCAGGAATCGCGATCACCGGGAAAATCAACGCCAGGTTGAACCACAGCAGCAGTTGCAGGATCAGCGGCGTGCCGCGGAACAGCCAGGTGTAGGTGATGGCCACATAGCGCAGGATCGGGTTGGCTGACATGCGCATGATCGCCGTGATCACGCCGATCACCACGCCCAGCGCCATCGCCAGGATCGACATGACGATGGTGTTCACCAGGCCCCACAGAATGGCCTCAGACGTGAGGAACTGCCCGATGTAGGACCATTCGATCTGGCCGTTGGCGAATGCACGCAACAGCGCGGCCAGCACGATCACGATCAAGGTGGCAAAAAACATCCGCCCGTAATAGCGACGCGGCACATGCTCGTACTGCGTGATATCGAACTGGTTCTCGGACAACTTGCGCTCGGCTTCCAAGCGCTCGGCCGGGGTTTGGTTCATGGTGAATCTCCAAAAAAAGCGACTACCGCTGTACTCGGTCCAACTGTTAAAACCCGATCCAATGTGGGAGCTGGCTTGCCTGCGAAAGCGCCCGGCCAGACACCTCATCACCCACAGGCTTAAATGCGAAATCCCTGGTAACTCTCGGCCCACGTCTGCTGTTCGGCCAATGCCACTTTCAACCGCCCAATCTGCTCCCGAACCCGCTCCGGCGCCGTCCCACCCCAACCACTGCGGGCTGCAATCGCCGCTTCCAATGTCAGGCAGTCGCGCACCTCAGGCGTCAACCGAGCATCCACCTCCGCCAACATCGCCGGCGAGGCTTCCCACAACTCAATCTCATGCTTCTCACAGGCCTGCACCAATGCGCCGGTAATCTCATGCGCCTCTTTGAACGGCACACCACGGGTGGCCAACCAATCGGCCACTTCCGTCGCCAAGGTAAAGCCCATCGGCGCCTGACGCCGCAGTTCTTCCACCTGCACCTTCATGGTCGCGACCATTCCAGCCATCGCCGGCAACACCAGCAGCAAGGTATCCACACTGTCCAACACGCTGTGCTTGTCTTCACTCAAATCGCGGTTGTACGACAGTGGCAGCGACTTGAGCGTCGACATCAATCCCGTCAGGTTGCCAATCAACCGCCCCGCCTTGCCTCGCGCCAGTTCAGCGATATCCGGGTTCTTTTTCTGCGGCATGATCGAGCTGCCAGTAGCGTAGGCATCGTCCAGCACTACCCAGCGAAATTGCCGCGAAGACCACAGGCAAAACTCTTCGGACAAGCGCGAAATATTCACCCCGAGCATGCCCGCCACAAACAGGAATTCCGCCACGTGGTCACGGCTGGCGACCGCGTCAATGGAGTTTTCGCACGGCCCGGTGTAGCCCATTTCCTTGGCGGAATGCTCTGGCTGACGGGCAATCGCAGAACCTGCCATGGCGGCCGCACCCAACGGCGACAACGCCGTGCGCGCATCCCAATCCACCAGACGTTGCACATCGCGCAGCATGGACTGAGCGTGAGCCAGCAGATGATGGGCGAACACAATCGGCTGCGCCTGCTGCAAGTGGGTGAAGCCGGGGCAAATGCTCTCGATATGCTGCTCGGCCTGATCCACCAGCGCCTGCTGCAAACCCAGCACTTCAGTGGTGATGGTGCGCGCATGGTCCCGTAGGAAAAGTCGCAGGTCATTGGCGGTCTGGTCGTTACGCGAACGCCCTGCACGCAGCTTGCCACCCAGGGCGCCGAGGCGCTCGGTCAATACGCGCTCGATGAAGGTGTGTACGTCCTCATCATCCAGGGTCGGATGCAGATTGCCGGCGGCGAAATCTGCGCCAATACCGTCCAGGGCCTCCAGGGTGCGCAGGGTTTCCGACTCGTCAAGTAAACCGGCGCGCTGCAACTCACGGGCATGGGCACGGGAGCCGGCCAGGTCGTAGGGCGTCAGGCGGAAGTAGCGCTGAGGGCAACGGGACAATGCGGCCAATGCAGCAGACGGACCGGTCTTGAAACGAGCGCCCCAAAGGCGGTCGGTGGGCTGGGACATGGGTATTCCTCACGCTTGTTTTTAGAAGAGTCGGAGGCAGTAAAAATAAGTTTTCAACTAGACTGAACCAGCGTCTGACGCGCCGTATTCAAGGTTGCCAAGGGCGGATGTTTATGTTCATTATCGCCGCCTGGCTATGTTCAAGGACTGGGTTGAAGCCTGTTGAATATGGCACTTGAGGTCAACGCGTATTATGGAAACCCCACTTTCCACTTCTGGAAACCTACCGCCAAAACCCGGCTCAAGACCGCCCCTGCAGTTGAGCGGGCTGGACTTCAAATTGCTGCGCGTATTCATGGCCGTGGTCGAAGCGGGCGGCTTCAGCGCCGCGCAAAACGAGCTGAACGTGGGCTTGGCGGCGATCAGCAAACAGATCTCCGACCTGGAAATCCGCATCGGCATGCGCCTGTGTACACGGGGGCGGGAAGGGTTCGGGCTGACCGAAGAAGGCAAGTTGGTGTATCAAGCCTCCATCGAATTATTTACCTCGGTGGACAGTTTTCGCGACAAGCTTAGTTCGGCGCAAAACGAGCTTATTGGTGACCTTAGTGTGGGGGTTATTGATAACACTGTTTCCGACGTTAATTCCCCGCTCATTACCGCACTGGGGAAATTACATAGCGAATCACCCAAGATTAGATTGCGCTTACATGCCTCGCAATTGGATGAAGTTGAACGCGGCGTGGTGGAAGGACGGCTGATTGTCGGCATCGTGCCGGTGTACCAACGCCGCGAAGAATTCGACTATTTCCCGCTGTACGAAGAAAAGGCTCACGCCTACTGTGCTGTAGGACATCCACTGTTCAACGCGAGCGATATCACGCCCGACGTGCTACGCCAATACGAAGTAGTGAATCATCGCTATGCGATCCACCGCGACAAGGTCAACTTCGTCAACTACGACAGCCAGTCCGCCTCGGCCTCACAAGTCGAAGCCGTCGCGATCCTGATCCTTACTGGCCGTTTCCTCGGCTTCTTGCCCGAACACTACGCCATGCCCTTGGTGAGAGAAGGGCGCCTGCTCGCACTGTGCCCGGAGCAGGTTCACCTCAGCACCGCCTTCAACCTCATCCTGCGCCACAACGCCCCCAGAAGCCCGATGGTAAAAGCCTTCGCCACAGCGCTGGGCGTGGACCTCAAAGCCACGACATAACACTCAAGCCAAACACCGTCCCTCCGAGCGACAGAGATCAACTGTGGGAGCTGTCGAGCCCCAGCGAGGCTGCAAAGGGATCGCCTCGGTTTCCGGACGGCCCCTCAACTCGGATCGCCTTCTTTCAGGTCGTTATCGTTTTCAAATGAAATAGCTGATTTGTTAGCAAATTTAATAGCGCATTAGCATTTTCGTACTCACAAAATTATCGTTTTCGCCTACCATTCCCTAATAGTTATCGTTTTTAAGCGTTCGTTAGGGGATTTGACCATGCAGGTAGGCTTCAAGGCACTCGCTGACCGCTACCATATCGCGCTAGCACAGCCACTACGCGTCGAATCGGTAATCGGTACGACCCGTATGAGCCACGAGAGCAATGGACATATCGAGCGTAAGTACCCCCTCAGCTACCAACCCTCGGACGACTTTGCAGGGCATTTCGAGTTCGGGCTCAAGTACGAAGAAATTCACCTCGAATTCTTCGCTCGCCTATTCGCTGTGGCCGGCCCTGACCCCGTCGAAGCCTGGTGCCGGCAAACGCCCTTTGGTCAATATGCCCGCCGGACCGGATTCCTGTACGAGTGGTTAACGGGACTGCATCTTGATGTGCCAGATGTCACCAACGGCGGCTACGTCGATGCCGTTTCATCACAGCATTACCTGACCCGCGTTGAGTCTCTGCGGGTACGACGCTGGCGCATCAACGATAATCTGCCCGGAGTGCCTGCGCTCTGTCCCTTGATTCGTCGTACCGAAGCCGTGCAGGAAGCGCTGCAATTTGATCTGGGGGCGTCACTGCTGCAGCTGAACCAGGCCTTTGGCGCTGATATCCTGATGCGCACGGCAAGTTGGCTGACGTTCAAGGAGTCGCGTGCCAGCTTTTTGATCGAGAGAGAGGCAGACAAAGCCGACAGGATCCAGCGGTTTGCCCACGTGATCGCCAAGTACTGTGGGCACATCGACAATCCGTTGAGTAATGAAAGCCTGCACACCTTGCAAGCCGGTATCTTAGGGGAAGAGGCGCTCGGGCTGGGTCTACGGCACTCACCGGTCTTCGTGGGGCAGGCCACCATGCGCGAGGACATCGTGCACTACATTGCGCCGCAATTTGAGGTGCTGACGCAACTGCTTGATGGCTTGAAAGCATTCGAGTTGGCAACACGGGGCGCTGAGCCGCTGGCCCGGGCCGCTGTAATCGCTTTCGCTTTTGTCTATATCCACCCCATGCGAGACGGCAATGGTCGGATCCATCGCTTTCTGATCAACGATACCTTGATCCGTGATAAGGCGGTGCCTGATGGCGTAATCCTGCCAGTGTCGGCCACAATCACAAGCTCGATTGATTTCCGGGCGCGTTACGATCGTACGCTGGAGGCATTTTCGCGACCATTCATGCAACGCTACGCTGGCTCCTATCGATTTGGAGAACTTGTAGTCTACGACGACGGAACCCGCAGCAATCTGGTCTTCGATGACTACGACGATGCGCAATTCGCGTGGCGCTACCCCGACTTGACCGAACAAGTCTTGTATACGGCACAGGTAGTGGCGCACACGGTTCGTATAGAGATGGCTGATGAAGCGCGTGTGTTGGTCATCTTTCAGCGCGCCCAGGAACGGCTAAAAGAAGTGCTGGAAATGCCTGATCAGGACGCAAACCGAGTCATTCGCTCGTTAAAGGAAAATAGCTGGCAGGTATCGGGGAAATTAAAGAAAGCTTATCCGCAGCTGGAAGTGATTCACCTAGCCGAACGGGTTGTGGAAGCGGTGCGATCCGCATTTGAAGATCAAGAATTGGGAAGCGGTGACCATTGATCGGAATGGGCCATCCGCGCACTAGCACCCCATGCTAGTGCGCGGCCCTCGGTGCTCATCGGCTCAAATATGGGAGCTGTCGAGCTTCAGCGAGGCAGCGAAGGAATCGCCTCGGTCTACCCGCCACCCCCACCCACCCGCATCACCGCTGCAACCGAGCCCGCTTCTTCTTCGCATGAAAATGCCGAAAGTGCGCATCCTGCGCCGCCGCCAGCAACTCCCTATCCCCACGCGTATCGCCCCAGGCCCGCAGCCGATACTCGCCCAAATCCCCATACACCGCCTCAAGCCGCAGCACCTTGTTCTCACAGCGGCAGTTGTTCCCGGTGAGCTTGCCGGTCAACACTCCATCCACCACCTCAAGCTCAGTCCCGATCAACTTGATCCCGAGCCGATTCGCAAACGGCTGCAACACCAACGCCGGCGACGCCGAACACAGCGTGACCTCCGCCCCGGAGCCCAACTCCTGCTCAACCGACAACACCCCCGTCGGCCGCATCAGCCGCGCCCAGGTCTTCTGGCAATACTCCTCGGCCTTCTGCTGCACCCACGCCTTCTCCACCCCGGTCATAAAGGTGCGGATCAACTGCGCCTTCAACTCATCCCGGCTGATCTGCCGCACCAAAAAGCGCAGCCCCGGCACCGCCAGCTTGACCATCCGGCCATAGAACTCGCCAGGGCCAAAGGCAAACTTGAGGAAGGGCACGAAACTGTCGTGGTGGGTCAGGGTGCCGTCGAAGTCAAAGACGGAAAGTACTTTGGCATCAGCGGGGCCGGCTTCGAGCATGTCTGGGTTCACGGGTTGGCCTCGGTCCTATCTGGTATTTTTTGAGTGTGCATCAGGTGTGACAGCGGGAGTTTACTCCCGTGCCAATCTTCCGACTTTGGCGTAAAGCCACCTCGGTGAAGGCATCCCGATCACTACGCTGATGTCAATTGGGGCACAAGGCTACAGCATTGGTGATGCGATCCGAACCCTTTGGGGCGAGGTGGTCAGCTTGATGTGCTTCAAGAAGTGGCCATTCATCGGACATAAAAAAGCCCTGAACGTGTCAGGGCTTAATGGGGGGATGAGCTGAGGAATCAATCCCAGCTCAGCGCGCCGCCAGTCTGGTACTCGATCACACGGGTTTCGAAGAAGTTTTTCTCTTTCTTCAAGTCCATGATCTCGCTCATCCACGGGAACGGGTTGGTGGTGCCTGGATACTCTTCCTTCAAGCCAATCTGCGACAGGCGACGGTTAGCGATGAACTTGAGGTAGTCCTCCATCATCGCCGCGTTCATCCCCAGCACGCCACGCGGCATGGTATCGCGCGCATATTCGATCTCCAGCTGAGTCCCTTGCAGGATCATCTGGGTCGCTTCTTCCTTCATCTCGGCATCCCACAGGTGTGGGTTTTCGATTTTGATCTGGTTGATCACGTCGATACCGAAGTTCAGGTGCATCGACTCGTCACGCAGGATGTACTGGAACTGCTCGGCGACGCCGGTCATTTTGTTGCGACGGCCCATGGACAGGATCTGGGTGAAGCCGCAGTAGAAGAAGATGCCTTCCAGTACGCAGTAGTAGGCGACCAGGTTGCGCAGCAGCTCTTTGTCGGTCTCGACGGTGCCGGTTTCGAACTTCGGATCGGAGATCGAGCGGGTGTATTTCAGGCCCCAGGCGGCTTTTTTCGCGACCGATGGGATCTCGTGGTACATGTTGAAGATCTCGCCTTCATCCATGGCCAACGATTCGATGCAGTATTGGTAGGCGTGGGTGTGGATCGCTTCTTCGAAGGCCTGGCGCAGGATGTACTGGCGGCACTCCGGGTTGGTGATCAGGCGGTACACGGCCAGCACCAGGTTGTTGGCCACCAGGGAGTCGGCGGTGGAGAAAAAGCCCAGGTTGCGCATGACGATACGACGCTCGTCGTCGGTCAGGCCTTCGGGGTTTTTCCACAGGGCGATGTCGGCGGTCATGTTGACCTCTTGCGGCATCCAGTGGTTGGCGCAGCCGTCGAGGTACTTCTGCCAGGCCCCAGTCGTACTTGAAGGGTACGAGTTGGTTGAGGTCGGCACGGCAGTTGATCATGCGTTTTTCGTCAACGGCGACGCGGGCGGCGGAGCCTTCCAGCTCGGCGAGGCCTTCGGCGACGTCGAGTTTGTCGAGGGCGGCTTTGGCGCGCACGATGGCGGCGGAGTCACTGGCGGTGACGGCGCGGGCTTCGATGGCGGCGGCGGCGCCGGCACCATCGAGGCGGTCCATGTTGGCTTCGGTGGCATGGCCAGCGTTGGCGCCTTTGGTGGCTACTTCGCCTTCTTCTTCTTTGTCGAATTCGTCCCAGCTCAGCATGACGTGTCGTCTCCTGCGTGAGGGCTCAAAGGTGCCCGTGTGAAACCGGATGGTTGGGTGTTCACACGGCCCTGAGGCCGCGGTGGATCTTAAGGAATCGTTTGTTGCAGCTAGCGCACGCATTAAACGGAATAGGGTTACGGGTGGTCTGCGTGAGGCTTGAGGTGCGGAGCGGTAGGTGCTTGCTCCCGCGGGAGGCCTCAGGTCTGGCTCTTCATCCCAGTGTAAGGGGATATTGCAGGCCCGATTTACCCGCGCATTATAGGGAAAAAATCGACTTTGTGTTGTGGCGGATGGTCACGGAACGCAGACAAAAAGCCTGCTTTTCAAGCCAAGACGCGGGTTTGCTGGGGTTGGCCGGAGGGACGAGCGGCGGGATTTTTTTCGAGGGGGCACAACGAGGTGAGGAGGGGGCGGGTTCTTTGCCGCAAGAACGATTTCTTGCGGCGAATAAGATCAGGTTCAGATCGAACGCATCAGGTTATTACCCGTTAGAGCAACCATTACCCATCACGTGGTAATTAAGAATATGACGCTGACCTTGTGAGTCTTCATATTCCATCTTCACCGGTACAACTTCGCAGACTTCCGGGATAGTGCTCATGGACAATACTTTGGCAACATCCAAGTGGGTGCTGTAAGTGTAGTCCTCGACGATCGGGGTGTTGCGGCTAGCTACGTCAGTCGGGGCTTCGTCGGCCAGGGCGGCGGTGGCGCACAAGCTGCTGAGGGCCATAACTACTAAAGCTTTCATTTCTCTATTTACCTTATTCAGGGCGAGTGGGGTCACGGGGCCCTTGTGAGGCCGCGTGTGTAACTTAAAAGTTGGGAAGTTCGGATTAACGTTGCCTTCGTGGGGGCTGTTGCGTTGTTAATCACAGTGCCTTGTTGGCGGAGTTGATTTTAGGCCCCCGGGTTATATTCATATACCCGTACTTTTGATAAACACTATTGGCGGTTTTTGTAACAATCCCGTGGTAAAGCTTTTTTCACAAAGCCGCGAAGCGCCGCAGCCCGCGGGCTAGACGTGCACAAGGGGATATCAGGGCAATTTGTAGGGGCTTGTTACTACCATCGTCGAATGGTTCTATAGGTCGGCCCCGGCTACAACAGGGCCATACAACAACAACTATGTCACCGAGGTAAGAAAGATGAGTGCGGCTTCCCTGTACCCCGTTCGCCCCGAAGTAGCAGCCAACACGCTGACCGACGAGGCGACCTACAAGGCCATGTACCAGCAGTCGGTGGTCAACCCCGATGGCTTCTGGCGCGAGCAAGCCAAGCGCCTTGACTGGATCAAGCCTTTCACCACGGTGAAGCAGACCTCGTTCGACGATCACCATGTCGACATCAAGTGGTTCGCCGATGGCACCCTGAACGTTTCCTACAACTGCCTGGACCGTCACCTCGCCGAGCGCGGTGACCAGGCCGCCATCATCTGGGAGGGCGATGACCCTGCCGAGAGCCGCACCATCACCTACCGTGAGCTGCATGAGGAAGTCTGCAAGTTCGCCAACGCCCTGCGCGGCCAGGATGTGCACCGCGGCGACGTGGTGACTATCTATATGCCGATGATCCCCGAAGCCGTGGTCGCCATGCTGGCGTGTACCCGCATCGGCGCGATTCACTCCGTGGTGTTTGGCGGTTTCTCGCCGGAGGCCCTGGCCGGTCGCATCATCGACTGTAAGTCGAAGGTCGTGATCACCGCCGACGAAGGCATCCGCGCCGGTAAGAAGATTCCGCTGAAGGCCAACGTCGACGACGCCCTGACCAACCCGGAAACCAGCAGCATCCAGAAGGTCATCGTCTGCAAGCGCACCAATGGCAACATCAAGTGGAACCAGCATCGCGACATCTGGTACGAAGACCTGATGAAAGTGGCGGGCACTGTGTGTGCGCCAAAAGAGATGGGCGCCGAAGAAGCGCTGTTCATCCTCTACACCTCGGGTTCCACCGGCAAGCCCAAGGGCGTGCAGCACACCACCGGCGGCTACCTGCTGTATGCGTCCCTGACCCATGAGCGCGTGTTCGACTACCGCCCAGGCGAAATCTACTGGTGCACCGCCGACGTCGGCTGGGTCACCGGCCACACGTATATTGTCTACGGCCCGCTGGCCAATGGCGCGACCACGCTGCTGTTCGAAGGCGTGCCGAACTACCCGGATATCACGCGGGTGGCGAAGATCGTCGACAAGCACAAGGTCAATATCCTCTACACCGCACCGACTGCAATCCGCGCCATGATGGCATCCGGCACTGCTGCGTGCGAAGGCGCAGACGGCAGCAGCCTGCGTCTGCTCGGTTCGGTGGGTGAGCCGATCAACCCGGAAGCGTGGGACTGGTACTACAAGAACGTCGGCCAATCCCGTTGCCCGATTGTCGACACCTGGTGGCAGACCGAAACTGGCGGCAACATGATGAGCCCGCTGCCGGGCGCCCATGCGCTCAAGCCGGGTTCGGCGGCACGGCCGTTCTTCGGCGTGGTGCCGGCGCTGGTGGATAACCTGGGCAACCTGATCGAAGGCGCTGCCGAAGGCAACTTGGTAATCCTCGATTCGTGGCCAGGCCAGGCACGTACGTTGTACGGCGACCATGACCGCTTCGTTGACACCTACTTCAAGACCTTCCGTGGCATGTACTTCACCGGTGACGGTGCGCGTCGTGACGAAGACGGTTACTACTGGATCACCGGTCGCGTGGACGACGTGTTGAACGTGTCTGGCCACCGCATGGGCACCGCCGAAATCGAAAGCGCCATGGTTGCCCACCCGAAAGTCGCCGAGGCTGCCGTTGTCGGTGTACCCCACGACATCAAGGGCCAGGGCATCTATGTGTATGTCACCCTCAAGAACGGCGAAGAACCCAACGAAGCCCTGCGCCTGGAGCTGAAAAACTGGGTGCGCAAGGAGATCGGGCCGATTGCTTCGCCGGACGTGATCCAGTGGGCACCGGGCTTGCCGAAGACGCGGTCGGGGAAAATCATGCGCCGTATCCTGCGCAAGATTGCCACGGCCGAGTATGACGGGTTGGGCGATATCTCCACTCTGGCGGACCCAGGTGTGGTCGCGCATTTGATTGAGACGCACAAGACTATGAACGTCGCGTAAGGCGCGATAGTCAGTAAAAGCCCCATTTGGCGTAGGCCGGGTGGGGCTTTTTTGTGTTCAGGGCAGGCTGTTGTGGCGAGCGACATCTGATCGGAGGTCAATAAATATCGGTTTCTCTCGTAGGAGATTTCTGAATGTTACCGTCGAACGCAAATGTGTAACCCGCCGCCCAAACATGAGGCAAAGTGCTACGCCCATGCCCCGAAAAACCGCGTTTTAGACGCCCTGGTAAATAAGATTAAACGCCAGACTTGCCGTGCTAGAAGGGTTTGCGAATAATAGGCCCGCAATTTGCAGCGTCTACAGGTTTAATGTCTTTTGTCTCTGCATAAAAAACAGAGGCTGTCAATGAGCTGGAACTGCTTTCTCGGTGCTTCTGTAAATTGTTGTCGCATTGAGGAAATATCGGCTTCCGGCCTGTCGTTAGAATGCCGATCACTCGCTCGTCGTCTCCAGTGTGTAGCTGGTGTAGGACGCAGCACCGCAATTCGGTTTCCCTTAAGTCGCATCGTGGGCCATGGCTCATACTGCTGTTTTGCCCTATACCGATGGAGTCCCAAGATGAAGAAACTCGTGCTGTTGGGCGCCCTGGCGCTGTCCGTGCTGTCCATGCAGGCTTTCGCTGAAGGCAAGCCCCTGAAAATTGGTATCGAAGCGGCTTACCCTCCGTTTGCCTCCAAAGCCCCCGATGGCAGCATCGTCGGTTTTGACTACGACATCGGCAACGCCCTGTGCAAGCAGATGGACGTGAAGTGCACTTGGGTCGAGCAAGAGTTCGACGGTCTGATCCCTGCGCTGAAAGTGCGCAAGATCGACGCGATCCTGTCGTCCATGTCCATCACGGAAGACCGCAAGAAGTCCGTGGACTTCACCAACCGCTACTACCTGAGCCCAGCGCAACTGGTGATGAAGGAAGGCACCACCGTCAGCGACAGCCTGGATGAATTGAAGGGCAAGAAGATCGGTGTGCAACGCGGTTCCATCCACGATCGTTTCGCCAAGGAAGTCCTGGCCCCTAAAGGCGCCACGGTTGTGCCTTACAGCTCGCAGAACGAAATCTATCTGGACGTGGAAGCCGGTCGCCTGGACGGCACCGTAGCCGACGCCACCCTGCTGCAAGACGGCTTCCTGAAGACCCCAGCCGGTAAAGGCTACGCGTTCGTGGGCCCACAGTTCACCGACGCCAAGTACTTCGGTGACGGCATCGGCATCGCCGTACGCAAAGGCGACAAGGAAAACCTCGACCGCATCAACGCAGCCATTGCCGCGATCCGTGCCAACGGTGAGTACAAGAAAATCCAGGACAAGTACTTCGACTTCGATATCTACGGCGCTGACGCCAAGTAAATCGTCGCAGCGGTCTGTCCGAAATGGCGCAAGCAACAGAATTCCTGAGGTTTGCGCCATTTTTTCATCCCCCTTTTCGAGGACCTGAATCATGTTGAAAGGCTACGGGGCCGTCATCCTCGATGGCGCATGGTTGACGCTTCAGCTCGCCTTGTCGTCCATGGCCTTGGCCATTGTTCTGGGTCTGATCGGGGTCGCGTTGCGCCTGTCGCCGGTGCGCTGGTTGGCCTGGCTGGGTGACTTGTACTCCACGGTGATCCGCGGGATCCCCGACCTGGTGCTGATCTTGCTGATTTTCTACGGCGGTCAGGACCTGCTCAACCGTGTCGCGCCGATGTTGGGCTACGACGACTATATCGACTTGAACCCCTTGGCCGCCGGTATCGGCACCCTGGGTTTCATCTTTGGCGCCTACCTGTCGGAAACCTTCCGCGGCGCCTTCATGGCCATTCCCAAGGGCCAGGCCGAAGCCGGCCTTGCGTATGGCATGAGCAGTTTTCAGGTGTTTTTCCGGGTGATGGTGCCGCAGATGATCCGTCTGGCGATCCCCGGTTTCACCAACAACTGGCTGGTCCTCACCAAGGCCACTGCGCTGATTTCGGTGGTGGGCCTGCAAGACATGATGTTCAAGGCCAAGCAGGCGGCAGATGCCACCCGCGAACCTTTTACCTTCTTCCTCGCGGTGGCGGCGATGTACCTGGTGATCACCAGCGTGTCGTTGCTGGCCTTGCGTCATCTTGAGAAGCGCTACTCGGTAGGCGTAAGGGCGGCTGATCTATGATCTTCGACTACAACGTCATTTGGGAGGCCATGCCGCTGTACCTTGGCGGCCTGCTGACCACCCTGAAACTGCTCGCCATCTCGCTGTTCTTCGGCCTGCTTGCCGCCTTGCCTTTGGGCTTGATGCGCGTGTCCAAGCAGCCGGTCGTCAATGGCGCGGCGTGGCTTTACACCTACGTGATCCGTGGCACGCCGATGTTGGTGCAGCTGTTCCTGATCTACTACGGCCTGGCCCAATTTGAAGTGGTGCGCGAAAGCTTTCTGTGGCCGCTGCTGTCCAGCGCCACGTTCTGTGCGTGCCTGGCGTTTGCGATCAACACCAGCGCCTACACCGCCGAAATCATTGCCGGTAGCCTCAAGGCCACGCCCAATGGCGAGATCGAAGCGGCCAAGGCCATGGGCATGTCGCGCTACAAGCTGTACCGCCGCATCCTGCTGCCCTCGGCCCTGCGCCGCGCACTGCCGCAGTACAGCAACGAAGTGATCATGATGCTGCAGACCACCAGCCTGGCCTCCATCGTCACCCTGATCGACATCACCGGTGCCGCGCGCACGGTGAACGCCCAGTTCTACCTGCCGTTCGAAGCCTACATCACCGCTGGCGTGTTCTACCTGTGCCTGACCTTCATCCTGGTGCGCCTGTTCAAGTTGGCCGAGCGCCGCTGGCTGAGCTACCTGGCTCCACGGAAGCACTGATATGGAACGTATCGATCATCGGTTGCCTTGGGGGCACCTGGGCTGCGCGCGCCAACTGAGCGTATTCCGCTTCGGCCAGGGCGAGCGCAAGGCCTATATCCAAGCCAGCCTGCACGCTGATGAATTGCCCGGCATGCGCGCCGCGTGGGAGCTGAAAAAGCGCCTCACCGAACTGGAACAACAAGGCGCGCTCAACGGCGTGATCGAGTTGGTGCCGGTGGCCAACCCGATGGGCTTGGGCCAACTGCTGCAAGGCAGTCACCAGGGACGTTTCGAGGTGGGCAGCGGCAAGAATTTCAATCGCGACTTCGTGGAGTTGAGCGAGCCGGTTGCCGAGTTGCTCAACGGCAAGCTGGGCGATGATCCTCACGCCAATGTGCGCATGATCCGTCAAGCAATGTCTGACGCGCTCAATGCGTTGCCCGAGCCAAGCAGCCAGCTGCAAGGCATGCAGCGCCTATTGCTGAGCCATGCCTGCACCGCCGATGTGGTGCTCGACCTGCACTGCGACGCCGAAGCCGCGCTGCACATGTACGCACTGCCTCAGCATTGGCCGCAGTGGCGTTCGTTGTCGGCGCATTTGAATGTGAAGGTCGGCCTGCTGGCGGAAGACTCCGGTGGCAGTTCGTTCGATGAGGCCTGTTCGCTGCCATGGCTGCGTCTGTCCCAGATGTTTCCTGAGGCGCAAATCCCGTTGGCCTGCCTGGCGACTACGCTTGAGCTGGGCGGCCAGGCCGATACCGGGCGTGACGAGGCGATTTTCCACGCCGAAGGTATTCTCGCGTTCCTTGCTGAGCAGGGCCTGATCAAGGGCGAATGGCCTGCTCCGCAATTCGAACCTTGCGAAGGCGTGCCATTCGAGGGCACCGAATTGTTGTTCGCGCCCCACGCCGGGGTGATCAGCTACCTGCGTAAAGCTGGTGAATGGATCGAAAAAGGCGAGCCGATTTTTGAAGTGATTGACCCCCTGGAAGACCGCGTGAGTACTATTTGCGCAGGTACTTCGGGGGTGTTGTTTGCCGTTGAACGGCTACGTTATGCCCAAGCGGGTTTCTGGCTGGCCAAGGTGGCGGGGCGCGAAGCGCTGCGTCACGGGCGCTTGCTCAACGACTGACCACCTGTTTTTGTGAGAACCGACCGCATGTACAAACTTGAAGTCCAAGACCTGCATAAACGCTATGGCAGTCATGAAGTGCTCAAAGGCGTGTCCCTGGCCGCCGCAGCCGGTGATGTGATCAGCATCATCGGTTCCAGCGGTTCGGGCAAAAGTACCTTTTTGCGCTGCATCAACCTGCTGGAGCAGCCCCACGCCGGCAAGATCCTGCTTAACAACGAAGAGCTGAAGCTGGTCGCCAACAAGGACGGCGCCATGAAGGCCGCCGACCCTAAACAACTGCAACGCATGCGTTCGCGCCTGTCCATGGTGTTCCAGCACTTCAACCTGTGGTCGCACATGACCGCGCTTGAAAACGTGATGGAAGCCCCGGTGCACGTGCTGGGCATGTCGAAGAAAGAAGCCCGTGAAAAGGCCGAGCATTACTTGGCCAAAGTCGGCGTGGGTCATCGCAAAGATGCGTTCCCCGGTCATATGTCCGGCGGCGAGCAGCAGCGCGTAGCCATCGCTCGCGCCCTGGCGATGGAGCCTGAGGTGATGCTGTTCGACGAACCCACCTCGGCCCTCGACCCGGAATTGGTTGGCGAAGTGCTCAAGGTGATGCAGGACCTGGCCCAGGAAGGCCGTACCATGGTGGTAGTGACCCACGAAATGGGCTTTGCCCGTGAAGTGTCGAACCAGCTGGTGTTCCTGCACAAAGGCATCGTCGAAGAGCGCGGCAACCCGCGTGAAGTGCTGGTGAACCCGCAGTCCGAGCGTTTGCAGCAGTTTCTTTCCGGTAGCTTGAAATAATCAAGACTGCCGTTGTGCACTGATATAGGGCATGCTTCGCGCTTTGCGCAACATGCACTATGTTGGTGGTTGCCACTTTTGGCCTTAACACTGTTACTCGCTTCGGATAGCCCTCCATGACCGCCCATCGTATTGGTTTCCTGATTTGGCCCAGCACAAAAGCACTCACGCTTGCGCTGGCTGAGGAGGCCTTGCGCGTTGCCCAGCGGGTGCATCCGGACGTGGTCTACGAGCTGTCGTTCCTGCAGGCCGAACCTGCGACCGAAGGCGCCTGGCAACTGCCGGGCGAGCCGTGGGCCGGCAAGCTGGAAGGCTTCCAGAAACTCTTCCTGTTGGCGGACGAGCCGCCGACCGTTATCGCCTCCCAACTCAGCACTGCCCTTAAACAACTGGTTCGCGCCGGTTGCGTGATCGGCGGTTTGTCGGCCGGCGTCTACCCACTGGCCCAACTCGGCCTGCTGGACGGCTACCGCGCCGCCGTGCACTGGCGCTGGCAGGACGATTTCGCCGAGCGTTTCCCCAAGGTGATCGCCACCAGCCATCTGTTCGACTGGGACCGCGATCGCCTCACCGCTTGTGGTGGCATGTCGGTACTCGACCTGCTGCTGGCAGTACTGGCCCGTGATCATGGCGCCGAACTGGCCGGTGCGGTGTCCGAAGAACTGGTGGTGGAGCGCATCCGTGAAGGCGGCGAGCGCCAGCGCATTCCGTTGCAAAACCGCCTGGGCTCCAGCCACCCCAAGCTGACCCAGGCTGTGTTGCTGATGGAAGCGAATATCGAAGAGCCACTGACCACCGACGAAATCGCCCAGCACGTCTGTGTGTCGCGACGACAACTGGAACGGATCTTCAAGCAATACCTCAACCGCGTCCCCAGCCAGTACTACCTGGAATTGCGCCTGAACAAGGCCCGCCAGATGCTCATGCAAACCAGCAAGTCGATCATCCAGATCGGCCTGTCGTGCGGCTTCTCCTCGGGGCCGCACTTCTCCAGCGCCTACCGCAATTTCTTTGGCGCCACCCCTCGTGAAGACCGCAACCAGCGCCGCAGCAGCAGCCCGTTCGAATTGTCGTCGGTGCCGTCCGAACGGGGTTGACCGTTACTCCTCCATAGGTTCATCCGGCAGCGGATCCAGTGGTGTGCCGGCGCCGTTGAGCCTGACTTCCGGGATCTGGAAATTGTTTCCGGTCTGCAGGTAATACTCGCGCAGCCGCCTGAGGCTCTCCTGCGACCAGGGGTTGCCTGTGAAGTCGCAGTCGTCGTCGAGTGTCTGATGCATGTCCTGGAGGTCTGTGGATATCTCGGTTATACGGTTGTCGCTCAGGTCCAGGGTACGCAATTCGTCCAACAGGAATACCCCGGCAGGTAGTTCGCGGATCTGGGTGTTGGGCAAATGCAGTGAGCTCAACTGTTGCAGGTTGCTGACGTCTGGTGCATGGCCCAGGGGGTTGTTGCGCAAGTTCAAGTAATCGAGGGTGTGCAGGTCACTGATGGAGCGTGCGGCGGCGGGGGTCAGGGCTATTTCACAATCAGAAATATCCAGGCTCGACAGGTTGGGCATGTTAAAGATCGCGGATGGCAATTTGCCGAGGGTGCAATTGCTCACGATCAGGGTTTGCAGGGCAGGGAAGGCGTTGAGGGTGCCATCCAGTTCGGTGAGGGTGAGTGCGCCATTGAGGTCAAAAGATGTCACGTGATCGAAGCGTGGTCTCAGTTCCGGCAGCGTGCCGATGATCGGGGCGTTAAGTCTGACGGCGTAGGTGGTGCGCTCATCCAGGTTGTCTTCGTCCGTCGGGCTTTCGCGGCGCCAGGCGGCTTCGAGCCGGCGCTTGACGCGGCGACGGTTGAGTTCTTCGTCGACGCGCAGGAAGTCCTCCAGGGGGCCGCCCACCAAGGGATGTTGCGCTGGGATATCGTCCACCCAGCGCTGCAGGTCGGCGACCAGTTGCTGATAATCGGCTTCAAGTGTCTCCAGCCTGGTGTCTATCTCATCAAGGTTGCCGGGCAGTCCGAAAATCAGGCGGTTCAACTCTTCCACCTGCTCCTCTTCTTTTGCCCTGATTCTCGGGTACAGCCGTCGCGCTCTTTCGCGTTGTGCGGTGGGCGTCTGGATGTTGAAAAACACATCCGTGCGCTGGCAGTGGCGTTTGACCGCTTCAAGGGTCTGTCGCGACAGTGGGTTGGCAGACAGGTCAAACGTTTGGGCGACATGGTTTGGCAGCGTGAACAGTTCGGGGGGCAGTTGTTCGATGGCGTTTGCGCTGAGGTTGATGTGCAGGCGCGTTTTCTCCACCAGCAGGCTGGCGGGCACCGCGTTCAGCCCTGTGTTGCGCAGGTTCAAGGTGGTCAGGTTTGCCAGTAGGCTGACGTCCAGTGGCTCGCCCAGAGCGTTGTTGCTCAGGTTCAAGTGCCTGAGGGACGACAGACGCTCCAGGCCCGTGCGGCTGCTGGGTGACAAGCGGATGCCACAGTGTTCCAGGTCCAGCAGTTCAAGTCTGGGTAGCGAGAAGATCCTTGGCGGGACGTCCCCCAGCCTCGTTTGATACAGGCTGATGGCTTGCAGGTTGGGGAAGCTGCCAAGGAAGTCATCGACAGTGATTGCCACGTTCTGGCCCCGAATTATCAGCCCGTTAAGGTGCGCAAATGAAGCCTGCAGGGTGGGCAGCTCGCCGGCCAGCTCACGGTTGATGCTCAGTGAAAATCGATCTGTGCTCCCAGGGGTTACTTCTTGGCGCCAACTGCTCTCCAGTAGTTGGCGCAGTTTGCCTCGTCTTTCGAATTCTGACGGGCTGAGGTCGGGCGCCTGTTCCCAACGGGTGAGCTCTGCCCGCAATGTTTGCAGCTCCGCAGCCCTGCGCGCCAATTCGGTCTGGCCGGCTTCAAGTGTGCCCGGCAACTTGTAGAGCAGTCGGTTCAGTTCGATCTTGCCCAGGCTTGGGTACAGTAGGTGTGCATCGCGCAGATCAGTGTGGAATGCGTCGGCACCGAACGTGATGCCGTGGCGTTGGTAGTAGGCCTTGACGTGTTCAACCGTCGCCCGCGACAGCGGGTTGTTGCTGAGGTAGAGGCCGTCGCCTTTGCTCGGCGGCAGCGCAAAAAACTCGAGCGGCAGTTCGTGGATTCGGTTGTCGTTTAGCAGTGCTCCCTGTAGTTCGGGCCGAGTGAGAACGCCGGCCGGCAACTGCTCGATCCCGGTGTGCGATAAGTCGAGGTGAATAAGGCCTCGCATGGCTTCTACGCTGGGCGCCAGCCCCAAGGGGTTGTTGTGCAGCACCAGGGACTGCAGGCGATGCAGCGAGGCGATTCGTGCCTGGCTGTCGGGCGTCAGTCTGATATTGCATCCACTCAGGCTCAGGGCGTTCAAGCGCGGCAGGTTGAAAATGAAATCCGGCGCAGTGTCGAGATGGATGCCGTTGACGTTCAGGTGGCGCAGTTGCCTGAAGCGTTGCAGGAACGCAAGCGCTCCGGGCGTTCGAGCATTCCCGCTCAGTGTCAACAGCGACACGTGGTCAAAATTTGCCGTCAGGTCCGGCAAGGCTCCGAGGATGGGGTAATTCAGGTGCAGGCTGTAGCCATCTGTGGCCGGGTCTTCGAAGTAATCGTCGATTTCCAGTTCATGGCGCCAACAGCGTCGCAGTTGTCTGGCAATCATGCGTCGGTTCTGGCGCTCGCTGCGCAGCTCGTGTTCGGATAACTCTGCATGGGTTTCGGGGTGGTGGGTGGGTAGTTGTCGCCTCCAGGTTCGCAAGTCACTCTCCAGCTGCCGGTATTCTTCGGCCAGTGCCGCGATGCCATTGGCGGCGCCATCGGGTTGGGCGTTCAGGTGGTTGAGCAAGTCCTGGATTTGCAGGCGGTTGAGCCCCGGATACATGGCCCTCGCCCGTGCCTCCAGCGTCAACGACGGGGCAGCCTGTGCCGGTTGGGCTGGGTAGCCAACGTCGCTTCCCAGCGCCGTCAGAGTCTGTCGGGTGGGTGGCGCTATCGCGGTGTCGTCCAGCACTTGGCGCAGTTCCTCACGTGGCAGCGTGCGTTGTCGCAGGCGTTCTTGCAGGGCAGAGCCCTGGTTGACGCCAAAGCCCAGCGCGTCTCGTTGGGCGTCGGGAATGGCGTTCAGAATCGCGGTGTACAGGTCTGTTTCACCTGACAACGGCCCTTTTTCGTCGAGGGGTATATAACGACCCTCGGCGGTGCGTACCAGGGTGCGTAGCAGTGGGGCATCCTCGGCGCCGATGGTCAACCATACCGCCCCATGGGCGCTCAGGTGCCTGGCTTCAATACGCAGGTTGGCCGACCAACCCGGTTGGATTCGCAAGGCATTCAGCGCCAGCCGTTCGCTGTCGAGATTCGGCATCGCCGTCAGGTATTGGCCCTCGTAGGCTCGGTTGATACGCAACTCGTTCACGACGCTACGAGCCAGGTCTGCCAGGCGCGGCGGCGTGCGTTGGGCGGTCAGTTCTGTCAGCTCTTGTGCGCTGGCTTGGTCCAGTAAGTAGGTGGCGACGCGGGGCGGCAGTTGCGGGGCGTTCTGTTGGATTTGTTGCACCGGTGCGTCCGCCGTCGCTTGCAGTTGGGCGTAGCGCGAATCGAACAGTTCGGTGCGATGGGCCTCTGCCTGGCGCGCGAGTTTTTTACGCAACTGCTTGACGCGGTTGTCCAGGCTCAATTGCGGGTCGGCGGCACGTTCGCCGAACTGCGCACGGATTTCCTCCGGGCTCAGGGCTTGCAGGACGGTCTTGAGCAGTTCGCCATTGGCCAGTTGCGTTTCGGGAATCTGCACCACCGGCAGGTGACTGTCACCAAATTCCCAGGCCGTGTTGCTTTCGGCGTCCAGAATGCGCAGGGCGCGGGTCTTGGGCCAATCGCCGTAGGTGGTGAGTAACTGGAGCATGTCTTGCGGGTCGACCTGTGCGTGCTGTGCCGGGTCGTCGCTGTCGAGCCGGTCGATCAAGGTTTGCAGGCTGCGGTCGATGCGCAATCTCTCGAGCGTATCGTCCAATAGCGGTGGCACGGGGGCGCCGCGTACGTGCATCTTGCGCAGGTTGTTTTCGTGGATGCCGCTGATGTCCAGCGCCAGGTGTCGGTCGGCTTCGCTCAACTCGCTGACGCCGTGGCCCAGGCGACGGAGCAAGGTCGGGCGGTCCCAATGCAGCGGTGTGTCCAGCTCACTGTGCCACGCGCCGGCGCCGTTATGTTGCAGGCGCGGGGTATAGGCGTCGGGACGCGTCGGGTGCTTGATCCCATAGCTTTCGCCATCCGCCAGTTGTTGTACGGCGTATAGCTTGCCTTCCAATGGCAGTAGCGATTCGCCGCGCACGCTGTGCAGGCCCACGGAGTTGACGCCCAGGCGCGGCGGCAGCGTGAGGTGCTGTTGATAAGGCGTGAGGTCGGGTTTCCAGTAGCGCTGGGCGCCATTGGCAAGGGTGACTGGTTTGAAGCGGTCGAAGAATTCCACGACTGGCGTAGGCAACACTTTGCGTAACTCAGCGATGCCAATAACACTGCCGGCCGCGAACGTCCCCACTTGCACCCACGTTTGCAGCACGCTCATCAGGTGGCCGAACGCTTCTTGGGGCAAGCCTTCAGCCCAGTCAATAATGCCTTCGAATTCATCGTCGAGTATTTGCCAGGCCATATAGCCCAGCATCAACTCCCCCAGCCCTGGAACAAATGGCGCGACGATCAGGAGTGCGGCGTTAAGGATCGTCGAAGCCACATTTACAATTGAATCCCACAACGCCCAGCGCGCGTTACGGTCGACCGTGGCCGTGGAGACTGCCTGGGTGCGCGCATCGTTGAGGATCTGGTTGAGTTTTTGTTGATACAGGTGCAGCCACACATCGCCCTGGATCGGCTTGGCGACAAATTGCAGCTTGGGGTCGTCGGTGGGCTCTATGCGCCAGGGTGCCAAGCTGCTGCCGGGCTCGGCGGGATGCCATTTGATCCGTGCCAGGCGCTGGCTCAGGTTGGCAAAAAAGGCCCCACGGTATTCATGGCTGACGAAGCGGCTGAAAAACGTCTGGTAGTCGGGGTCGCGCAGTTGGCGGGTGAGTTCCTGCTTGAACGCCCGCGACGAGGGGTATTCCTTGAGTGGATGCTGTGGGTCGTCCGGTATGTACGCGACCAGGCGTGGCACCGTGGGCGTGGTTTCCAGGTCGGGAGCCAGCAGCAGGAGGCCGGTCAATGGCGCGCCCATCATCTGCAGGTCGTGGCAGCGCAGGGCCTGGTTGTCGAGCATCAGGTCGCTGCGGCCTTGCAGCAGGCTTTCGACTTGTCGTGCGTAATCGTCCTGGATGTCACCGCGCAGACGCGCCAGTTGCAGGGCGGCGCGCAGGGCGGCTTTCTGGCTGGTGTCCACCTTGCTGCGTATCACGGCGGCGCTGACCGGTTCGTCGAGGCCCAGTTGCGTGCGCAGGTAGGCTTGGTAGCGTGCGCCGATATCCAGTTCGCGGCACAGGCCCGTGAAGGCTATCACGCTGATTGTTTGCCGGATCGCGGGTAATGTGTCGAATTGGCCGCTGGCGTTGGGCGCAGTGATGTAGGTCGAGTCGGCCTCGAAGGCGCCCTCGACGGTTTCGCTGTGTTCGAAGTTGTGCAAGGCCGCGTCCAGCAGTGACACGGTCCAGGTACGCGCGGCGCCGGTGGGGATCGAAAACCACGGTACGTGTTGGGGAATATAGAGGCGCAGGTAAACCGTTTCGCTGTTGAGGCCCAAGCCATAGCGGGCCTGCAGCGCCTCTTCAAGTACTGCGCGGGCATACGCACGTGGGCCTTGTAGGTTTTTGAGCGCGTCATCCACGGCATTTTGCGCATTCCAGTGGGCGCCATTCAGGCGCTTTAACTCCGGGCTCGTTGCGTGCGGCTGCGGTTTGGCCCGGGACAAGGCCTGTTGCCTGGCGCGCGGTGCGGCGCCCAACCAGGTGGGGAAGGCATCCTTGAGTAGCTGATAATGGCTGTCGGGGTGTTGGGTGGCGTGTTTTGCCGGGGGCTTACTCATGCTGGATCTCTGATCGTCGGTAAAGCCCGTCAGTAGATCAGCGTGTTTCACCCGGCTGGCTCTAGATAGTTAGTTTAAACTGCGCCATTGCGACGCTATTTGTCGCATTGGCGTAAACCCGCCAAAATCGCGGTTTGGCGCTATAAGAAGTTGTCGCTTGGCGGCAAGGCCGCGCTGAAAACTGTCCTTACAATCCCTGCATCGCCCGCCAGTTCCAGGCAGGCGTTCCTCTTCAGGAGACTCCGATGTCCGTTGAGCAAGCCCCGGTGCAACGTGCCGATTTCGACCAGGTCATGGTGCCTAACTACGCACCGGCCGCATTCATTCCTGTGCGTGGCGAAGGTTCGCGCGTTTGGGACCAGGCGGGTCGCGAGCTGATCGACTTTGCCGGCGGCATCGCGGTCAACGTACTGGGCCATGCCCACCCGGCGCTGGTCGGTGCACTGACCGAACAGGCCAACAAGCTGTGGCACGTCTCCAACGTCTTCACCAATGAGCCGGCCCTGCGCCTGGCCCACAAGCTGATCGACGCCACCTTTGCCGAGCGCGTGTTCTTCTGCAACTCCGGCGCCGAGGCCAACGAGGCCGCGTTCAAGCTGGCTCGTCGCGTTGCATTCGACCGTTTCGGTACCGAGAAATACGAGATCATCGCCGCGCTGAACAGCTTCCATGGCCGTACCCTGTTCACCGTCAACGTCGGTGGCCAGTCCAAGTACTCCGATGGTTTCGGTCCTAAAATCACCGGCATCACCCACGTTCCTTATAACGACCTGGCCGCGCTGAAAGCCGCCGTGTCGGACAAGACCTGCGCCGTTGTACTGGAGCCGATCCAAGGCGAAGGCGGCGTACTGCCGGCCGAGCTGGCTTACCTGCAAGGCGCCCGCGAGCTGTGCGACGCGAACAACGCGCTGCTGGTGTTCGACGAAGTGCAGACCGGCATGGGCCGCAGCGGCCACCTGTTCGCTTACCAGCATTACGGCGTGACCCCGGACATCCTCACCAGCGCCAAGAGCCTGGGCGGCGGTTTCCCGATCGCAGCGATGCTCACCACCGAGGCGCTGGCCAAGCACTTGGTGGTCGGCACCCACGGCACCACCTACGGCGGCAACCCGCTGGCGTGTGCGGTGGCCGAGGCGGTGATCGACGTGATCAACACCCCTGAAGTGCTGGCCGGCGTGAACGCCAAGCACGATCAATTCAAGGCGCGCCTGGAACAGATCGGCAAGCAATACGGCATCTTCACCGAAGTGCGCGGCATGGGCCTGCTGATTGGTTGCGTGCTGAGCGATGCGTTCAAGGGCAAGGCCAAGGACGTGTTCAATGCCGCCGAGAAAGAAAACCTGATGATCCTGCAAGCCGGCCCGGATGTGGTGCGTTTCGCGCCGAGTTTGGTGGTGGAAGAGGCGGATATCAAGGAAGGCCTGGACCGTTTTGAGCGTGCTGTGAAAGTGCTGACGCAAGGCTGATGACCCTTCACCACCTGGCACGCCGGGTGGTGAACCGAATTGTGTGTGTGCCGGGCCCGCCCGGCATTTTTTCCTCTGTGCAGGCTCCAGGCCTGCCTGTTTTTCGAGTTAAGGAGTGACACCATGCTGGTGATGCGCCCCGCGCAAATGGCTGATCTGGGCGAGGTACAGCGTCTGGCTGCGGACAGCCCGATTGGTGTCACCTCCTTGCCGGACGATGTGGAACGCCTCAGCGACAAGATCGCCGCCAGCGAAGCGTCCTTCGCGGCCGAGGTCAGTTTCAACGGCGAAGAGAGTTATTTCTTCGTGCTCGAAGACACCGAGACCGGCAAGCTCGCCGGTTGCTCGGCCATCGTCGCCTCCGCCGGCTACTCGGAACCCTTCTACAGCTTCCGTAACGAGACCTTCGTGCACGCCTCTCGCGAGCTGAAGATCCACAACAAGATCCACGTGCTCTCCCAGTGCCACGACCTCACCGGCAACAGCCTGCTCACCAGCTTTTACGTGGTGCCTGAGCTGGTCGGTTCGCCGTGGTCGGAACTCAATTCCCGTGGCCGCCTGCTGTTCGTGGCCAGCCACCCCGAGCGCTTTGCCGACTCGGTGGTGACCGAGATCGTCGGCTACAGCGATGAGAACGGTGACTCACCGTTCTGGGACGCCATCGGTCGCAACTTCTTCGACCTCAACTATGCCGCCGCCGAGCGCCTGTGCGGGCTGAAAAGCCGTACCTTCCTCGCCGAGCTGATGCCGCACTACCCGATCTACGTACCGCTGCTGCCGGACGAAGCCCAGGAAGCCATGGGCCAGGTGCACCCGCGTGCGCAGATCACCTTCGACATCCTCATGCGCGAAGGCTTCGAGACTGACCATTACATCGACATCTTCGACGGTGGCCCGACGCTGCATGCACGGGTGTCGGGCATTCGTTCGATTGCCCAGAGCCGCGTGGTACCGGTGAAGATCGGTGAGATGGTCAAGGGTGTCGGTCGCCAGTACCTGGTGAGCAACGCGCAGTTGCAGGATTACCGCGCGGTGATGCTGGAACTGGACTACGCGCCGGGTAAACCGGTGACGTTGGACCTCGCAGCGGCCGAAGCCCTGGGTGTTGGCGAAGGCGCGAGTGTGCGCCTGGTAGCGGTTTAAAAAGAGAGTTTCGCGGGTGGCTGACAACAGCGGCCCGTTCGAGGAGATAGCATGATCGTTCGTCCCGTACGCAGCAGCGATTTACCGGCCCTGATTGATCTGGCGCGCAGCACCGGCACCGGCCTCACCACCTTGCCGGCCAACGAAGAGCGCCTGACCCACCGTGTGGGCTGGGCCGAGAAAACCTTTCGTGGCGACGCCGGGCGCGGCGATGCCGACTACCTGTTCGTGCTGGAAAACGACGAAGGCCGCGTGGTGGGGATTTCCGCCATTGCTGGCGCCGTTGGCCTGCGTGAGCCCTGGTACAACTTCCGGGTCGGCCTGACGGTCAGCGCCTCCCAGGAACTGAATATCTACCGCGAGATCCCGACGCTGTTCCTGGCCAACGACCTCACCGGCAACTCCGAGCTGTGCTCGTTGTTCCTGCACGCCGATTACCGCACCGGCCTCAACGGTCGCATGCTGGCCAAGGCGCGCATGTTGTTTATCGCGGAGTTCCCGCAACTGTTTGGCAACAAGATCATTGCCGAGATGCGCGGTGTATCCAACGAAGCGGGGCGTTCGCCGTTCTGGGAAAGCCTGGGCCGGCACTTCTTCAAGATGGAATTCAGCCAGGGCCGACTACCTCACGGGCGTGGGCAACAAGGCGTTTATCGCCGAACTGATGCCGAAGTTTCCGCTGTACAGCTGCTTCCTGTCCGAGGATGCGCGCAATGTGATCGGCAAGGTCCATCCGGACACCGAGCCGGCGCTGAGCATGCTCAAGAGCGAAGGCTTCAGCTACCAGGGCTATGTCGACATCTTCGACGCGGGACCTGCGGTGGAATGTGAAACCACCAAGATCCGTGCCGTACGCGATAGCCAGTCGCTGGTGTTGGCGATCGGCACGCCGGGGGACGATGCTACGCCGTTCCTGATCCATAACCGCAAGCGCGAAGAATGCCGCATCACCGCCGCCCCGGCTCGTCTGGCGGCAGGCACGCTGGTAGTCGATCCACAGACCGCCAAGCGCCTGCAACTGGTGGTGGGTGATCAAGTGCGTGCCGTTCCGTTGTCCGCTGCTCGGGAGTCGAAATAATGAATTCGCTGTATATCGCAGGTAGCTGGCTGGCTGGCCAGGGTGAACTGTTTGAATCGCGCAACCCGGTGACTCAGCAGGTGCTGTGGGCCGGCAATGGCGCCACCGCCGAGCAGGTTGAGTCGGCCGTGCAGGCTGCACGCCAGGCGTTTCCGGCCTGGGCCAAGCGCCCGCTGGAAGAACGCATCGCTATTCTGGAAACCTTCGCCGCCACCCTGAAAAGCCGCGCCGACGAAATCGCCCGTTGCATCGGTGAGGAAACCGGCAAGCCGCTGTGGGAATCGGCCACCGAAGTCACCAGCATGGCCAACAAGATCGCGATCTCGGTGCAAAGCTACCGCGAGCGTACCGGCGAGAAGAGCGGCCCCCTGGGCGACGCCACCGCCGTGCTGCGCCACAAGCCGCACGGCGTGGTGGCGGTGTTTGGCCCGTACAACTTTCCTGGTCACTTGCCGAACGGGCATATCGTCCCAGCGTTGCTGGCGGGTAACACCGTGCTGTTCAAGCCGAGCGAGCTGACCCCCAAGGTTGCCGAGTTGACCGTGCAATGCTGGATCGAAGCCGGGTTGCCGGCGGGTGTGTTGAACCTGCTGCAAGGCGCGCGGGAAACCGGTATCGCGCTGGCGGCCAACCCCGGTATCGACGGGTTGTTCTTCACTGGCTCCAGCCGCACCGGCAATCACCTGCATCAGCAATTCTCTGGGCGCCCGGACAAGATCCTCGCCCTGGAAATGGGCGGCAATAACCCGCTGGTGGTGGATGAAGTGGCCGACGTGGATGCGGCGGTGTACACCATTATTCAGTCGGCGTTTATCTCGGCCGGCCAGCGTTGCACCTGTGCGCGTCGCCTGTTGGTGCCGGAAGGCGCGTGGGGTGATGCGTTGCTGGCGCGCCTGGCGGCGGTCAGCTCGACGATTGAAGTGGGTGCGTTCGACCAGCAACCCGCGCCGTTCATGGGCTCGGTGATCTCCCTCGCGGCGGCCAAAGCCTTGATGGACGCCCAGGAACTGATGCTCGCCAATGGCGCCGTGGCGCTGCTGGAAATGACTCAGCCCCAGGACCAGGCCGCCTTGCTGACCCCCGGCATCATCGACGTGACTGGCGTGAGCGAGCGCGAAGACGAAGAACTGTTCGGCCCGCTGTTGCAGGTGATCCGCTACGCTGATTTCGAAGCGGCGATTGCCGAGGCCAACAACACCCAGTACGGCTTGGCCGCCGGTTTGTTGTCGGACTCCGAGGCACGCTACCAGCAGTTCTGGCTGGAAAGCCGCGCGGGCATCGTCAACTGGAACAAACAACTGACCGGCGCCGCCAGTACCGCGCCGTTTGGTGGAGTAGGGGCGTCGGGCAACCATCGCGCCAGTGCCTATTACGCAGCGGATTATTGCGCGTACCCGGTGGCCTCGCTTGAGACCCCGAGCCTGGTGTTGCCAGCCGCGCTGACACCCGGCGTGCGATTGCCCTGATTGCTATTGATGCCTATAAAAATACAGATGTTCGTGGAGCCTCGCCGATGAAATCCTATGAAGTCAATTTTGACGGTCTAGTGGGGCCGACCCATAACTACGGCGGTTTGTCCTTCGGCAACGTCGCGTCCCAAAGCAACAGCCAGCAGCATTCCAACCCCAAGGAAGCGGCGTTGCAGGGCCTGCAGAAGATGAAAGCCCTGATGGACATGGGTTTTGTGCAAGGTGTGTTGGCACCTCAGGAACGTCCTGATGTGGCCGCCTTGCGCAGGCTGGGTTTCAGCGGCACCGACGCCCAAGTGATCCAGCAAGCGGCCAAGGATGCGATGCCGTTGCTGGTCGCGAGTTGCTCGGCGTCGAGCATGTGGGTGGCCAACGCCGCCACCGTCAGCCCAAGCGCCGACACCTTTGACGGCCGCGTGCATTTCACCGCCGCCAACCTCAACTGCAAATACCACCGCAGCATCGAGCACCCGACCACCAGCCGCGTGCTGGGCGCGATGTTTGCCGATCAGAAGCACTTCGCCCACCACGCCGCGTTGCCGGCGGTGGCGCAGTTCGGTGATGAAGGCGCGGCCAACCACACGCGCTTCTGCCGTGACTATGGCGAAGCGGGTGTCGAATTTTTTGTGTTTGGTCGCAGCGCGTTCGACCCCCGTTACCCGGCGCCGCAGAAATATCCGGCGCGCCAGACCCTTGAAGCCTCTCAGGCGGTCGCACGCCTGCACGGCTTGAAGGATGATGGCGTGGTCTACGCCCAGCAGAACCCAGCGGTAATCGATGCCGGCGTGTTCCACAACGACGTGATCGCGGTCGGCAACGGCGAAGTACTGTTCTATCACGAGGACGCATTTCTCAATACCGAGCAGATGCTCGCCGAACTGCAAGGCAAATTGGGCAAGTTGGGCGGCAACTTCCAGTCCGTCTGCGTGCCCCGCGCCCAGGTCAGTGTCGAAGACGCGGTACGTTCCTACCTGTTCAACAGCCAATTGTTGAGTCGCGCTGACGGCTCGATGCTGCTGATCGTGCCGGAAGAGTGCCGTGCTAATGAGCGCGTCTGGCAGTACCTGCAAGGACTGACCGCTGCCGGTGGCCTGATCCGCGAAGTGAAGGTGTTCGACCTCAAGCAAAGCATGCAGAACGGCGGCGGCCCGGCGTGCCTGCGTTTACGTGTGGCATTGAACGAAACGGAACTGGCGGCGGTGAATCCAGGCGTTATCATGACCGCGCCGTTGTACGAAACACTGACCCAGTGGGTAGGCAAGCACTACCGCGACAGCCTGCGCGAAACCGACCTGGCTGACCCGCAGTTGTTGCTTGAATGCCGGACGGCACTGGATGAACTGACGCAAATCCTTAAACTGGGCGCTGTTTATCCTTTCCAGATCAATTAAACGCCGCATGGCTGAGAGCTATTTATGACCACCGACACCCTGAAACTGATTCTTGAAGACACCGACGGCACCCAGCTGGAAACTTCCTGCACCCGCGTCGCCGTGGTCTGGCAGGGCAAGGAGATCTGGATCCAGCACGACGGCCGTGGCCAACTGCTGATCGGTGTGGACGTGGAAGAAGGTGACGCCGAGTACGCCAACCTGCTGATGCGCCCACTGGCCACCAACCTGATGAGCCTGCAACTGGAAATGGAACCGGCCGACGTTGAAGGTGATGACGACGATCACGTCCACGGCCCAGGCTGCAACCACTAAGGAAGCTGCGTATGCTCGCCCTCGGCAAACTGCTTGAACTGACCCTCGCCGGTCGCGAACCGGCGCAAAAAATTCAACTGACTGTCGACGGCGTGCAGATGCGCTGGCTCAGCGAGGGCGCGCTTGAAGTGCGCCCACCTGAAGCGAAGGACAATGGCGGCGACCTGTTGCTGTCGTCCGGCATCCATGGCAACGAAACCGCGCCGATCGAACTGCTCGACCGCCTGTTGCATGGTATTGCCCGCGGGGAGATCAAGCCCCGTACCCGTATTCTGTTCCTGTTCGGCAACCCCGAGGCCATGCGTCGCGGCGAGCGCTACCTCGAACTGGACGTCAACCGGCTGTTCAACGGGCGCCACGAAAAAAACATCGGCCCCGAAGCGATGCGTGCCGCTGAGCTTGAGCAACTGGCTCGCAGCTTCTTCAGCCAGCCTGGTCGTTCACGCCTGCATTACGACCTGCACACGGCCATTCGTGGTTCGAAGATCGAGCAGTTCGCGTTGTATCCGTGGAAGGAAGGCCGTCAGCATTCGCGCCATGAACTGGCCCGCCTGCGCGCTGCCGGCATGGAAGCGGTGCTGTTGCAGAACAAGACCTCGATCACCTTCACCGCGTTTACCTACGAGCAGCTAGAGGCCGAAGCCTTCACCCTCGAACTGGGTAAGGCAAGGCCGTTCGGGCAGAACCAGGGCGTGGACGTGTCCCGCCTGGAAACCCGCCTGAAGCAGATCATCGAAGGCACCGAGCCGCAAACCGAAAGCCTGGATGGCTTGCAACTGTTTGCCGTGTCCCGTGAAGTCATCAAGCACAGCGATTCGTTCCTGATGCACCTGCCGGCGGATGTGGAGAACTTCTCGCCGTTGGCGCAGGGCTATTTGCTGGCTGAGGACGTGGCCAAGACCCGTTGGGTGATTGAGGAGGAGGGTGCGCGCATCATCTTCCCGAACCCGAAGGTGAAGAATGGTTTGCGAGCGGGGATACTGATTGTGCCGACCACGGACGCTGGCCTGGCCTGAAAAAGAAAAAACCCGGTTTTTACACCGGGTTTTTTGTGTCTCTTAGACGGCTACAGCCCGTGGCTCGCTGCGACGGATCGCACGCACCTTGTGCAGGGTGTCGGCGCAGGTGCGCGCGGCTTCCTGGCCCTTGTGCACAAAGTGATCGTGGAAGAACGCGTGGTGCTCGCTGCCCGCATGGAAGTGATGCGGTGTCAGCGACACCGAGAACACCGGCACTTCGGTTTCCAGCTGAACCTGCATCAGGCCGCTGACCACCGATTGGGCCACGAACTCGTGGCGGTAGATGCCACCGTCCACCACCAGCGCGGCGGCAACGATGCCGGCGTAACGGCCGGTCTTGGCCAGCAGCTTGGCGTGCAGGGGCATTTCAAAGGCGCCGCCGACTTCGAAGAAATCGATGTCCGATTCCTGGTAGCCCTGGGCGATCATTTCGGCGAGGAAGCCTTTGCGCGATTGGTCGACAATATCCTTGTGCCAGCAGGCCTGGATAAATGCGACGCGCTCGCCGTGGTGGTTTTTGCTTTTGCTGTCGATTGCGGTGGGTTGCATGTTCTGACTCCTGTTTAAGAAAAAAACAGGGCGTTATGAATCGAATGGGATTTAAGGGTACGCAAGACGAGCGGCCCTTAGGTGCCAATCCCGTTCTCTCTTCATCCGGACTATGACCGTCGGCCCCGGGATCACACCGGGTCTGCTGACCTTGTCGCCGTCCTGCCGGAGCAGTTCGAGGCGCCAAGCGCTCGCGGGCTATACACATTGCGTGTAATTACCGCCGGTGGGGAATTGCACCCCGCCCTGAGAACGTTGCCGCCAGAACCCTGGCGGCGGAGAGTTTTTAACACGCTTTTTCGAAAACTGCACGATTGCCGTATCGATATCCTATATCGGTTTGTTTGGTTGGTATTCGATTGAATGCAATGGGGGCTTGATATTCCGTGGCATTGCCCGCAGTAATCACACTCAAAAGGAACTTACTCAACCCTTCAGAGGCTTGTTTCATGTCTGTGATCGACCTGCGCAGCGACACCGTGACCCAACCCACCCCCGGCATGCGGGACGCGATGGCTGCTGCCGTCAGCGGCGATGACGTGTATGGCGAAGACCCCAGCGTCAATCACCTCGAAGCCGAGCTGGCCAAGCGCCTGGGCTTTGCCGCTGCGCTGTTCGTCCCGACCGGCACCATGAGCAACTTGCTGGCGTTGATGGCCCACTGTGAGCGCGGCGAGGAATACATCGTCGGCCAGCAGGCCCATACCTACAAATACGAAGGCGGTGGCGCGGCGGTGCTCGGTTCGATCCAGCCGCAACCCCTGGACGTGCAGGCCGATGGCTCACTGGACCTGGACCAGGTACTGGCGGCGATCAAGCCCGACGACTTCCACTTCGCCCGCACCCGCTTGCTGGCGCTGGAAAACACCATGCAAGGCAAGGTATTGCCGCTGGATTACCTGGCAAAGGCACGGGCGTTCACCCGTGAGCATGACCTGGCCCTGCATCTGGATGGCGCGCGGCTCTACAACGCAGCGGTCAAGCTCGGCGTGGATGCGCGCGAGATTGCCCAGTATTTCGATTCGGTGTCGGTGTGCCTGTCCAAAGGCCTTGGCGCGCCGATTGGCTCGGTGTTGTGCGGCTCCACGGCGTTGATCGCCAAGGCCCGGCGTCTGCGCAAGATGGTCGGCGGCGGCATGCGCCAGGCCGGCTCGTTGGCGGCAGCAGGGTTGTATGCCCTGGATCACCAGGTTCAGCGCCTGGCCGACGACCACGCCAACGCCCAATGGCTGGGCGATGCGTTGCGCCAGGCCGGTTATGAGGTGGAGCCGGTGCAGACCAACATGGTCTACGTGCAGATCGGTGACCAGGTCCAGGCCTTGAAGGCGTTTGCCGCCGAACGCGGGATCACCTTGAGCGCCGCCCCGCGCCTGCGCATGGTCACGCATTTGGATGTCAGCCGGGCGCAGATCGAGCAGGTCGCGCAGACATTCGTCGAATTTTCGCGGAAATGACAGTGCAGACCGTCTAATTGAACGTTTCAATCGTATAAACACGCTGTACCACCGGCAAAGGGCCGATATAATGCGGCCCTTTGCCGTCGCTCCGTCTGATGATGTTGCGCACTGGCCTTTGGCCGCAGCCTCCGTGGAAGAACCTAATGAAAAGCGCAGAAATCCGTGAAGCCTTCCTTCGCTTCTTCGAAGAGCAAGGTCACACCCGTGTCTCCTCCAGCTCCTTGATCCCAGGCAATGACCCAACCCTGCTGTTCACCAACGCGGGGATGAACCAGTTCAAGGACTGCTTCCTGGGCCAGGAAAAGCGCGCGTACACCCGCGCCGTCAGCAGCCAGAAATGCGTCCGCGCCGGTGGCAAGCACAACGACCTGGAAAACGTCGGCTACACCGCCCGTCACCACACCTTTTTCGAAATGCTCGGCAACTTCAGCTTTGGCGATTATTTCAAGCAAGACGCGATCAACTTCGCCTGGACCTTCCTCACCGGCGTGCTGAAGCTGCCGAAGGAAAAACTCTGGGTCACCGTCTACGCCAGCGATGACGAGGCCTACGACATCTGGACCAAGGAAGTCGGCGTGCCGGCCGAGCGCATGGTGCGCATCGGCGACAACAAAGGCGCCCCGTACGCCTCCGACAACTTCTGGACCATGGGCGATACCGGCCCGTGTGGCCCGTGCACCGAGATCTTCTACGACCACGGCGCTGACATCTGGGGTGGCCCACCGGGCTCGCCAGAGGAAGACGGCGACCGTTACATCGAGATCTGGAACAACGTGTTCATGCAGTTCAACCGCACCGCCGATGGTGTGTTGCATCCGTTGCCAGCGCCGTCGGTAGACACCGGCATGGGCTTGGAGCGGATCAGTGCGGTGATGCAGCATGTGCATTCCAACTACGAGATCGACCTGTTCCAAAGCCTGCTGGCCGCGGCAGCCAAGGCCATTGGTTGCGCCAATGAAGACCAGGCTTCGCTGAAAGTCGTCGCTGACCACATCCGTTCCTGCGGCTTCCTGATTGCCGACGGCGTGTTGCCGTCCAATGAAGGCCGTGGCTATGTGCTGCGTCGCATCATCCGTCGTGCTTGCCGCCACGGTAACAAGCTGGGCGCCAATGGCAGCTTCTTCTACCAGATCGTCGCGGCCCTGGTGGCCGAGATGGGCGAAGCCTTCCCGGAGCTCAAGCAGAACCAGGCGCACATCGAGCGCGTACTGAAGGCCGAAGAAGAGCAGTTCGCCAAGACCCTGGAACAGGGCCTGAAGATCCTCGAGCAGGACCTTGCCAACCTGCAAGGCACCGTGGTGCCGGGCGATGTGGTGTTCAAGCTCTACGACACCTACGGTTTCCCGATGGACCTGACCGGCGACATCGCCCGTGAGCGCAACCTGACCCTCGACGAGGCAGGTTTCGAGCGTGAGATGGAAGCCCAGCGTGTGCGTGCTCGTTCGGCCAGCTCGTTCGGCATGGACTACAACAGCCTGGTCAAGGTTGACGTGGCCACCGAGTTCACCGGCTACAAGGCCACCAGCGGTTCGGCCAAAGTGGTTGCCCTCTATAAAGAAGGCCAGTCGGTTGACGTATTGAATGAAGGTGACGACGGTGTGGTGGTCCTGGACCAGACGCCGTTCTACGCCGAATCCGGTGGCCAGATTGGCGACTGTGGTTTCCTGAAAGCCGCGTCCGGTCGTTTTGACGTGCGCGACACCACCAAGACCGGCGGCGCATTCCTGCACCACGGTGTGCTGGCTTCGGGCAGCCTCACCGTCGGTTCGCCGGTGGATGCACAGGTGGACGCCGATGTGCGTCACGCCACCTCGCTGAACCACTCGGCCACGCACTTGCTGCACGCTGCGCTGCGTCAGGTACTGGGCGATCACGTGCAACAAAAGGGTTCGTTGGTCGACAGCCAGCGCCTGCGCTTCGACTTCAGCCACTTTGAAGCGATCAAGCCGGAGCAGATCAAGGCCCTGGAAGACATCGTCAACGCCGAGATTCGCAAGAACACAGCAGTAGAAACCGAAGAAACCGATATCGAGACTGCAAAAGCCAAGGGCGCCATGGCGCTGTTCGGCGAGAAGTACGGCGACAGCGTGCGCGTACTGAGCATGGGCGGCGACTTCTCGGTAGAACTGTGCGGCGGTATCCACGCCAACCGTACCGGCGACATCGCCCTGCTGAAGATCATCAGCGAAGGTGGCGTGGCGTCCGGTGTGCGTCGTATCGAGGCGGTCACCGGCGCTGCGGCCCTGGCCTACCTGAATGCGGCAGAAGAACAACTCAAGGAAGCGGCCAGCCTGGTCAAGGGCAGCCGCGACAACCTGATCGACAAACTGTCCGCTGTGCTGGAGCGTAACCGCGCCCTGGAGAAACAGCTGGAGCAGTTGCAAGCCAAGGCAGCCAGTGCGGCGGGCGACGATCTGTCGGCTTCGGCGGTGGACGTCAAGGATGTGAAGGTTTTGGCTGCACGCCTGGACGGTCAGGACGGCAAGGCGCTGTTGGCCTTGGTCGATCAGTTGAAGAACAAGCTCGGCCGCGCAGTGATCCTGCTCGGCGGTGTCCATGAGGATAAGGTCGTTCTGGTTGCCGGTGTAACCAAGGACCTGACTGGCCAACTCAAGGCCGGTGATTTGATGAAGCAAGCCGCCGCGGCAGTGGGCGGGAAGGGCGGTGGTCGTCCGGACATGGCGCAAGGCGGTGGTGTAGACGCCGGCAGCCTGGACGCAGCCCTGGCCCTGACCGTGCCGTTTGTCGAGGCAGGTATTTAAGGCGCTGTTAACCGGCCCGTGGTCTAGTCACGGGCCTGTTCGGTGCTGGTTGATTGGATATTAGGCGCCCCTTTACGGGCTGAGGCGGCTTAGAAATGGCTTTGATCGTACAGAAATTTGGAGGCACCTCGGTCGGTTCTGTCGAAAGAATCGAGCAGGTGGCCGACAAGGTTAAGAAATTCCGCGATGCCGGCGACGACCTGGTGGTGGTGCTGTCGGCCATGAGCGGCGAGACCAATCGCCTGATCGATCTGGCCAAGGCAATCAGTGGTGATCAACAGCCGCTCCCGCGTGAGCTGGATGTGATCGTGTCCACCGGCGAGCAGGTGACCATCGCCTTGCTGGCCATGGCGCTGAACAAGCGCGGTGTGCCGGCGGTGTCCTACACTGGCAGCCAGGTGCGCATCCTGACCGACAGCGCGCACACCAAGGCGCGCATCCTGCAGATCGACGATCAGAAAATCCGTACGGATCTGAAAGCCGGTCGCGTGGTAGTTGTAGCGGGCTTCCAGGGTGTGGACGAGCAGGGCAACATCACCACCCTTGGACGTGGCGGTTCGGACACCACCGGCGTGGCGCTGGCAGCGGCGCTGAAGGCCGATGAATGCCAGATCTACACCGATGTGGACGGCGTCTACACCACTGACCCGCGTGTGGTGTCCGTGGCCCAGCGCCTGGACAAGATCACCTTTGAAGAGATGCTGGAAATGGCCAGCCTCGGTTCCAAGGTGTTGCAGATCCGTGCGGTGGAATTCGCCGGCAAGTACAACGTTCCGCTGCGCGTATTGCACAGCTTCAAAGAGGGTCCGGGCACCCTCATTACTATTGATGAAGAGGAATCCATGGAACAGCCGATCATTTCCGGTATCGCTTTCAACCGTGATGAAGCCAAGCTGACTATCCGTGGCGTGCCAGACACCCCGGGCGTGGCCTTCAAGATTCTGGGCCCGATCAGCGGCGCGAACATTGAAGTCGACATGATCGTGCAGAACGTTTCGCACGATAACACCACCGATTTCACCTTCACCGTGCACCGCAACGAGTACGATGCGGCGGAGCGGATCCTGCAGAACACTGCGAAGGAGATCGGCGCTCGTGAAGTGGTCGGCGATACCAAGATCGCCAAGGTGTCGATCGTGGGTGTGGGCATGCGCTCTCACGCGGGCGTTGCCAGCCGCATGTTCGAGGCCCTGGCCAAGGAAAGCATCAACATCCAGATGATCTCCACGTCGGAAATCAAGGTCTCGGTGGTGATTGAAGAGAAATACCTGGAACTGGCTGTACGCGCTTTGCATACCGCTTTTGAGTTGGACGCTCCGGCCCGACAGGGCGAGTGATGCAGTGCCAGGAAGGCGCGGTTTACCGCGCCTTTCCTTTTTTTGTAGGACGCATGTTCTTTTGCGTGCGCTCGACAATACTTAGGCGGGTAGGGCTATGGCCTTTGGGTTGTAGGTCGAAGGCCTTTTTTTTGCAGACTGTTGTTCCTGAACTGAAATGCGTGAGGAGAAAGGTATGCTGATTCTGACTCGTCGTTGCGCAGAAAGCCTGATTATCGGTGATGGCGAAATCACCGTGACCGTGCTCGGCGTCAAAGGCAATCAAGTGCGTATCGGGGTTAACGCTCCGAAAGAGGTAGCGGTACACCGCGAGGAAATCTACCTGCGGATCAAGAAAGAGAAGGACGAAGAACCAAGCCTTTAATTTTTATCGTTTTTTATGTTTGCAAACGGGGATGAACGTGGTTAATATACGCCCCGTGTTGCGGAGAGCTGGCCGAGTGGCCGAAGGCGCTCCCCTGCTAAGGGAGTACACCTCAAAAGGGTGTCGGGGGTTCGAATCCCCCGTTCTCCGCCATTATTTGCTTAGTACGTTGCAATCTGGTTTTTTCGCTAAGTTGTTGAAAATTAACGAAAAAATAGCTTTACATAGAGATTGAACGGCCTATAATGCGCGGCAACAAATGCACTCGTAGCTCAGCTGGATAGAGTACTCGGCTACGAACCGAGCGGTCACAGGTTCGAATCCTGTCGAGTGCACCATTTAAGAGTCAGTTGCAGTAATGCAGGTGATTCGGTTACAACCAGTTGTGATCTGGTCTAAAAACACAATCTGCACTCGTAGCTCAGCTGGATAGAGTACTCGGCTACGAACCGAGCGGTCACAGGTTCGAATCCTGTCGAGTGCACCATACAAACAAAAAGCCCGCCTAGTGCGGGCTTTTTGCCGTCTGGGGTTTGTGTAGGATTTTTTCTTTTTCTCTCGCCTTCATGTGTTCTCCTTCTCCACTGCGTCGTCGCAGTTCATAGATGTAGCCAATGCTTAGCTTTGGCTCGCAAGCGCTTGTTCTTTCCAGTTTTTTGACGTTTAAAGTGGCCGGGCGGTGTATCATTGCGCCCGTCAGCCCCGCCGGGGCTTGTGGAATACCTCCATGGACTTACCCAGTAGTTGCTCAGTACCCCGCTTTACCAATCATGAATTGACTGATTGATCCTTCCGGCGTGCCCCGCTGCTGGGAGTGGAGTTCGCCTATGACCGAAGTAGAAGTAAAGAAAACACAAGAAAGCCTGCAGGATCGCCTGGCTCAAGTCATCGAGCTGCTGCAGCGCCAGCGTGTGGTCGAAGACCTTACGCATCGCCAGGACGGCCCGAACAACAACCTGGTCGAAAACCTGGTTCACCGGCAAAACCTCGTCGAGCTGCAACGCAAGCTCGACGACCTGCACTCCGCCGACGTCGCCTACATTCTCGAAGCCTTGCCACTGGATGATCGACTGACCCTCTGGCAGTTGGTCAAGGCTGATCGCGACGGTGACATCCTGCTCGAAGTATCCGACTCGGTCCGTGAAACCCTGATCGCCGACATGGACGATCACGAGCTCCTGGCTGCTGCCAAGGAGATGGACGCCGACGAACTGGCTGACCTGGCTCCCGAACTGCCCCGTGATGTTGTCCATGAGCTGATGGAGGCCCTCGACGGCCAGCAGCGTGAGCGTGTGCGCTCCGCGCTGTCCTACGACGAGGATCAGGTTGGCGCACTGATGGACTTCGAGATGGTCACCATCCGCGAAGACGTCAGTTTGGAAGTGGTCTTGCGTTACCTGCGTCGTCTCAAGGAGTTGCCAGGCCATACCGACAAACTGTTTGTGGTCGACTATGAGGGCATTCTCAAGGGCGTGCTGCCGATCAAGCGCCTGCTGGTCAACGACCCTGAGAAAAAAGTGGCCGACGTCATGGCCAGTGATCCGGTGAGTTTTCACCCGGATGAAGACGCCTACGAGGCTGCCCAGGCGTTTGAGCGTTATGACTTGATCTCGGCGCCGGTGGTCGACAAGAACGGCAAGCTGATCGGCCGTTTGACCATCGATGAAATGGTCGACCTGATTCGTGAAGAGAGTGAGACCGAAGTCCTCAACATGGCGGGTCTGCGTGAAGAGGAAGACATCTTTGCCTCGGTCTGGCGCTCGCTGCATAACCGTTGGGCGTGGCTGGCCGTTAACCTGATCACCGCTTTTATCGCGTCGCGGGTTATTGGCTTGTTCGAAGGTTCGATCGAGAAGCTGGTGGCGCTCGCTGCGCTGATGCCGATTGTGGCCGGGATCGGCGGCAACTCGGGTAACCAGACGATTACCATGATCGTGCGCGCCATGGCGCTGGA
The DNA here is from genome assembly GCF_001579805.1 of Pseudomonas azotoformans. NCBI lineage: Bacteria > Pseudomonadati > Pseudomonadota > Gammaproteobacteria > Pseudomonadales > Pseudomonadaceae > Pseudomonas > Pseudomonas azotoformans. The sequence continues at coordinate 6,630,651 of NZ_CP014546.1, read as the reverse complement.
CCAAGTGAGTACGGCGAACTCGTCGCGCCTGCTGCGCAAAGAGTTGGCGGTAGGTCTTATCAACGGCCTGGTGTGGGGTGGGGTGATCGGTGTGGTGGCCTACTTGCTGTATGGCAGTTGGTCGCTCGGTGTGGTGATGACCGCCGCCATGACCCTTAACCTGCTGCTGGCGGCGTTGATGGGGGTATTGATCCCGATGACCCTTGCCCGCCTCGGGCGTGACCCGGCGATGGGTGCCAGCGTGATGATCACGGCCATGACCGACAGTGGTGGCTTCTTCATCTTCCTGGGCCTGGCAACAATCTTCCTGCTCTGATTCCATTCTGCGGGGGCAAATCTGCCCCCGCCTCAAATCTTCTTCCCGAATCCCACGCAAAAAAAAGCCAGCACATGGCTGGCTTCGGCTTTCAGTTGCAGATCAATTGGCTTCTGCGGCCGCCTCAACGTCGTGCGCGATAAGCGAGACGAGAGCATTTTGCTGGCGGTGGGAGAGCTGACGAAAACGCTGCAGCAGTTCGCGTTCGTGCAGCGACAGCTCGGGGCTGTCCAGGCGCATGCTCAACTCTTCTCCCAACGCACCTTCCTGAATGAGGCTTTGTTCCAGGCGCGCGATGATTTCGGAGTTCATGCTGCGGTGATGATTGCGAGCCACCTCGGCAATGCGTTCCCGCATTCCGTCTGGCAGACGTACGACGAACTTGTCAGCCGTACGGCTGGAATAAATTGCCTGTTTCAATGGGCGCATATATTTAACCGGTTAGTTCAGGGGAGCGGTTTTTGGAATTGGCCGCAAGATGTGTGTTAGGACAAGGCTTGCAGCCAAATGTTCAACCTGAATTGCAAAGAGGCCGCATCATGCCTCAGATTTGCCAGTTCCTTGGCGTCAATTCTGTGACAAATATTGAACTGCCTAAAGGCTTTATGCCAGCACTCATTTGCATTTTTGCGGACTGGTTGGAAAACTTTTCAACGCGTGAATCTGCGAAGGAACTTCCCGTAAGTCCAGGCCACCACAGGGTTTGAGGCCGCACATCCTATAGCAAAGTGGCCTTTTGCCCTTAAGTTTAAGACTAGTGGCAATTTGCCGATTAGCGAGAGGGAGGCGACATAAGGTAGGAGGGGAGTTAGCGCAGGACTGGGTCGAATTTGATGCGTCGACCCAGGATCAGGGTGAGTAGCAATAGGCTGGCGAACACGCCGCTGGCGATAAATGCAGTGGTTTGGCTGTCGTGGGATTCGGCATTCAGGCCCAGAATCCCTGTTATTGCGGTCAGGCACAAAAACAGCCAGGCAAATTTGTTCATCAAAGCTTCCTCAGAAAACCCAGTGTTCAGAGGCGGGTGCGGACTGAGTGTCTTGGGTCAGGCGCACGGGGGATTGTGCATTAGGTGTCATCACCGCCAGCTGCGGGCGTTGTTGCAGGTGATGTGGCACAGCCTGGCTGATCTGCGCAGGGTCATTGCTGCCGGTCGATTGAAAGTGAAACATCAGTAATGCAGCCAAGGCTACGGTGTTGAGGGCTAACAGAAAGGCACTGTTCATGGTCATGTTCTCCGCTTAACGCCGTGGCTTGTTGGGTTTGTAGGAGAAGTAGTGCAGGTGTCGTGCCAATCTATTAATTCAATAAAATCAATCGCTTGAGTCTACTTTAAGCGACTGGAAGGTTGCAATTTGCAATGATGGCGTTTTGGGGGAGTGCATTTTGCACGATGGCCTCACAGGCCCGTGTTTGCGGGGTCAAGGCAGGATAAATAAGGCTGGCATCGACCTACACTCAAAAAGCCCACGGACGACATGACAAAACCCACCTCGGCCGTTAACATGCACGCCGTCCGTCGCCGCGCCTTTAGCGCTGCAGCTGTCATTTGTCCCAGTAGCTCAATTGGATAGAGCATCCCCCTCCTAAGGGGAAGGTTGGCCGTTCGAACCGGCCCTGGGACACCACATTCAAAGCCCCGCACAGTTCCGTCTGGCGGGGCTTTTTTGTGGGCGTTTTCCGAAGATGGGTCGAACCTTGCCGGGGTTATGGGTTCACAGCCCTGGCATCGTGTATTTATAGCAATCCGTGTATCCCGCGAGCAGCCAGGCAGCGTCAGAGCCTTGAAGCAAAATAATCCCCGGAAACAGCGCATACCGCCTGTCCGGACCCGGCCACCCCGGACTATCATGCCGATAGCCCTGTCTCTCACCGCAAGGAGCCGCTCGGAACGCCGATGCGCCAGATCTGGAAATCTTTTCGAGCCCTTTATTTCGCCTCCTTGATGATGCTGATCGGCTCCGGCCTGCTCAGTACTTACCTGGCCCTGCGCCTGGCGGCCGATCATGTCGACAGCCTGTGGGTCGGTGCGTTGATGGCGGCCAACTATTTTGGCCTGGTGCTGGGTGGCAAGATCGGGCATCGCCTGATTGCCCGGGTCGGGCATATCCGCGCCTACGCCACCTGCGCCGGGATCGTCGGTGCGGCGGTGTTGGGGCACGGTCTGATCGACTGGTTGCCGGCCTGGATCGTGCTGCGGATGATCGTGGGCCTTGGCATGATGTGCCAGTACATGGTCATCGAAAGCTGGCTCAATGAGCAGGGCCGACGCCAAGCAGCGCGGCGTGGTGTTCAGCGGCTATATGATCGCGTCCTACCTGGGCCTGGTGCTCGGTCAGTTGATCCTGGTCATGCACCCTCAGTTGGGGCTTGAATTGCTGATGCTGGTCGCGCTGTGCTTTGCGCTGTGCCTGGTGCCGGTGGCCATGACGCGACGGATTCACCCGGCGCCTCTGCATCCTGCGCCGATGGAGCCGCGCTTCTTTATCAAGCGCGTGCCGCAGTCCTTGAGTACGGTGCTTGGGGCGGGGTTGATCGTTGGTTCATTCTACGGTTTGGCGCCGCTGTATGCCTCTCAGCAGGGCCTGACCACCGAGCAGGTGGGTCTGTTCATGGGCAGCTGTATTTTTGCCGGGCTGGTGGTGCAGTGGCCATTGGGCTGGCTGTCTGACCGCTATGATCGCGCGCTGCTGATCCGCTGCTTCGCGCTGTGCCTGGCCGTGGCGGCGTTGCCGTTGGCGATACTGACCCAGGTGCCGCTGGAAGTGTTGTTCGTGGCAGGTTTTGTCTGCTCCCTGGTGCAGTTCTGTCTGTATCCGCTGGCAGTGGCGTTCTCCAACGACCATGTGGAAGGTGATCGCCGTGTGTCGCTGACGGCCATGCTGTTGGTGACCTACGGCGTCGGCGCCAGTGTCGGGCCGTTGCTGGCGGGTGTGGTGATGAAGTTGTTCGGCAGCCACATGTTGTATGCGTTTTTCAGCTTGTGCGCGTTGATCCTGGTGTGGCGCATCCGGCCGAAAGCGGTGACCAACCTGCATCAAGTGGACGACGCACCACTGCACCATGTGGCGATGCCCGACAGCATGTCCAGTTCGCCGTTGGTCGCCGCACTTGATCCGCGGGTGGACGAGGCGGTGGTGCAGGAACAAATGCAAACCACGGCCCCGGAGCCTGAACCGCAAGCGGAGCCAAGTCCGGAGGCAGAAGAACCGCCCTTCGTGGGGCCTCCTGAACCTGTGGGGCCAGACGAGCACCCTCACGACTTGAGCAGGGCACGTCCCTGAAAGCAAAAAACGGGCAGATCCCATCAGGATCTGCCCGTTTTTTTGCCGCGATCTTTAAGCTTTAAAAATCGTCGTCTTTGTCAAAGCGTCGTGCTTCGCGTTGCAACTGGTACACAAAACGCTCGACCTGGCGCTGCACCAAGCCACTCATGTTGTGGAAGCGTACGCCGGCGAACGTGGTGTTGATCTTCTCTTCGAAGTGCAGGTAACGCAGTTCGACCGAGGTGGTCATGCTGCCAAAGGGCAGGGCGGCGATAAAACGGTCGTAGACCTGGCCCAGTTGCAGGCGCTCGGAGATATCCCCTTCAAAGCGCAGTTTGCAGCCGGTGGCGGAAATATCCAGCAGTTTGCCGCTGACGGGGGCTTTGAGCTTCTCGCCACCCAATTCAATATTGACCAGTTGGGCCAGCTTCAAGGCGGCGCGGAACGCATTGCGGCGCTGGTGGTAGACCACTTCGTCAGGCATGCCGCCGGTGTAGATGCGGTGACCGTCTTTTTCGCTGATGGTGTAAGTGCCGTTGCTTTCCCATGCGACGCGCACGCCTTCATGAAAACCTTCGATACGAAACGGTTCGCCGCCTTCGAGGAAGCGCTCACCGTCGCGCGGGATCATTTCGTCCAGCGCCAGGGTCTTGCTGTCCCGATCAACGTCCACCAGGTAGCTCTGGAAGCGCTGGCTGCGTTCGTGGAAGGTGATGATCAGCGGGTCATGGCTGTCTTGCAGCATCCGCAAGGTGCTGGCGATTTCCAGAGGCGTGGTGAGGACCTTGGGTGGCTGCGGGGCATCTTCCGCATTAAGGGCGTTGAACACGGTTCTTCCATCTCCAGACAAAATACGACTACACGCAAGAGCAGGCATTCTGCCAGTATGTGGCGCGCCTTGGATAGGTCGCGCTGTAAACCGGCGTCAGGCTTGGCTGCGGGTGCTTGGCTTGACCAGGCGCGAGGTGGAACCTTGGGCGTTGTAAAGCGCCGGAGGCTCTCCGCCGTGAAGTATACGCAACTGGTTGGCGGTCGTGGCTTGCTGAAGCTGGATCGACTGACCGTTGAGCAGGTTGGCTTCCTGGCACTGGCTGAGCAATTGATTGAGTTCGTTGCTCTGGGCCAGTAATTGATCGCCAACCGAAGAGTGGCTGGCCAGTTGCGCCAGGCCGTCATGGTCTGCCGGCAGGCCCAGGCTGGCGAGGATCTGGCTGCGTTTCTTGCCGTGCTGTTCCAGCAGGACAATCAGCGACTGCTTGCGCGCCAGGATTTCTTCCAGCAGCGGCATGTCCCGGCCGTAGAGGGCCAGGGATTCTTCCCTGAGCAGCTCGAGCAGCTGTTGCGTCGGCGCAAGATCATCAATGATCAGTTGAAGCAGATTTTCGTCGTGATGCATGGCTGGCCTTGGGGTTTAAGCGTCCAAAAGCCCGGCGCAGGCCTTAGCCTAGCGCTCGGCTTCGAAATTAAGCAGCTTGCTGGCTACACGGTTGCTGTCGACTTTATAGCTGCCATCGGCGATTGCCTGTTTCAATTCGGCCACACGGGCTTTATTGACCACCGGTTGATCGCGCAGCGAGTCAGTGACCTTCTGCAACTGTTGAGCCTCATTGCTCAGGTGTACGGATTCCCCGCTCTGGCTGGCGCTGGCCTGTTCTGCCTTGGCGGGCAGTGGCTGGGCCTTGGCTTCTACGCTGTCCTTGGTGACAGTGGCTCGCGTAGGGGCCGACGTGGTCGGGGTGTTATTTAAACGACTGAAATCGATGACCATGATCAAAAAACCTCTGGGTATTTGGACGCTTGCCATGTTTTCGGCCATACCCGGACAAACTTTAGGCTCGATTGACAATAAAACCTACAGGCCGGCATCCAACCGACAGTGTAGGAAAAGCGCGCGCCCGATACCAGCAATCTATAAAGCCACCTCCACCTGACCCGGTGCGGTGACCCGCGCCTTGATCACCCGGTTGGAGTTGAGGTTCTTGACGCGAATCTGTTCGCTCATGCCGCCGTTGGACAACGCTTCCCCCGGCATTTTGACCTGCAACGCACCGCTGCTGGCGGAAATCACCACCTGGTCGCCTTTGCGAATCACCTCTGCCTGCTCAAGATGCACCAAAGTAATGACCTGGTCGGTGACCACTGGTCGGGTCAATTTCTGCCCGACCGCCTGGTCGAGGGAGGTCAGGTAGCCCTGGCTGATCATGCTGATGTCGCGTTCGCGCAGCACAACGTCTTCGAAACCGATGATGCCGGTGCGTTTCAATGGCCGAGCAACCACTACCACATCGCGGAACAGCTTGACCTGCGCCGGCACGAACACGGTCCAGGGCGAGGCGCCGTCGCAGCGCACTTTGACCGTCACGCGGCCGATGGGCTGGGCGGGGCTTTCCAGGGTGGCTGTCAATTCCTTGTCGCACATGGGCATGCGCAAACGTGGGTCCAGCTGGTTGACCTGGATTTCATATCGCCCTGGCGTCTGGGTAGTCGCCAGATAATCTTCTACAGTGAACTCAAGAAAGCCTTGAGTGACGCCGATAAGTAGATCAGGCAAGGTGACGTTGTCTGCGCGGGCCGTGGCGCCCAGGCCCAAGGCGAGCAACGCCAGCGGTACGCAGAGCAAGCTGCGGTACCGTGTCAGGATGGGGCGTCGGGAAACTGTCGTTTTAATATCCATGACCAATAAATAGCAAAGGCCGTGCCGTTTAGAGTTGGGTGCGCGTCACTGCCCTTATAGGTATGGCCAAAGGTTTTAGCGTGGGAGTCAAGGCATGGCAGGAGTAATGGATTCAGTAAACCAGCGCACACAGCTGGTAGGGCAGAATCGCCTGGAGTTGTTGCTTTTTCGCCTGGATGGCAAGCAGTTGTATGGCATCAACGTGTTCAAGGTGCGGGAAGTGCTGCAATGTCCCAAGCTGACGATCATGCCCAAATCGAGCCCGGTGGTGTGTGGCGTCGCCAACATCCGTGGCGCGACGATCCCGATTCTTGACTTGGCCCTGGCCACCGGTTCGGCGGGTTTGCAGGACCGCGAGAACCCGTTCGTCATCATTACCGAGTACAACACCAAGACCCAGGGTTTCCTGGTGCGCTCGGTGGAACGCATCGTCAACATGAACTGGGAAGAGATTCATCCGCCGCCCAAGGGCACCGGTCGCGATCACTACCTCACGGCGGTGACGCGGGTCGATAACCAGTTGGTGGAAATCATCGACGTGGAGAAGATCCTTGCTGAAGTGGCGCCCACATCGGAGTCAATTTCCGTGGGGGTGGTGGACGCTGAAACCGCGCACAAGGCAATCTCCCTGCGTGTGTTGACGGTGGACGATTCCTCGGTGGCGCGTAAACAGGTGACCCGTTGCCTGCAAACCGTCGGTGTGGAAGTGGTGGCCCTCAATGATGGTCGCCAGGCGCTGGATTACCTGCGCAAGCTGGTGGACGACGGCAAGAAGCCGGAAGAAGAATTCTTGATGATGATCTCCGACATCGAGATGCCGGAAATGGACGGCTACACCCTCACGGCCGAGATACGCAACGATCCACGCATGCAAAAATTGCATATCATCCTGCATACTTCGTTGTCGGGTGTCTTCAACCAGGCGATGGTCAAGAAGGTCGGTGCGGATGACTTTTTGGCCAAATTTCGTCCTGATGACCTGGCATCCCGGGTAGTCGACCGGATCAAGGCAGCAGATCACGGCTAGGGGGATTTCCCCTGGCGGTCACACGATTTAAGAGGCGGTATCATTGTCTACGGGTAATTTGGATTTCGAACAATTCCGGGTCTTCCTGGAAAAAGCCTGTGGCATATTGCTCGGTGAAAACAAGCAGTACCTGGTATCCAGCCGTCTCAACAAACTGATGGAGCAGCAGGGCATCAAGTCGTTGGGTGAGCTGGTCCAGCGCATCCAGGGGCAGCCGCGCAGCGGGCTCAAGGAGATGGTGGTCGATGCCATGACCACCAACGAAACCCTGTGGTTTCGCGACACCTACCCGTTTGAAGTGCTCAAGAGCAAAGTGCTGCCGGAGGCCATCAAGGCCAGCCCCGGCCAGCGCCTGCGCATCTGGTCGGCTGCCTGCTCTTCGGGGCAGGAACCGTACTCGATTTCGATGTCCATCGATGAGTTCGAACGGACCAATATGGGCCAGTTGAAGGCGGGGGCGCAAATCGTCGCCACCGACCTGTCCGGCACCATGCTCACCAACTGCAAGACCGGCGAGTACGACAGCCTGGCCCTGGGCCGTGGTTTGTCCCAGGAGCGCTTGCAACGTTACTTCGACCCGAAAGGGGCAGGGCGTTGGGCGGTCAAGGCGCCGATCAAGAGCCGCGTGGAATTCCGCTCGTTCAACCTGCTCGACAGCTACGCCAGCCTGGGCAAGTTCGACATGGTGTTCTGCCGCAACGTGCTGATCTACTTCTCGGCCGAAGTGAAGAAAGACATCCTGTTGCGCATTCACGGCACGCTCAAGCGTGGTGGTTATCTGTTCCTCGGTGCTTCCGAAGCGCTGAACGGTTTGCCGGATCATTACCAGATGGTGCAGTGCAGTCCGGGGATCATCTACCAGGCCAAGTGATGCACGCTTGAACAAACAATGGGAGGCCCCACAAAGGCCTCCCATTTTTTTGGCCGCAAAGCGGCAAACGCCATTGCCGCTTTACTGGCGCCACGCGGAAACCGCTTGCCGCTTTTCTGGCATTGCCGCCGGCAACCGCCCCCCCAACCCTTGATATACGGGCCTTCGTAAGATTGGCATGCACCTTGCTATAACCCAGTTAACGAAAAGCAGGTCAGCCCTTAAAGGTTTCCGCCATGAGCATCAGCTTCGATAAAGCGCTCGGTATCCACGAACAAGCCCTGGGCTTCCGCGCCCAGCGTGCCGAAGTCCTGGCCAACAACATTGCCAACGCCGATACCCCGAACTACAAGGCTCGGGACCTGGACTTCTCCGCCGTGCTCGCCGCGCAGCAGGACAAGACCAAGAACGGCACCTTCGCCTTGAACATGACCAACAGCCGTCATATCGAAGCGCAAGGCCTGAGCAATGGTGACGAGTCGTTGCTGTATCGCACGCCGATGCAGCCGTCGATCGACCAGAACACCGTCGACGCGCAGCTGGAGCAATCGGCCTACGCCGAGAACTCGGTGAACTTTCAAGCCAGCTTCACCCTGCTTAACAGCAAATTCAAAGGGCTGATGTCAGCCCTGCGTGGAGAGTAAGCCATGTCCCTGTCCAGTGTTTTCAATATTGCCGGCAGTGGCATGAGCGCGCAGACCACGCGTTTGAACACCGTCGCCAGTAACATCGCCAACGCCGAGACCGTGTCTTCGAGCATTGACCAGACCTACCGCGCCCGTCACCCGGTGTTCGCCACCATGTTCCAGGGCGGCCAGGCGGGCGGCAGCGATTCGTTGTTCCAGGACCAAGGTGCAGCAGGCTCCGGCGTGCAAGTGCTCGGCGTGGTCGAAGACCAAAGCAACCTTGAAGCCCGCTACGAACCCAACCATCCCGCCGCGAACGAAAAGGGTTATGTCTACTACCCGAACGTCAACGTGGTCGAGGAAATGGCCGACATGATTTCCGCCAGCCGTTCGTTTCAGACCAACGCGGAAATGATGAACACCGCCAAAACCATGATGCAGAAGGTCCTGACCCTGGGTCAGTGATAAGGGGCGCCAAATAATGGCCATTGTTGATACGAGTAACAACACGCCAGTCCAGGACCTTTTCAACTCCAAGGTCAAGACCGCGACAGACAACGCCAGCAGCCTGGGTGACGCTTCCAAGGCCGCGACCGGCAAACAGTCGCTGGGCAAGGATGCGTTCCTGCAACTGCTGGTTACCCAGTTGAAAAACCAGAACCCGCTGTCGCCGCAAGACAACGGCGCGTTCGTGGCCCAGCTGGCGCAGTTCAGCAGCCTGGAAGGCATCAACACCCTGAATGACTCGGTGAATGCGATCTCCAGCAACTTCAGCTCGTCGCAAGCGCTGCAGGCGTCGTCGCTGGTAGGGCGCTCGATCATCATCCAGACCGACAAGGCCATGGTGGATACCAGCAAGAGCATGACCGGTTCGGTGGATGTGAAAACGGCGACGGGCAACGTCACCGTCAAGGTCACCGACAAAGACGGCAACCTGGTGCGCACCATCGAAATGGGCGCCCAGGCTGTCGGCAGCCAGAGCTTCATCTGGGATGGCAAGAACGACAAGGGCGAGGTCGCCCCGGCGGGCACCTACACCTTCAATGCCACCACCAAGAATGACAAGGGCGACGCCGTTGCCCTGACCACTTCGCTGCCAGCAACGGTAACGAGCGTGACCCTGAGCAAGACCGGCGGCGAAATGCTGCTGAACCTGGCTGGCGGCATGGGCAGCGTCAAGCTGTCGCAAATTCAGACTATCGGTACATAGAGCCGGCTAAATACGGCAGAGGGAGAGAAACATGTCTTTTAACATCGGCCTTAGCGGCCTCTATGCGGCCAACAAACAACTGGACGTGACCGGCAACAACATCGCCAACGTCGCGACCACTGGCTTCAAGTCGTCCCGTGCGGAATTCGCGGACATCTACGCCGCCTCCAAACTGGGCACCGGCCAGAACAGTATCGGCAACGGTGTGAACCTGGCGGCGGTGTCCCAGCAGTTCACCCAAGGTGACGTGAACGGCAGTGGTGGCATCCTGGACATGGCGATCCAGGGCGGCGGCTTCTTCGTGCAGAAGGGCAGCGACGGTTCGCTGGAGTACACCCGTAGTGGTGCCTTCCGTGCCGACAAAGATGGCTACATCACCAACAACACCGGCACTTCGCGCCTGCAAGGTTATGCCGCGGACGAGAACGGCAAGATCATCAAGGGCGGCCTGACCGACCTGCAACTGAACTTGGCGAATCTGCCGCCCAAGGCATCCACCAAAGTGGATTCCACCAGTAACCTGAACTCCTCGGAGCCGGTGATCGACCAGGTGGCCAAGCCGTTCAACCCGAACGACACCAGCACCTTTACCACCCAGTACAGCACCACTTTGTACGACTCCCAGGGCAATGCGCACCCGATGGTGCAGTACCTGGTGAAAACCGACGGCAACAAGTGGAATGCCTATACCCTGATTGACGGTCGCAACCCTGACGGTTCGCCACCTTTCGGTACCGGTGCGGATGTGAAGGCGCCTGTGCCATCCACCCTGACCTTTGACGGTGCCGGCAAACTCACCAGTGTTGTGACGGGCGCCGTGTCCAACAAGACCTTGACCATCACCGGTTGGGTCCCTGGCACCGTGACCAATGGCGTGTGGAAGGCAAACGGTGCGACGGCGAACCCAACCGGGATCGCGGTCAACATGGCCAACATCACCCAATACAACTCGGCCACGTACCGCAACCCACCGGTCACCGATGGCTACGCCACCGGCCAGATCACCGGCCTGAAAATCGACGGCAGCGGTGTACTGTTCGCAACGTTCAGCAACCAGCAGAGCAAGGCCATTGGCCAGATCTCTCTGGCCAGCTTCAACAACGAACAAGGCCTGCAGCCCAACGGCGGTACTACCTGGAAAGAGACCTTCGCTTCGGGCCAGCCAGGTTATGACACCCCGCAAGCCGGCACCCTGGGGTCTATCGTGGCCAACTCCCTGGAGAACTCCAACGTCAACCTGACCAACGAGTTGGTGGACCTGATCAAGGCCCAGAGCAACTACCAGGCGAACGCCAAGACCATCTCCACCCAGAGCACCATCATGCAGACCATCATTCAGATGACGTAATGTCATTGGTCTGACGCTGGCGAAAGAAAACCCCTCAACGAGGGGTTTTTTTTGCGCGTTCATTTTGTAGGCGCGACTTTTCGTACTGCCTGCGTCCCTACGAGACCACTCGTTTTTACTGGAACGGCCGACGCACTTTTCCCTACCAAGTACACCAACGGTGGCTTACGGGCGGGGGAAATTTATGCAATGGGCTCAACAGATATCAGGCCAAACGGCTCGGGTTTATTTTAGCGACAGAACCGCTGCTTTTGGTGCTGAAAACACCCAGGACAAAACCGATGGTGTTCAGAGCCTGGATGCCGATAAGGCGGTGGTATCCAAGCTTCTGAAGGCGTTGGAGGAGGCGCAGAAAACCTCCAAGAGCCAAACCGTCCAGGACTTGCGTGACAAGCTCAATGAGGTGCGCAAGAAACTCGGAGAGGAGAAGTTCAAGGCGATTATCGAGGCGTTAAAAAAAGACGCATCTGACAGTTGGCTCGCATTTTTGAAGGCGCTTTTTCCAGAGCTGTTTGCAGATGATGAATCGCCCTCTCCACCGGCCCCCCCAGACATTGGTGGCGGTGGAGGAGGTGGCGGTGGCGGCCGTGTGAACCCGGAGAATTTTGGCCCTTCCGAATCCATGAGCAACAAGCCCATCACTGAGGGGGCGAAGTACCATGATTACCAGCCTGATAAAAGTGTGCGTGGGAAAAAGCCGGATAACATTTGGAGTGGTTTCTCTCAAGGCTACGAAGGTAATTGCACGACGGTGTCTTCTATCAAGGCTGCCATGCAGCATTTCGGCCAGGACCCCAAAGATGTTTTCAAGAATGTCGAGTTGAAGGGCAATACCTATGAGGTGGAGATGCATGATGGATTCAAACTCAAGCTGACCAAGGATGAGCTGCGCATGGCTGCACGAGAGGCGCGCTTCAAGGGCGATGACCCTACCTTAATGACCAACGCCAACTTTATGTATGCGGCGAGTGCCAAGCGAGCGCAGATGGAAGGGAATAGTGGCTCTCCTGGCGAAAACGACAGAAATGCCACCAGAAGCTTCAAGGATGCGCTGATCAGCTTGAATGATGGTGAACATTCCCGTGAAGGCTTGCACAGGCTTGGGCTGAAAGATCACTACAGGCCAGGCTTTCAAAGTGATTTTGCGCGGGGGATGGTGGGGACTTATGAAACGAATGCGCATTCCATGGCGGTGATTGGCAATCGTAAGGAACTCTGGGGAGGGCGAGGTGGTGCGCCAGGCCCAGGTATTTACACGGTGCTTTTCTAAGCGGCCATAAAAAAGCCGACAAACCCAATCATGCTCAGGTTTGTCGGCTTTTTTCAGTTCCGGATCATTGCGATCCGCAACCGCCTCAGCTTATTGGCAAGCTTCGCAATCCGGCTCGTCAATCGCGCAGGCCTTTGGCACGGGGGCCGGGCCGGCTGGCGCTGCAAGCACCGAATCATCACCGTGGTTGCCGCCGCTGGAAACCGCGTTCAGCTTACCGGTGTTGATGGTCGACTTCTCGGTGCTGGTCGCGGCCAGGGCACGGAGGTAGTAAGTGGTTTTCAGGCCACGGTACCACGCCATGCGGTAGGTCACGTCAAGCTTCTTGCCCGAAGCGCCAGCGATGTACAGGTTCAGCGACTGGGGCCTGGTCGATCCACTTCTGACGACGGCTGGCGGCGTCAACGATCCACTTGGTGTCCACTTCGAACGCCGTCGCGTAGAGCTCTTTGAGTTCTTGCGGGATGCGCTCGATCTGCTGCACGGAACCGTCGTAGTACTTCAGGTCGTTGATCATGACCGAGTCCCACAGGCCGCGGGCTTTCAGGTCGCGAACCAGGTACGGGTTGATCACGGTGAATTCGCCCGACAGGTTCGATTTCACATACAGGTTCTGGTAAGTCGGTTCGATCGACTGCGATACGCCAGTGATGTTGGCGATGGTCGCGGTCGGCGCGATGGCCATGATGTTGGAGTTACGAATACCTTTCTGCACACGGGCACGTACTGGCGCCCAGTCCAGGGATTCTTCCAGGTCAACGTCGATGTACTTCTGGCCACGTTGCTCGATCAGGATCTGTTGCGAATCCAGCGGCAGGATGCCTTTGGACCACAGCGAACCCTGGAACGTCTCGTAGGCGCCGCGCTCGTCGGCCAGGTCGCAGGAAGCCTGGATCGCGTAGTAGCTGACCGCTTCCATGGACTTGTCGGCGAACTCGACTGCAGCATCCGAACCGTAAGGAATGTGCTGCAGGTACAGCGCGTCCTGGAAGCCCATGATGCCCAAGCCGACCGGACGGTGCTTGAAGTTGGAGTTCTGCGCCTGTGGCACCGAGTAGTAGTTGATGTCGATCACGTTATCGAGCATGCGCACGGCGGTGTTGACGGTACGTTCCAGCTTGGCGGTGTCCAGCTTGCCGTTGACGATGTGGTTCGGCAGGTTGATCGAGCCCAGGTTGCAAACCGCGATCTCGTCCTTGTTGGTGTTCAAGGTGATCTCGGTGCACAGGTTCGAGCTGTGGACCACGCCCACGTGCTGCTGCGGGCTGCGCAGGTTGCACGGGTCTTTGAAGGTCAGCCATGGGTGGCCGGTTTCAAACAGCATGGACAGCATTTTGCGCCACAGGTCTTTGGCCTGGATGGTCTTGAACAGCTTGATCTTGCCAGGGTACTGAGCCAGGGCTTCGTAGTACTCGTAGCGCTCTTCGAAAGCCTTGCCGGTCAGGTCGTGCAGGTCCGGCACTTCGGAAGGCGAGAACAGGGTCCACTGGCCGTCGTCGAAGACACGCTTCATGAACAGGTCAGGGATCCAGTTGGCGGTGTTCATGTCGTGGGTACGACGACGGTCATCACCGGTGTTCTTGCGCAGCTCGATGAACTCTTCAATGTCCATGTGCCAGGTTTCCAGGTAGGCACAGACAGCGCCTTTGCGCTTGCCACCCTGGTTCACGGCGACGGCGGTGTCGTTCACCACTTTCAGGAACGGTACAACGCCCTGGGACTTGCCGTTGGTGCCCTTGATGTACGAACCCAGTGCACGCACCGGGGTCCAGTCGTTGCCCAGGCCGCCGGCGAATTTGGACAACATGGCGTTGTCGTGGATCGCGTGGTAGATGCCCGACAGGTCATCCGGCACGGTGGTCAGGTAGCAGCTGGACAGCTGTGGACGCAGGGTACCGGCGTTGAACAGGGTCGGGGTCGACGACATGTAGTCGAAGGACGACAACAGGTTGTAGAACTCGATGGCACGGTCTTCTTTCTGCTTCTCTTCGATTGCCAGGCCCATGGCCACGCGCATGAAGAACACTTGCGGCAGTTCGAAGCGGATACCGTCCTTGTGGATGAAGTAACGGTCGTACAGGGTTTGCAGGCCCAGGTAGGTGAACTGCTGGTCACGCTCGTGGTTGATCGCCTTGCCGAGTTTTTCCAGGTCGAAGGTGGCCAGGATCGGGTTCAGCAATTCGAATTCGATACCCTTGGCGATGTAGGCAGGCAGGGCCTTGGCGTACAAATCGGCCATTTCGTGGTGGGTGGCGCTGTCGGCGACTTTCAGGAAGCCCAGGCCTTCGGCGCGCAGGGTGTCCATCAGCAGGCGCGCGGTCACGAACGAGTAGTTCGGCTCGCGTTCAACCAGGGTACGGGCGGTCATCACCAGGGCGGTGTTGACGTCGGTCAGGGCCACTCCGTCGTACAGGTTCTTCAGGGTTTCGCGCTGGATTAGGTCACCGTCGACTTCTTCCAGGCCTTCGCAGGCCTCGGTGACGATGGTGTTCAGGCGACCCAGGTCCAGCGGTGCAAACGTGCCGTCGGCCAGGGTGATGCGGATCGATGGGTGAGCTTGTACCGCAGCTTCTTCAGCTGGGGTGCGTACAGCGCGTTCCTTGGAACGGGCGTCACGGTAGATCACGTAGTCGCGGGCGACTTTCTGTTCGCCGGCACGCATCAGGGCCAGTTCGACCTGGTCCTGGATTTCTTCGATGTGGATGGTGCCGCCCGAAGGCATGCGACGCTTGAAGGTCGCGGTGACTTGTTCGGTCAGGCGGGCAACGGTGTCGTGGATGCGCGACGAGGCGGCAGCGGTGCCGCCTTCAACTGCAAGAAACGCTTTGGTGATGGCGACGGTGATTTTGTCATCGGTGTAAGGAACGACAGTGCCGTTACGCTTGATCACACGCAATTGGCCGGGTGCAGTGGCGGACAGATCCAGGTTCGAATCGGCGGCCTGCGGCACGGAGCCTTGCGGGTTCTCGCGAGTTGTGTCGGTTTGCATGGGGGGTTGTCTCCACGTTCTATATTTGATTGCGAGTGCCAGGCTCTTCCTGCAACACCCGTACCGTTTTCCATATCGGGGATGGGAAACAGCTGCCATCCGCGTGAGCGGTTTGGTCTACTGAAAATCGGTTGGTTCCATGCTGCGCTAGCAATAAAACGCTTGAATTTCTTGCCACTTGTGTGGTTGGGCGCTTTCTTCGAAAACCCCACATGTAGGGTCTTCTCCAGTGCCGAGGTACAAGATAATGCGTTTTCGAGGGGTTAGCAACGCAGTAACCTGTGGATAACGCTGTGGGTAAAATGTGTAAGAAAGGTTGAATGGGTGTGTAGGCCGCACTGCTGCTGGATTACGCCGTTTGTCATTAAATGTTTCGGGCTTAAAACAACCTGCCCATTTTCGAAGGGCGCGAACCCTATCACAAAAAAACGCGATCACCGAATGGATTTCCCGGCTTGTGTTTGAGGGCTGGCCCATGGCTACAATCGGCCGTATCGGGCTGTGCAGTTACCCAGATCATGCCCGCCTTTTATGACAGACATTGAGGTCACCCGTGGAGCAAGAAGCCTGGCAGGTATTGATAGTCGAAGACGACCAGCGATTGGCCGAATTGACCCGTGAGTATCTGGAGAGCAACGGCCTGCGGGTGTCCGTGGAAGGCGATGGCGCCCTGGCCGCGGCGCGCATCATCGACGAACAGCCTGACCTGGTGATCCTCGACCTGATGCTGCCCGGTGAAGACGGCTTGAGCATCTGCCGCAAGGTGCGCGAGCGCTATGACGGCGTGATCCTGATGCTCACCGCACGCACCGATGACATGGACCAGGTGCTAGGCCTGGACATGGGCGCCGACGACTACGTGTGCAAGCCCGTGCGCCCGCGCCTGTTGCTGGCTCGTATCCAGGCCTTGCTGCGGCGCAGCGAACCGGCGGAACCGGCGGCAGTGGAGAACCAGCGTCGCCTGCAATTCGGCCCCTTGGTGGTGGACAACGCATTGCGCGAAGCCTGGCTGCATAATGAGGGTATCGAGCTGACCAGTGCCGAATTCGACCTGCTGTGGCTGCTGGTGGCCAATGCCGGGCGCATTTTGTCCCGCGAAGAAATCTTCATCGCCCTGCGCGGTATCGGTTACGACGGCCAGGACCGCTCCATCGACGTGCGTATCTCACGCATTCGCCCCAAGATAGGTGACGACCCGATCCATCCGCGCCTGATCAAGACCATTCGCAGCAAGGGCTACCTGTTCGTCCCTGAAGCTGCTGCCGACATGCCGCTGTGAACTCGATCTTCCTGCGCATCTACGGCGGCATGTGCGCGGCGCTGATCCTGGTCGCACTGCTCGGCGTGCTGGCCCTGCACCTGCTCAATGAAGTGCGCAGCGGCCAATACCGCGAGCGCCTGGCCCACGGCACCTTCGCCTTGATGGGCGACAACCTGCAACCCATGAGCCCCATCGAACGCCAGCGCGCCTTGGCCGTGTGGGAGCGCTTGCTCGGCATTCCCTTGGAGCTGCGCCCCCTGGCCGATGCGCAGCTGGACTTGAGCCAGCGCAATCGCCTGCAACGCGGCCAGGTGCTGGTGGAGCAGACCGGGCCTCATGCCGCGCGGGTGCTGCGCTTGGTCAGTGATCAGTCGCAACTGGTGCTTACGGGCGAAGTGCAGCAGATCAGCGAACAGCTGGCGCGCGCGACTATCTACCTGCTCGCCGACGAACTGGTGCGCTTCCCGGTGGCTGAACAGCCGCAACGCCTGGCGGATATAAAAGACGCCAAGGGATTTGGCTTCGACATGCACCTGATGACCCTCGACCAGGCCGACATGGACGAAGACCAGCGCCGCCGCGTCTCGGAAGGCGACACAGTGATGGCCTTGGGCAAGGGCGGCGATTCGATCCGCGTGTTCGCTGGCATGGTCGGCACGCCATGGGTGCTGGAACTGGGGCCTTTGTATCAGATGAACCCTTACCCGCCGCAATGGCTGATCTTGATCGCGTTGATCGGCCTGACCCTGATCGGTTTGATCGTCTATCTATTGGTGCGTCAGCTTGAGCGTCGGCTGCGCGGCCTGGAAGCCGCCGCCACCCGCATCGCCAAGGGCAACCTGGAAGTGCGTGTGCCGGCCCGTGGCGCTGACTCGGTGGGGCGTCTGGCCGCGGCATTCAATGGCATGGCCGAGCACTTGCAGCAGTTGCTGGCGATCCAGCGTGAGCTGGTACGCGCGGTGTCCCACGAACTGCGCACACCGGTGGCACGCTTGCGGTTCGGCCTGGAGATGGTCGGTGATGCCACTACGGCCGAGGCGCGGCGTAAATACTTGGAAGGCATGGACAGCGATATCCAGGACCTCGATGGCCTGGTCGATGAAATGCTCACGTATGCGCGGTTGGAGCAAGGCTCGCCGGAGCTGAATTTCCAGCGGGTCGACCTCGATGCGCTGCTCGATCAGGTGATAGGCGAATTATCGCCACTGCGTCCGCAGGTTAGGGTGAGCAGGGGCATTTGCCTGTCTTCGGCGCATTGGGATGATGCGTGGGTGGATGCCGAGCCACGTTACCTGCACCGTGCGCTGCAGAATCTGGTGAGCAATGCCATGCGCCATGCCCAGGGCCAGGTGTTGATCAGTTATCAGGTGGGTCAGGTGCGTTGCCGCATCGACGTGGAGGATGACGGCCCCGGTGTACCTGAGAGTGCCTGGGAGCGCATCTTCACGCCATTCTTGCGCCTGGACGACAGCCGCACCCGTGCCTCCGGCGGGCATGGGCTGGGGCTGTCGATCGTGCGGCGGATCATCTATTGGCACGGCGGACGGGCGCTGATTGGCAAGAGCAATAACCTGGGTGGGGCGTGTTTCAGCCTGAGTTGGCCGAGGGATCAGGAGAAAACCTAAGCCTTGATGGCCACCAGGCTCAACAGTTGCCCATCGTTCACCGAAAACTGCGCTGTCAGCTCTTTGCCATGGCACCACTCGCTGGACAGATCCGTCAGCAACCGCAGTCGCAATTGGCCCGAATCCGACCACTCCAGCATTTCGGCATGCTCAAAATAGAAGCGCTTCTGCACAATCGGGTAGAGCGCCTTGAACAGGCTCTCCTTGACCGAAAATGTCAATGTCACCAATTGTGCGATCTGCTCTCGCGGTAGCGTTGCCATACGTTGCAGTTCATCGGGCGTGAGGATTTCCCCAGCCAGCCGCTCCGCCCGTTCCAGGCTCAGCACGTTCTCCAAGTCCATCCCCAGCCCATGCCATTGCGCCTTGTGCGCGACAATCGCCGCCGCATGCCCGGTGCTGTGGGTGATGGAGCCACAGATATGCGCAGGCCACACCGGCGCGCGGTCTTCACCGATCGCCGGGATATAGTTGAGGTGATCGAGTTGTTGCAGGGCCGCGCGGGCACACACTCGACCGGCCAGGAATTCGGCCTGGCGCTTGGCCACCGAGCGCTGGATGCTGGCCGGTGGCGGTACGGCGCTACGTTGGAAATCGCCGGCCGTTAATAAGGCAGGGTCAAAGCGCGTGCTGAGAAACACCGTGCCTGGCAAGGGTTCGGGCAGCGGCCAATGGGCGTCGAGTGGGGTGCAGCAAGCGGGTAGGGAATTCATGGGCGGTATTTTGCCGAGTTGATGGGCAACAGGATAGCCCGCTGCGGTTCAGCTGAGGTTCAGAGGCTGTTCAGGGGGAGTTCAGGGGCGCCTGCGTAGTCTGGAACTCACACAAGGGCAGCAGCCAAACGCGTAGAGGTAACACCATGACCGTGATCAAACAGCTGATGTTGGCGTTAACCATGCTCAGTGCCACTGCCGGAGCCCAGGCAGGCGATCGTGCCTTTGCTGCGTTCGGCGGTGAGAAAACCAAGAAATCCAGCACTTTGATCCAGCGTGTCAGTTTCGAAGAGTCTGCCAGCCAACCCACGCCCTGGGGCCAATCCCTGGGCCTGGCAACCCCGCAGCCGGCCTATCGCGCCGGCTATGAACACCTGACCGGCCAGTTCAATGGCATTAAACTGCGCCCGCAAGACTTGCAGGGCCGCTATGATATCCCTCTGTCGGACAGTTGATTTGCTTTGGAGAGCCTTATGAAATTGCTGGTGGTGGAAGATGAGGCGCTGCTGCGTCATCACCTGTTGACCCGCCTGACCGACAGCGGGCATGTGGTCGAGGCCGTGGCCAATGCCGAAGAGGCCCTGTACCAGACCGGCCAGTTCAACCATGACCTGGCGATCATCGACCTGGGCCTGCCCGGCATGGGCGGCCTGGACCTGATCCGCCAACTGCGCACCCAGGCCAAGACCTTCCCGATCCTGATCCTCACCGCCCGTGGCAACTGGCAGGACAAGGTCGAAGGCCTGGCGGCCGGTGCCGACGACTACGTGGTCAAGCCGTTCCAGTTCGAAGAGCTGGAGGCGCGGATGAACGCGTTGTTGCGCCGCTCCAGTGGCTTTACCCAGTCGACGATTGTCGCAGGCCCGCTGCTGCTGGACCTCAACCGCAAGCAGGCGTCCCTCGACGAACAGCCCCTGGCGCTGACGGCCTACGAATACCGAATCCTTGAGTACCTGATGCGTCACCACCAGCAAGTGGTGGCCAAGGACCGCTTGATGGAACAGCTCTATCCCGATGACGACGAGCGCGATCCGAATGTCATCGAAGTGCTGGTCGGCCGCCTGCGTCGTAAGCTGGAAGGCCCGGCCGGGTTCAAGCCAATCGACACGGTGCGTGGCCTGGGCTACCTGTTCAATGAGCGCTGCCGTTGATTCGCTCGCTACGCGTGCGCTTGATGCTGGCGGCCGCGACCCTGGCCGTGCTGTTCATGCTGGGCTTGTTGCCGGCCATGCAAGGGGCGTTCAGCCTGGCGTTGCAGGATTCCATCGAGCAGCGCCTGGCCTCGGACGTCACCACGCTGATCTCTGCCGCGCGGGTCGAAAACAACCGCCTGCTGATGCCAGCGCAGTTGCCGGACGAACGCTTCAATCTCACTGACAGCCGCCTGCTCGGCTATATCTACGACCGTGAAGGCCACTTGGTGTGGCGTTCGCGGGCGACCAAGGAAGAAAATATCAACTACAAACCGCGCTACGACGGGCGCGGCAATGAATTTGCGCGGATTCGCGAGGCCAACGGTCAGGAGTTCTTTGTTTATGACGTGGAGGTCAGGCTGCTCGGCGGCAAGAGCGCGGCCTTCAGTATTGTCGCCCTGCAACCGGTGCGCGAATACCAACTGACCCTCGAAGGCCTGCGCGAAAACCTCTACCTGGGCTTCGGTGCGGCCTTGCTGGTGCTGCTGACGTTGCTGTGGCTGGGCCTGACCTGGGGGTTGCAGGCGCTGCGACGGCTGAGCCAGGAACTCGACCAGATCGAAGGCGGCACCCGCGAGAGCCTGTCCGAACAACACCCTCGCGAACTGCTGCGCCTTACCGGCTCCCTCAACCGCTTGCTGCACAGCGAGCGTGAGCAACGGGCGCGTTACCGCGATTCCCTCGACGACCTGGCCCACAGCCTGAAAACCCCGCTCGCCGTACTGCAAGGTGTGAGCGAAGACATGGCCCAGCGCCCGGAAGACCGCGACCAGGCCTGGGTGCTGCAATCGCAGATCGAGCGCATGAGCCAGCAGATCAGCTACCAGTTGCAACGTGCCAGCCTGCGTAAAAGTGGCTTGGTGCGGCACCAGGTGCGCTTGGAGCCGGTGCTGCAAAGCTTGTGCGATACGCTGGACAAGGTTTACCGCGACAAGCGTGTCACCGTGTCCTTTGAACTGCCGGAAGAGTGCGACGTGCCGATCGAGAAGGGCGCCTTGCTGGAGTTGCTCGGCAACCTGCTGGAAAACGCCTACCGCCTGTGTTTGGGCGAAGTGCGCATCAGCTTCGTGGAAAACCTCGAAGGCAGTGAGCTGTGTATTGAAGATGATGGCCCCGGTGTGCCGCCGGATCAGCGGGCAAGGATTCTGCAGCGGGGCGAGCGGCTTGATCGCCAGCATCCGGGGCAAGGTATTGGGTTGGCGGTGGTCAAGGACATCATTGAAAGCTATGGCGCGCGGCTGACCTTGGGTGATTCGCCGTTGGGCGGCGCTGCGTTCAAGATTCACTTCCCCGCCGTTTGATCGGTTTTTGTGGTGAGCCCGCTCACCACAGAGATAACTTTTTCCTCTAGCTCTCTTGGGCCCGATAAGCCCCCGGCGTCAGCCCCGTCCACTTCTTGAACGCCCGATGAAACGCCGACGGTTCGGAAAACCCGAGCTGCTCGGCAATCTCCTGCAATGACAAATCCGCCCGGCCCAGATGATAGATGGCGATGTCCCGCCGCAGCTCATCCTTGAGTGCCTGAAAGCTGGTGCCTTCTTCGCGCAAATGCCTGCGCAGGGTCTGCGGGCTGATGTGCAGGTGTTGGGCCACGGCTTCCAGGTCCGGCCAGGGCGTGCGGTCGCGGCTGAGCAGGCGGCGAAGTTGGCTGCTCAAGCTGTCGCCTTCGTCCGGCCGAGAGAGCAAGTCGGCGGGGGAGCGTTCCAGGAAGTGCTTGAGTGTGCGTTCGTCCTGCAACAACGGCAGGCTCAGGTAGCGCGCGGGAAACACCAGGCTGCTGTTCGGTGCACCGAACACCTGGGCGCAGGGAAACAGCAGGTCATATTCGCTGGCGTGTGCAGGCATGGGGTAACTGAAAGTGGCTTGATGCAGCCGGATACGTTGGCCGATCAGCCAACTGCCCAAGCGATGCCAGATCACTAGCAGGCACTCACTCAAGAAATGATCCGGGTCCCACAACTGCGAGTCGTCCAGGCTCAAGCGGGCCATTTCGCCTTCGCGTGTCAGCTGCCAGCGCGGGCCTTGCGGGAATAGGCTATAAAATAATAAGCCGCGTTCCAGAGCCTTCTCCAAGGTGCGGCAGTGGATCAGCGCGTGGCACATCATGGCAAAGGTGCCGCGTTTACTCGGGCCGTCGGCGAATCCCAGGTATTCGTCGTCCAGTGCCAGCCAGAGCATTTGCAGCAGGCGGGTGAACTGCTCCGGGGCGATGCGGGCGCGGGGTTCGGTCAGCAACTCCGGGGTGATGGCTACCTGTTGCAGCAGGCCCGAGCAGTCATAGCCGGCCCGACGCGCCCCGCCCAGGGCGGCCCTGGCGTAATGACTGGCGATGGTACGTTCACGCATGCGAAGGCCTCGTCCTTGGAGTGGCGATGGTAGCCATCCCCGGAGGGGGTCACAAGGCGGATATCCGCCAAATTGTAGGACGGGATTGGTTGAGTGGGCGGAAATCCGCCACCTGCTTTGGCGCTTGGGAGGGTGCCTGAAAACCTCCAGCCCTGATGTCTAAAGGCCTCTAAGGTTTTTCAGCAAAGTGGCACGGCGTTTGCGATAAGGATTACAGCGCAGGCCTGGTCTTACAGATCTCGCAAACAACAAATCCCTCCAGTGCAGGAGGGTTCGCAATTCAAGTGTCGTGGGCAACGGCGGATATTTGCCACACGGGACGATTGAGGAACTTTGCAATGACGACTCGTCAGCCAATCTACAAATCCCTGTACTTCCAGGTGATCGTTGCAATCGTAATCGGTATTTTGCTCGGTCACTTCTACCCGCAGACCGGTGTGGCCCTCAAGCCGCTGGGTGACGGGTTCATCAAACTGATCAAAATGGTCATCGCCCCGATCATCTTCTGCACCGTTGTCAGCGGCATCGCTGGCATGCAAAGCATGAAATCGGTCGGCAAAACCGGCGGCTACGCGCTGCTGTACTTCGAAATCGTTTCGACTATCGCACTGCTGATCGGCCTGATCGTGGTCAACGTTGTGCAGCCGGGCGCCGGCATGCACATCGACGTAGCGACCCTGGATGCCTCCAAAGTGGCGGCCTACGTCACTGCCGGTAAAGACCAGAGCATCGTCGGCTTTATCCTCAACGTGATCCCTAACACCATCGTCGGCGCCTTCGCCAACGGCGACATCCTGCAAGTGCTGATGTTCTCGGTGATCTTCGGTTTCGCCCTGCATCGCCTGGGTGCCTACGGCAAGCCGGTCTTGGACTTCATCGATCGCTTCGCCCACGTGATGTTCAACATCATCAACATGATCATGAAGCTCGCGCCAATCGGTGCCCTGGGCGCCATGGCGTTCACCATCGGTGCCTACGGCGTAGGTTCGCTGGTGCAGTTGGGCCAGCTGATGATCTGCTTCTACATCACGTGCATCCTGTTCGTACTGATAGTGCTGGGCGGTATCTGCCGCGCTCACGGTTTCAGTGTGATCAAACTGATCCGCTACATCCGTGAAGAGCTGCTGATCGTACTGGGTACTTCCTCCTCGGAATCCGCACTGCCACGCATGCTGATCAAGATGGAGCGTCTGGGCGCGAAGAAATCCGTAGTAGGCCTGGTGATTCCAACTGGCTACTCGTTCAACCTCGACGGTACTTCGATCTACCTGACCATGGCTGCCGTGTTCATCGCCCAGGCGACTGACACCCACATGGACATCACCCACCAGATCACCCTGCTGCTGGTGCTGCTGCTGTCCTCCAAAGGCGCTGCTGGCGTGACCGGTTCGGGCTTCATCGTACTGGCTGCGACCTTGTCGGCCGTAGGCCACCTGCCGGTTGCTGGCCTGGCGCTGATCTTGGGTATCGACCGCTTCATGTCCGAAGCCCGCGCGCTGACCAACCTGGTGGGTAATGCCGTTGCTACCATCGTTGTGGCCAAGTGGGTCAAGGAACTGGACACCGACAAGCTGCAAAGCGAGCTGGCGTCCGGCGGTACCGGTATCTCGGAAACCCGCGAGCTGGACGACCTGGGCGTGGCCGAAGGCCCTGCACCTGTCGTCAAGTAAGCCGCTGCTGGCGTAACCAGACGCCACAGCAACCCACAAACGCCCCGACTGGTTCGGGGCGTTTGCGTTTCTGGCGCATTACTTTGGCGGCTTTTGTTTTACAGTAAGTGAATCGGTTGTGACGCTTGCAGGAGGTTATGTGGACAGTGTTGATTTGAATGTCCTGCGCAGCGTGCTCGAATGGCGCCGCGCCGGGCAGCGAGTGGTGTTGTACAGCGTGGTCCAGACCTGGGGCAGCGCACCACGGCCGCCGGGAGCCATGCTGGCGTTGCGTGGCGACGGTGTGGTGATCGGTTCGGTGTCGGGCGGTTGCATCGAGGATGACTTGATTGCACGCCTGCAGGATGGTCGCTTGCCCGAAGACGGGCCACCGGTGCAGTTGGTCACCTATGGCGTTACCCGCGATGAAGCCGCGCGTTTTGGCCTGCCATGTGGTGGCACCCTGCGCCTGACCGAGGAGCGCGTGGACGAGTGGGCGTGGGTAGCCGACTTGCTGGCGCGATGTGAAGATCATCAGATCGTCGCACGTGAGCTGGAACTGACCAGTGGCAAAGTCACCCTGAGCGACGCGAGCAAGACTGATGTCGTGACCTTCGACGGCGAACGCTTGCGCGCCATCTACGGCCCGCGCTGGCGCCTGCTGCTGATCGGCGCCGGCCAACTGTCACGTTATGTGGCGGAAATGGCGCGTTTGCTGGATTTCGAAGTGTTGATCTGCGACCCCCGCGACGAGTTCGTCTACGGCTGGGAAGAACAGCACGGTCGCTTTGTGCCGGGCATGCCCGATGAGGCGGTGCTGAACATCCAGACCGATGAGCGTACGGCCATCGTCTGCCTCACCCATGACCCGCGTCTGGATGATATGGCGTTGCTCACGGCACTGAATTCCTCGGCGTTCTACATTGGCGCCCTGGGTTCGCGGGTCAACACCCAGAAACGCCGGGAAAACCTGGCAGCGCTTGGCTTATCCGTCGAGGCGATTGCGCGCCTGCACGGGCCGATTGGCTTGCATATCGGCAGCCACACGCCGGCCGAAATCGCGTTGTCGTTGATGGCGGAAATTGTCGCGATCAAGAACGGTGTAGCGCCGATGCAGAAGAAGCCGTTGCCGGCGGTCGCAGAGTGACCGTCACGGCGATTGTGCTGGCGGCAGGGCAGGGCAGTCGTTTCCGCGCTGAAGCCGGGGCGGACCAGGATAAGTTGTTGGCGGATTGCGTTGGCCTGGACGGCGTGGTGCGGCCGGTGATCGAGCAGGTGCTGGTGAACTTGCCTGAGCGCGTCGTGAGGCGTTGGGTGGTGACGTCACCTGATCGTGCGGATGTCATTCGGTTGGCCGAAGCCTATGGTTGTGACGTCCTGCTGCTGCGTTCGGCTGGTATGGGCGACAGTATTGCAGCGGCGGTTGCGGCCAGTGGTGCGGCAGACGGCTGGTTGGTGGTGCTGGGGGATATGCCGTTTATCCGGTCGTCGAGTATTGAACGGGTGATCGAGGGGCTGGAGGCGGGCGGTATCAGCGTGCCGGTGCAGGATGGGCGCTACGGGCATCCCGTGGCGTTTGGCCAGGCATTGGGGCCTGGGCTGATGGCCTTGACGGGGGGTCGTGGCGCCAAGCCGTTGTTTGCTCAGGCGACGGTGTGGGAGGTGCCAGTAGATGACCCCGGCGTGTTATGGGATGTGGATGTGCCAGCGTTGTTGCGCTACTCCTGACCGAGCACACATAAAAAAGCCCCGCCTGATCACTCAGGCGGGGCTTTTTAGTGGCTGCTCGAATCAGGCGAGAGGTTTGCTCTCGTGTTCTGCTTCCCGTGCCGCGGCAGCAGCTGCTGCGGCTTCAGCTTCCTTGCGACGACGACGCACTTCACGTGGGTCGTTCGGTGCACGGCCGTTTTCAGTCAGGGCGCTGACCGGTGCGGCTTCAACCACTGGCGCTGCCACTTCGGCAACGACCGGTGCTTCAACCACGGGCGCAGGTTCAACGACCGGAGCAGGCTCAACCACTGGGGCTGGCTCGGTAACCACGACTTCGGCAACCGGTGCCGGCGCTTCTTCTACCACTGGGGCAGGTTCTGGCGCTTCAACCGGAGCGGCTGGCTCGGCAGTCCATTGGAAGGCGGTCTGTTCTTCACGAACTTCACGAACTTCTGGAGCGGCTTCGACAACCGGTGCTTCGACAATCGCTTCAACCACTGGCTCAGGCTCAACGACCGCCACTTCAACTTCTGGTTGGGCTTCAGGTGCCTGGGCAACTTCCACTTCCGGAACAGCCGGTGCTTCGATTGGGGTAGTGGCTTCGACAACCGGTGTCTCTACAACTGGCGCTTCAACTGCTGGTGCTTCAACAACCGGCGCTTCAACCACTGGGGCCTCGGCAGCAGGTGCTTCAACCACTACGGTTTCTTCGACAGCAGCAGTAGCGCGTTCAGCCTGCTCGTGAGCCTGGGCTTCAGCAGGAGCGCTGATGACCGAGCTGGCAACAGCCGCGGTAACGGCCAGGCCGGCAGCCAGTTCGGCGCCAGTCGGTTCGCCGGTCGCGGCTTCTGCGTTTTCGCCGGTCTCTTCCGAGCCTTCGATCACGTTGCCGTTGGCATCACGTTGACGCTCACGACGGTTGCTGCGACGACGCTGGCCACGGGAGCGGCGGCGTGGACGATCGCCTTCGGCGCCTTCCTGACCGTCTTCCTGCAGTTGCTCTTCACCGGTCAGCACTTCTTCTTCGCTGGCGGCAGCGGCTTGTTCGGCACGCGGTTGACGCTCTTCACGCGGGGCGCGAGGTTGGCGCTCTTCACGTGGCGCACGCTCTTCACGCGGCTGGCGAGCTGGGCGCTCTTCGGTAGCAGCGGCGGCACCGGCTACGGCAGCAGGGGCTGCGTCCAGCGGCTCACGCAGTTCACGCACACGTTCTTCACGCTCGCCACGTGGCTTGCGGTCTTCACGTGGGGCACGCGGAGTACGTGGTGCGCGCTCTTCGCGTGGTGCACGTTCTACGGTCGGGGTTTCTTCACGGGCTTCGCGAGGGGCACGCTCTTCACGTGGAGCGCGTTCTTCACGCGGTGCACGTTCTTCGCGCGGCTTGCGCTCTTCGTCACGGCGACCGTTGCGGTTACGGCTCTGTTGGCGACCGTTGCGACGCTCTTCGTTGCGCGCAGGGCGCTCGGAGGCCGGTTTCTCAACCACGACCGGAGCCACTGGCTCTTCCTTGGTGGCGAACAGGCTGACCAGCGACTTCACCAGGCCTTTGAACAGGCTTGGCTCAGGCAGGGCGGCCTGCGCGGCAACTGGTGCTGCAACTTCAGCTGGAACCGGTGCATTGGCGCGAGCTGGAGCGGTCTTGACTGCAGCTTCCTGGCGAACCAGGGTGCGGGTCGCGGCGGCTGGCTGGACTTCTTCCACTTCGGCAGCGGCAGCGGCGATTTCGTAGCTGGACTGGCCGCTGTGGGCTTCCGGGCTGTCGTCACGCAGGCGTTGCACTTCGAAGTGCGGGGTTTCGAGGTGATCGTTCGGCAGGATGACGATACGGGCACGGGTGCGCAGTTCGATCTTGGTGATCGAGTTGCGTTTTTCGTTGAGCAGGAAGGCTGCAACCGGGATCGGCACTTGCGCGCGGACTTCGGCGGTGCGGTCTTTCAGGGCTTCTTCTTCGATCAGGCGCAGGATCGCCAGGGACAGCGATTCAACGTCACGGATGATGCCGGTGCCGTTGCAACGCGGGCAGACGATGCCGCTGCTCTCGCCCAGGGATGGACGCAGGCGCTGACGGGACATTTCCAGCAGGCCGAAGCGCGAGATGCGACCGACCTGTACGCGGGCACGGTCAGCTTCCAGGCATTCGCGGACTTTTTCTTCCACGGCGCGCTGGTTCTTGGCAGGGGTCATGTCGATGAAGTCGATCACGATCAGGCCGCCGATATCACGCAGGCGCAGCTGGCGGGCGATTTCTTCAGCCGCTTCCAGGTTGGTCTGCAGGGCGGTTTCTTCGATGTCGCTGCCTTTGGTCGCACGTGCCGAGTTGATGTCGATGGACACCAGGGCTTCGGTCGGGTCGATCACGATGGAGCCACCGGAAGGCAGTTCGACGACGCGCTGGAAGGCGGTCTCGATCTGGCTTTCGATCTGGAAACGGTTGAACAGCGGAACGCTGTCTTCGTACAGCTTGATCTTGCTGGCGTACTGCGGCATCACCTGGCGAATGAAGGTCAGGGCTTCGTCCTGGGCTTCAACGCTGTCGATCAGCACTTCGCCGATGTCCTGGCGCAGGTAATCGCGGATGGCGCGGATGATCACGTTGCTTTCCTGGTAGATCAGGAACGGCGCGGAACGATCCAGGGACGCTTCTTTGATAGCGGTCCACAGCTGCAGCAGGTAGTCGAGGTCCCACTGCATTTCTTCGCTGCTGCGGCCCAGGCCTGCAGTGCGAACGATCAGGCCCATGTCGGCCGGTGCGATCAGGCCGTTCAGCGCTTCGCGCAGTTCGTTGCGCTCTTCGCCTTCGATGCGACGGGAAATGCCGCCGGCACGTGGGTTGTTCGGCATCAGGACCAGGTAACGGCCAGCCAGGCTGATGAACGTGGTCAGGGCTGCGCCCTTGTTGCCACGTTCTTCTTTTTCGACCTGGACGATGACTTCCTGGCCTTCGCTCAGGACGTCCTTGATGTTCACGCGGCCTTCAGGGGCTTTCTTGAAGTATTCGCGGGAGATTTCCTTGAGGGGCAGGAAGCCGTGGCGCTCGGAGCCGAAATCGACAAAGGCAGCCTCAAGGCTTGGTTCGATGCGAGTAATACGGCCTTTATAGATGTTGGCCTTCTTTTGCTCGCGTGCACCGGATTCGATGTCCAGGTCGTAGAGGCGTTGGCCATCTACCAGTGCAACACGCAACTCTTCGGGTTGAGTTGCGTTAATCAGCATTCTTTTCATGTTGTACCGTCGGTTTCCGGGCTGCCGGAAACGGCGTTCGGCACACACGACTTCTCACGGTCGGTGTCAGGTGCGTCAAGAGTGGTTGGCCACTCCAGTGTCCAGCAAAAACCAGCCAATTGGGCCGGTATCGCGACGGACGCGTCCTGCTTGTTAGCGGTGGTGACAAAGGCACCACTTCAACAAAAGCTAAGGTCAGGAGGAGGAATCAACCGGCGACTGTGGACGAGATGAAGCGTCTAAATATAAGCCTAGTGCTACACGGTCCGACGGTTGTGCATCTCCACCCTACACGTATCCCTGATAATTCGGGTGCTGCCGCGCGCAGAATCCGCAGCGGGTTGGCATTTACCGTGTTCTCCAATGGGGAGTCCACGCTCATGGCTAAACAAGACTAGGTGTGGGCGGTTGCGCTCTCACTCAGCTCTTAACAGGCGTTGTTTCCGAAGCATTCGCCGTGGTCTGGTCCAAGACTGACTGCACTTTGTGAACTGGCCGTAAATATCGGCGCAGAACGCGAGTATTCACTCTGCTTTCTGCACTCGCTTCAGGCCTCATGTCACCTGCGCTTGTTACAATCTTGAGCCTTCCAGGGTGGCGAAAGCCCCGTAGGACGGCCTCGCGTCCTGATGAATTGCGATGGTCAGGGCCGGCAGTTTGCCGCAAGTCCTCTGTCCAGGCCGCTTTTGGCGGCGTTCGCGACTATAGCAGCAATGATTAAGTGCTTCAATTCCATAAAAAATTGTTATCATCGCCGCCATGACGACTACCGCCCCCCAGACCCCCAGCGTCCAGCTGCTCGAGGTCTCGCCGGAATATGCCGGCCAACGCATCGACAATTTTCTCCTGGCCAGGCTCAAAGGCGTGCCCAAGACCTTGATTTACCGCATCTTGCGTAAAGGTGAAGTGCGGGTGAACAAGGGTCGGATCAAGCCCGAGTACAAGTTGCAGGCGGGCGATATCGTCCGTGTGCCGCCGGTTCGCGTGCCCGAGCGTGACGAGCCTGTGCCCTTGGCCCAGGGTTTGTTGCAACGCCTGGAAGCCTCGATTGTCTTCGAAGACAACAAGCTGATCGTGATCAACAAGCCTTGCGGCATTGCGGTTCACGGCGGCAGTGGCCTGAATTTCGGCGTGATCGAAGCCTTTCGTCAGTTGCGTCCGGACGCCAAGGAGCTGGAATTGGTCCATCGCCTGGACCGCGACACCTCCGGCCTGCTGATGATCGCCAAGAAACGCAGCATGTTGCGCCACCTGCACACCGCCCTGCGTGGCGATGGCGTGGACAAGCGCTACATGGCGCTGGTGCGCGGCAACTGGGCCAGTTCCATCAAAAGCGTCCGCGCGCCGTTGCAGAAGAGCAACTTGCGCTCCGGCGAGCGCATGGTGGAAGTGGACGAGGAGGGCAAAGAAGCCCTGACCCTGTTCAAGGTGCTGCGTCGCTTCGGTGACTTCGCCACCATGGTCGAGGCCAAGCCTGTGACCGGGCGTACCCATCAGATTCGCGTGCACACCTTGCACGCCGGCCATTGCATTGCTGGTGATACCAAGTACGGCGACGAGGATTTCTCCAAGGAAATCCGCGACCTGGGCGGCAAGCGCCTGTTCCTGCACGCCTACATGCTCACGGTGCCACTGCCTGATGGTGGCGAGTTGAAGCTGCAGGCGCCGGTCGATGAGATGTGGGCCAAGACCGTGGAGCGTTTGAGTGTCGCACCTTGATTACAAACTGCTGATTTTCGATTGGGACGGCACCCTGGCCAACTCCATTGGCCGGATTGTCGAGTCGATGCACGCGGCGTCGACCCGCTCGGGCTATGCGCTGTGCACTGATCACGCGGTCAAAGGCATCATCGGCCTGGGCCTGCCTGAGGCGATTCGTACCCTATACCCCGAGATCAGTGACGCCGAACTGGTCACCTTTCGTGATCACTATGCGGACCACTACATCGCCCTGGAGGCCACGCCTTCGCCGTTGTTCGACGGTGTGGTGCAGTCACTGGATGCGTTTCGCGCCGAGGGTTATCACCTGGCGGTCGCCACCGGCAAGGCGCGTCGCGGGCTGGATCGGGTGCTCAAGGCTCACGGTTGGGAAGATTATTTCGATATCACCCGCGCCGCCGATGAAACTGCCAGTAAGCCTCACCCTCTGATGCTGGAGCAGATCCTGGCCCATTGCGGCGTGTCGCCACGCCAGGCCTTGATGGTGGGTGATGCTTCCTTCGATCTGATGATGGCGCGCAATGCGGGCATGGACAGTGTGGCAGTCAGCTATGGCGCCCAGGCTGCCGAGGCCTTGCAGCAATACGAGCCGCGTCTGACGATCGATCATTTTTCCGAATTGCAGGCCTGGCTCAGCCGGGCCCAATAAGTCTTTGCTGGGGTTGATGGCATGAGTGACGAGTGGAAAGCGCCCGAAAAGGTTGAAAACAGCGACGACAAAAGCTGGAAGCTGCTGGAGAAAACCCTCCTGGCCAGCGTCCAGGAACAACGCCGTGCACGGCGCTGGGGGATTTTCTTCAAGCTGCTGACGTTCGTCTGGCTTATCGCCATGCTCGCATTGTTCAGCCCGCTGATGGACATGGAAAAAAGCGCAACCCGTGGTGCCAACTACACCGCCCTGATCGAAGTGCGCGGGGTGATTGCCGACAAGGAGTCCGCCAGCGCCGACAACATCGTCAGCAGCCTGCGTGCCGCGTTTGAAGACCCCAAGGTCAAGGGCGTGATCCTGCGCATCAACAGCCCAGGCGGCAGCCCGGTGCAGTCCGGTTACGTGTATGACGAGATTCGCCGCCTGCGTGGCCTGCATCCGGATACCAAGCTGTATGCGGTGATTTCTGACCTGGGGGCTTCGGGTGCCTATTACATTGCCAGTGCTGCCGACCAGATCTACGCCGACAAGGCCAGTCTGGTGGGTTCCATCGGTGTGACGGCAGCCGGCTACGGCTTTGTCGGCACCATGGAGAAGCTCGGTGTAGAGCGTCGCACCTACACGTCGGGCGAGCACAAGTCGTTCCTGGATCCGTTCCAGCCGCAGAAGGCTGACGAAACCCAGTTCTGGCAGGGCGTGCTCGACACCACGCATCGTCAGTTCATCGCCAGCGTGAAGCAGGGGCGCGGCGATCGTCTGAAGGATAAAGACCATCCGGAGTTGTTCTCCGGCCTGGTGTGGTCGGGCGAACAAGCGTTGCCGCTGGGTCTGATCGATGGCCTGGGCAGTGCCAGTTCGGTGGCGCGGGATGTGATTGGCGAGAAAGAGTTGGTGGACTTCACCGTCGAAGAGTCGCCATTTGACCGGTTCTCCAAGCGGCTGGGTGCCAGCGTGGCAGAGAAGCTGGCGTTGTATATGGGCTTCCAGGGCCCGACGCTGCGCTGACAGTCCAAGGTCAAAAAGAACCGGCCCTTGCGGCCGGTTTTTTGTAGGTCAGGGGATCTGTACGCCTTCGGCCAGCAGCATATCCACCAGTCGGATCAGTGGCAGGCCTACCAGGCTCGTCGCATCCGGCCCGTCTGTGCTCTGGAACAGGCTCACGCCCAACCCTTCGGCCTTGAAACTGCCCGCACAGTCATACGGCTGCTCAATCCGCAGGTAACGCTCGATGCGTTCCGCGTCCAGTTCCCGCATGTGCACGGTAAAAGATACGCAGTCGACCTGACACTGACCGGTTTTGCTGTTGAGCAGCGCAAGGCCAGTCAGGAAGCTCACACGCTTGCCACTGGCCGCCAGCAGTTGTTCGCGAGCGTTTTCGAAGGTGTGGGGTTTGCCGATGATCCGGCCATCGAGCGCCGCGACCTGGTCGGAGCCTATAATCAGGTGCCCTGGATGGCTGGCGGCGAGGGCGCGGGCTTTCTGTTCGGCCAGGCGCTTGACCAGTTCCACGGCGGACTCATTTTCACGGTGGCTTTCGTCGATATCGGGTGAGCTGCAGATGAACGGCAGGTGCAGGCGGCTCAGCAATTCCCGGCGATAAACCGAGCTGGATGCGAGTAATAAAGGCAGCATGGGCGTCTCCTCAGGGCAGCCGGGGATTCTAGCGGGGCGACCGGCTGACGCACAGGGCTGAATTTCCTTTGACATGGCTGGGTGCATCCCTATAATGCTGCGCCTATGTTGAATGACCCGATTCCACCTCACGTTGACCCGCGCAAATTGGCTGATCGTGGCACTTCCCTTCAAGGTGAATTGCTGCTGGCCGATTTGGAGAGACTCTGCGACCCGCTTTCCGACACTGTCGGTACGGTGCAGGCCAAATTCGTTTTTGAACGAGATGAACGTAAGTCTGTGGTAATCCACAGCTTTATCGACACCGAAGTCAAAATGGTTTGCCAGCGTTGTCTTGAGCTGGTCACCCTGCCGATTCACAGCGAGTGCAGTTATGCTGTGGTGAAGGAGGGTGCGAATACCCAGTCGTTGCCGAAAGGTTATGACGTGCTGGAACTGGGCGAAGATCCATTGGATCTGCATGCACTGATCGAGGAGGAGCTTCTGCTCGCCTTGCCCATTGTGCCTGCTCATCATCCGGAAGAATGCCAGCAGCCGGAGGGGCTCGATGACGAGCCCGAACCGAGCGAGGACGAGGTAACGCGGTCCAACCCGTTCAGTGTATTGGCGCAGTTAAAGCGTGACCCAAACGTTTAGGAGTTAATCAATTATGGCTGTTCAGCAGAACAAAAAATCCCGCTCTGCCCGTGACATGCGTCG
The DNA here is from genome assembly GCF_001579805.1 of Pseudomonas azotoformans. Taxonomy (NCBI): domain Bacteria; kingdom Pseudomonadati; phylum Pseudomonadota; class Gammaproteobacteria; order Pseudomonadales; family Pseudomonadaceae; genus Pseudomonas; species Pseudomonas azotoformans. The sequence continues at coordinate 6,596,636 of NZ_CP014546.1, read as the reverse complement.
TTCGCACGATGCCCTGACGGCGAGCACTCTGTCTGTAGAAAAAACCACCGGTGAAATTCACCTGCGTCACCACGTATCGCCAGAAGGCGTATACCGTGGTCGTAAAGTGATCGACAAGGGCGCTGACGAGTAATCACTTGTCTGCTCTAGTCATCGCGATAGACGCAATGGGCGGGGACTTCGGTCCCCGCAGCATTGTTCAGGCCTGCATTGCCAGCCTGTCTGCTACACCCTCGCTGCACCTGACCCTTGTCGGTCAACCCTCCCTACTTGAAGAACTGATTGCCAGCCATCCGGCGGTGGATCGCGCGCGCCTGACGATTACGCCAGCGAGCGAAACCATCACCATGGATGAAAAGCCAGCGGCGGCTTTGCGTGGCAAGCCCGACTCTTCGATGCGGGTGGCGCTGGAGCTGCTGCGTGATGGCAAGGTGCAAGCCTGTGTCAGCGCCGGCAATACCGGGGCCCTTATGGCGTTGTCGCGGTTTGTGCTCAAGACCTTGCCCGGTATTGATCGGCCGGCGATGGTCGCGGCGATTCCGACGCAGAAAGGCTACTGCCAACTGCTGGACCTGGGCGCGAACGTCGATTGCAGTGCCGAGCACCTGTTCCAGTTTGCCGTGATGGGCTCGGTGGCCGCCGAAGCGCTGGGTGTTGCCCGGCCACGGGTGGCCTTGCTGAATATCGGTACCGAAGACATCAAGGGTAACCAGCAGGTCAAGCTGGCCGCCACTTTGCTGCAAGGCGCGCGTGGCTTGAACTACATCGGTTTTGTCGAGGGTGACGGTTTGTACCGTGGCGAAGCCGATGTAGTGGTGTGCGATGGGTTTGTCGGAAATATCCTGCTTAAATCCAGCGAAGGCTTGGCGACCATGATCGCCACGCGTATCGAGGCGTTGTTCAAGCAGAACCTGGCGTCGCGTCTGGTTGGCGCCCTGGCGTTGCCGTTGATGCGTCGACTGCAGGCCGACCTTGCCCCGGCGCGGCATAACGGTGCGAGTTTCCTGGGGTTGCAGGGTATCGTGGTGAAAAGCCATGGCTCGGCCGGTGTGGAAGGCTTTCAAAGTGCGATTGCGCGGGCCCTGATCGAGATCCATGAAAACCTGCCGCAACGCTTGCACGGCCGTCTTGAGGACCTGTTGCCTTAGGCGAATCGGCCCGAGAGTGCTTAAATGTGACCGGCCAGTTCAATTGACCATCCAATCTGTCAGTTTCGTGTGCTCCCACCGTAGGAGTGCGCATTTTTGACGACCAGATCATTAGGGGCTTGTTACATGTCTACATCCCTCGCATTCGTCTTTCCAGGGCAGGGTTCGCAGTCCCTCGGCATGTTGGCCGAGCTGGGCGCGCAATACCCGCTGGTCCTGGACACCTTTAAAGAGGCTTCCGACGCCCTCGGTTACGACCTGTGGGCACTGACCCAGCAAGGGCCGGAAGAGCAGCTCAATCAAACCGATAAGACCCAGCCGGCCATCCTGACCGCTTCGATCGCCCTGTGGCGCTTGTGGCTGGCGGAAGGCGGCACGCGTCCGGCATTCGTCGCCGGTCACAGCCTGGGCGAATACAGCGCCCTGGTTGCCGCGGGCAGCCTGACCCTCGGTGAGGCGGTCAAGCTGGTCGAGCGCCGTGGCCAACTGATGCAAGAAGCCGTTCCGGCCGGGCAGGGCGGCATGGCCGCTATCCTGGGCCTGGATGACGCCGTGGTGATCGAAGCCTGCGCCGAAGCGGCCCAGGGCGAAGTGGTCAGCGCCGTGAACTTCAACTCGCCTGGCCAGGTGGTAATCGCCGGTGCCAAGGCTGCGGTCGAGCGTGCTATCGAAGGCTGCAAAGCCCGTGGCGCCAAGCGTGCGCTGCCATTGCCGGTGAGCGTGCCGTCGCACTGCGAGCTTATGCGTCCGGCGGCCGAGCGGTTTGCCGAGTCCATCGCTGCCATCAACTGGCAGGCGCCGCAGATTCCGCTGGTACAGAACGTCAGCGCCGCCGTGGCTGCCGACCTCGACACCCTCAAGCGCGACCTGCTGGAACAACTCTACAAGCCCGTACGATGGGTTGAATCGGTCCAGACCCTGGCGGCCAACGGCGCCACCGAGCTGGTCGAGTGCGGTCCGGGCAAAGTCCTGGCCGGCCTGAACAAGCGCTGCGCCGACGGCGTGTCGACTGCCAACCTCAATACCCCGGATGCCTTCGCTGCCGCTCGCGCGGCACTGGCCTAATCCCCGAACTAAGGAGAAGCCTGCATGAGTCTGCAAGGTAAAGTTGCACTGGTTACCGGCGCAAGCCGTGGCATTGGCCAGGCGATCGCCCTGGAACTGGGCCGTCAGGGCGCCGTTGTGATCGGTACCGCCACTTCCGCTTCGGGCGCCGAGCGTATCGCCGCGACCCTGAAGGAAAACGGCGTGCAAGGTACTGGCCTTGAGCTGAACGTGACCAGTGATGAGTCCGTGGCTGCTGTACTGGCCGAGATCACCGCACAGTTCGGTGCGCCGGCGATTCTGGTGAACAACGCCGGTATCACCCGCGACAACCTGATGATGCGCATGAAAGACGACGAGTGGTACGACGTGGTCGACACCAACTTGAACAGTCTGTTTCGCCTGTCCAAGGGCGTTTTGCGCGGCATGACCAAGGCGCGTTGGGGCCGAATTATCAATATTGGCTCCGTAGTGGGTGCCATGGGCAACGCAGGCCAAGTAAACTACGCCTCCGCCAAAGCCGGTCTGGAAGGTTTCAGCCGTGCATTGGCACGTGAAGTCGGCTCGCGGTCGATTACGGTCAACTCGGTGGCCCCAGGGTTCATCGACACCGATATGACCCGTGAGCTGCCGGAAGCACAGCGTGAAGCCTTGCTGACGCAGATTCCGCTGGGCCGTCTGGGCCAGGCCCAAGAGATCGCGAATGTGGTCACTTTCCTGGCATCCGACGGTGCGGCATACGTGACTGGGGCTACAATCCCGGTGAACGGCGGGATGTACATGAGTTAAATTGTGACGGATCGCTTCAAAAAAATGTCATACGAGCTGTCTAAAATCCGTTATAAAGCTGCAACTTAATTTATAGGCAGGTGGCCGACCGGGTACAGGGTGAAGCTTTCAGTTGAAAAGCTGAAAAGGCTTTCTATACACTTACCCACTGGCCAGCTGCCTGAATTTGTCCATTAGGAGTTAAACAAGGTATGAGCACCATCGAAGAGCGCGTCAAGAAAATCGTCGCCGAGCAACTGGGCGTTAAAGAAGAAGAAGTGGTCAACACTGCTTCCTTCGTAGAAGACCTGGGTGCCGATTCCCTTGACACCGTTGAGCTGGTGATGGCTCTGGAAGAGGAATTCGAGACCGAAATCCCGGACGAAGAAGCTGAAAAAATCACTACTGTTCAAGCTGCTATCGACTACGTTACTAGCCACCAGGCGTAATAGTTTGTAGTCGTCGCTTGCTGTCAGGGAAAAACCGCACTGCTGTAACGGCGTGCGGTTTTTTCTTTAGCCCTGATGAAAAACAAGCGCTGAAGCAAAAGTGTCGTCATTAGAAAAAGGAGAGTGCTGTGTCGCGTAGACGCGTCGTAGTCACCGGTATGGGTATGTTGTCGCCACTGGGCACGGATGTGCCGAGCAGTTGGCAGGGCATTCTGGCTGGCCACAGTGGTATTGGTCTGATCGAACACACGGACCTTTCTGCCTATTCCACCCGTTTTGGCGGCTCGGTAAAGGGTTTCAATGTCGAGGAATACCTCTCGGTCAAAGAATCCCGCAAACTCGACCTGTTCATTCAATACGGCCTGGCAGCCGGTTTTCAGGCAGTGCGTAACGCCGGCCTGGAAGTCACCGACGCCAACCGTGACCGCATCGGCGTGGCCATGGGTTCGGGTATTGGCGGTTTGACCAATATCGAAGAAACCAGCCGCACGTTGCACGATTCCGGCCCCCGTCGAATTTCACCGTTCTTCGTTCCGGGTTCGATCATCAACATGATTTCCGGTTTCCTGTCGATCCACTTGGGCGCACAGGGGCCTAACTACGCCATCGCCACGGCGTGCACCACCGGTACGCACTGCATTGGCATGGCGGCGCGCAACATCGCCTATGACGAAGCCGACGTGATGATCGCCGGCGGCGCCGAAATGGCGGCCTGCGGCCTCGGCATGGGCGGCTTCGGTGCGTCCCGTGCGCTGTCGACCCGTAACGACGAACCCACCCGCGCCAGCCGTCCATGGGACAAAGGCCGTGACGGTTTCGTACTGTCCGACGGTGCCGGTGCCCTGGTGCTGGAAGAGTTGGAACACGCCAAGGCGCGTGGCGCCACCATCTACGCCGAGCTGATCGGCTTTGGCATGAGCGGCGATGCGTACCACATGACGTCGCCACCGTCCGACGGTGCCGGTGCTGCGCGTTGCATCACCAATGCCCTGCGCGATGCGAAGGTCAATGCGGACCAGGTGCAGTACATCAACGCCCACGGCACGTCGACCCCGACTGGCGATTTGGCGGAAGCCGAAGCCATCAAGTCAGTGTTCGGCGCACACGCCTACAACCTGGCGGTCAGCTCCACCAAGTCCATGACCGGCCACTTGTTGGGTGCGGCGGGCGCGGTCGAAGCGATCTTCAGCGTCATGGCCATTAAGGACCAGGTCGCTCCGCCGACCATCAACCTGGATGAGCCGGACGAAGGCTGCGACCTGAACTTCGTGCCTCACGAAGCGCAACCGATGCCGATCGACGTGGTGATCTCCAACTCGTTCGGTTTTGGTGGCACCAACGGTTCCCTGGTGTTCCGCCGGTTCGCCGAGTGATGCACAGCTGGGTCGACGGTCAGCCAGCGGACAGCGTGCCCCTGAAAGATCGCGGCCTGGCGTACGGTGATGGGCTGTTCGAGACCATCGCCGTCAGGGCCGGGCAGCCGGTGCTGCTCGACCGTCACCTGCAACGCCTCGCTGAGGGTTGCAGGCGTCTCGCCTTGGTTGCGGACCCCGTGGTGATCCGCAGCGAAGTGCTGGCCTATGCCGCCGCCCTCGGCGACGGTGTCCTCAAGTTGATCCTCACCCGTGGCGACAGCCTGCGCGGTTATGGCATCAACCCTGGCGCGCCGGCGCGCCGTATCTTGCAGGGCAACCCGCCCGCTACCTATCCCCACGCCCATGCAGTCGACGGTATCCGTCTGTTTGCGTGTGCGACGCGCTTGGCCGAGCAGCCGTTGCTGGCCGGTCTCAAGCACCTCAATCGCCTGGAGCAGGTGATCGCCCGCGCCGAATGGCAAGACGCCGAGCACGCTGAAGGCTTGATGCTGGATGTGTCCGGGCGTGTCATTGAGGGTGTATTCAGCAACCTGTTCCTGGTGCGCAACGGCTTGTTACTAACCGCTGATCTGACCCGATGCGGCGTTGCCGGCGTGATGCGCGCCGAGATTCTGGCCCAGGCAGATGGCCTAGGCCTCCCGGTGGCCGTGGCCGACATCGATCTTGAGCAGTTGCAGCAGGCCGACGAAGTCTTCGTGTGCAACAGCGTTTATGGCATTTGGCCGGTGCGCGGTTGCGCTGGGATGAGCTGGCCGGTTGGGCCGCTCACCCGTAAACTGCAGGGCATTGTTCGCGCGCTATTGGAAATTTGAGTTGATACGAAAACTGGTTGTACTGCTGCTGATCGGTCTGTTCTCGGCGGCGTTGCTGTTGGGCTATGGCGCGTGGAAATACGACGCGGCCCTGAAGCAGCCCTTGAACCTGACCCAGGAGCAATTGCTCGACGTACCGGCTGGGGCGACCCCGACCGGCACGTTCAATCGCCTGGAAGCGGACGGCGTGCTGGATGGCGCCTTCTGGTTGCGCCTGTACTGGCGTTTCAACCTCGACGGCCAGCCGCTGCACAGCGGCGAATACCGCATGACCCCTGGCATGACGGCGCAAGGCCTGATCGGCCTGTGGCAGCGTGGCGAAGTGGTGCAATACAGCCTGACGCTGGTGGAAGGCTGGAACTTCCGCCAGGTGCGTTCGGCGCTGGCCAAGCATGAAAAGATCGTGCAGACCCTCGCAGGCCTGAGCGACACGGAGGTGATGGACAAGCTCGGTCACCCCGGCGTGTTTCCCGAAGGGCGGTTCTTCCCGGATACCTACCGCTTCGTACGTGGGATGACCGACGTCGAATTCCTGAAAAAAGCCTACAACCGTCTGGATGATGTACTCGCCCAGGAGTGGAGCAAGCGTGCGGCCGATGCGCCGTACACCGACCCTTATCAAGCGTTGATCATGGCCTCCCTGGTGGAGAAAGAGACGGGCGTGCCTGAAGAGCGTGGGCAGATCGCCGGCGTCTTTGTGCGTCGCCTGAAGATCGGCATGCTGTTGCAGACCGACCCGACGGTGATCTACGGCCTGGGCGAGCGCTACAACGGCAAGTTGACCCGCGCCCACCTCAAGGAAGCCAACCCTTACAACACCTATATGGTCGCCGGCCTGCCGCCGACGCCCATCGCCATGGTCGGTCGCGAGGCGATCCATGCCGCGCTGAACCCGGTGCCGGGCAGTAGCCTGTATTTCGTCGCACGGGGTGATGGCAGCCATATTTTCTCTGATGACCTGGATGCGCATAATGCCGCCGTGCGCGAGTTCCAGCTCAAGCGCCGCGCCGATTATCGCTCCAGCCCGGCGCCAGTGGTGAAACCTGCGGAAGATGCAACGCCGCCGGCCGATGTGCCCGTTGAAAAGCCGGCCGAGTCTGCGCCAGATGTTGAAGCGCCGCAAAACCCGCAATAATTCTGACTAAGGACTGCCTGTGACTGGCTTGTTTATTACCCTGGAAGGCCCTGAAGGCGCCGGCAAAAGCACCAACCGCGATTACCTGGCTGAGCGCTTGCGCAGCGAAGGGATCGAAGTGGTGCTGACCCGCGAGCCCGGCGGCACGCCGCTGGCCGAGCGTATCCGCGAGGTGTTGCTGGCGCCGGGTGAAGAGCAGATGAACCCGGACACCGAGCTGCTGCTGGTGTTCGCCGCCCGTGCCCAGCACCTGGCCGAGGTGATTCGCCCAGCCCTCGCGCGCGGTGCCGTGGTGATCTGCGACCGGTTCACCGATTCCACCTATGCCTACCAGGGCGGTGGTCGGGGCCTGTCCCTGGAGCGCATCGCCACGCTCGAAACCTTCGTTCAAGGCGACCTGCGTCCTGACCTGACCCTGGTCTTTGACCTGCCGGTGGAAGTGGGCCTGGCCCGCGCCAGCGCCCGTGGTCGCCTGGATCGTTTCGAGCTGGAAGGCCAGGCCTTCTTTGACGCCGTACGCACCGCGTTCCTCAAGCGCGCTGCGGTCGAGCCTGCGCGCTACTATTTGCTGGACGCCGCCCAACCGCTGGCCCAGGTGCAACACGCCATCGACGCGCTGTTGCCGACACTGCTGGAGCGCGCCCGTGGCTGAAGCCTACCCGTGGCAGGACAGTCTGTGGCAACAACTGGCTGGCCGAGCCCAGCACGCCCACGCCTACCTGTTGCATGGGCCGGTTGGGATCGGCAAGCGTGACCTGGCCGAGCGCCTCATGGCCAGCCTGCTGTGCCAGCGCCCGGTCAACCTGGAAGCCTGCGGCGAGTGCAAGTCCTGCCTGTTGCTCAAGGCTGGCAGCCACCCGGACAACTACGTGCTGGAGCCCGAGGAAGCCGACAAGGCGATCAAGGTCGACCAGGTGCGCGACCTCGTCAGCTTCGTGGTGCAGACCGCGCAGATGGGCGGGCGCAAGGTTGTGTTGATCGAGCCGGTGGAGGCGATGAACATCAACGCCGCCAACGCCTTGCTCAAGAGCCTGGAAGAGCCGTCCGGCGATACCGTGTTGTTGCTGGTCAGTCACCAGTCCAGCCGTTTGTTGCCGACCATCCGCAGCCGTTGCGTGCAGCAGGCGTGCCCACTGCCGAGCGAGGCCATGAGCCTGGAATGGCTCGCGCAGGCGTTGCCGGAGTGCAGCGCGGATGAACGGGTCGAACTGCTGACCCTGGCGGCCGGCTCCCCCTTGGCGGCGGTGAAGCTGCACGCCCAGGGCGTGCGTGAGCAACGCGCGCTGGTGGTGGAGGGCGTGAAGAAACTCATCAAGCAGGAAGTCTCCGCCACCCAGCTGGCCGAAACTGCCTGGAAGGACATTCCTCTGTTGTTGCTGTTCGATTGGTTCTGCGACTGGTCAAGCCTGATCCTGCGCTACCAGCTGACCCAGGATGAAAATGGCCTGGGCCTGCCGGACATGCGCAAAGTGGTGCAGTACCTGGCGCAGAAAAGTGCCCAGGACAAAGTGCTGACGATCCAGGACTGGATCCTCGCCCAGCGCCAGAAGGTGCTCGGCAAGGCCAACCTTAACCGCGTGCTGTTGCTTGAGGCGCTGCTGGTGCAATGGGTCGGCTTGCTTGGCCGCCGTTAATTTCCGTGGCCGACAGGTGTATCGTCGGCCAGACACTTTTCGTGATTTAAGTTGTAGATCCCTATGCTCGTAGATTCCCATTGCCACCTCGACCGCCTCGACCTGGCGCAGCACGGCGGTTCCCTGGATGCTGCCCTCGAAGCTGCACGCCAGCGCGGGGTAGGGCACTTCCTGTGCATCGGCGTCAGCGCCGAAAACGCAGCCGATGTCAAAGCCCTGGCTGATCGCTACGCCGATGTGGATTGCTCGGTGGGCATTCATCCGCTGGACCTCAAGCCCGGTGAAGCCCCAGCGCTTGATTGGCTGCTGACTGAACTCAATCACCCACGCGTGGTGGCTATCGGCGAAACCGGCCTGGATTACCACTACGAGCCCGAAGCGGCGCAGGTGCAGCAGGCTTCGTTCCGCCTGCACCTGCAAGCCGCCCAGCAGACCGGCAAACCAGTGATCGTCCATACCCGTGGCGCTCGCGCCGACACCCTGACCCTGCTGCGCGAAGCCGCGCTGCCCCAGGCCGGCGTGTTGCATTGCTTCACTGAAGATTGGGATATGGCCAAGGCGGCCCTGGACCTGGGGTTCTACATCTCCCTGTCGGGCATCGTCACCTTCCGCAACGCCGACGCCCTGCGTGACGTCGCACGCCAGGTGCCAGCCGACCGCCTGCTGGTGGAAACCGACTCGCCGTACCTGGCGCCCATCCCCCATCGCGGCAAGCCGAACCTGCCCGAATATGTGCGCGATGTGGCGGATTACCTGGCGATGCTGCGCGGCGAGTCCTACGAGCGGTTTGCCGAGCAGACCACCGAGAACTTCAAGCGCCTGTTTCCGTTGGCTCACGTCGCTGGCTGACGCGGCCAAATCCCAGGCAAAAAAAACCCGGGTTCTGGGGGGTGAATCCGGGCTAAGACCATTAGGAGTAAAACAAGGGTACGCGGTCCGTTGGTACCCAGGTCGGCGCGTCACTTGGGGGAGATGTCACGCCGACAGTTCAAGTATTGATCAGTATCCGATTCAGTCCAGTCGCGACTGGTCGTTTTTTAAACAGATTTGGAATACGCGCGCTTCCCTTGAGTTCTCATTGGGCGGGCGCACGACGGCAGTTGTTGCGTATTATTTCTGACTGAGATCCATGAAAACGTTGGCGCACTGAAAGTAAAGTGCGTTTCGGGTTCACATAGGCATTGCCCAGCGACCGTTCAGTCGGGATAATCCCTCGCACCGGGTAAATCGTATCGCCGCGTATCCGTGGCCCTGCGTAACCCTCCCTATTTTGACCTTTGCAGACTTCTTCCTCATGCACAAAGAACCCCGTAAGGTCCGTGAGTTTCGCCGCCGTGAGCAGGAAATTCTCGACACCGCACTCAAACTGTTCCTCGAACAGGGTGAAGACAGCGTCACCGTCGAGATGATCGCGGATGCCGTGGGTATCGGCAAAGGCACGATCTACAAGCACTTCAAGTCCAAGGCCGAGATCTATCTGCGCCTGATGCTCGACTACGAGCGTGACTTGAACGAGCTGCTGCATTCGGCCGATGTGGACAAGGACAAGGAAGCGCTGTCCCGCGCCTACTTCGAGTTCCGCATGCGCGACCCGCAGCGCTATCGCCTGTTCGACCGCCTGGAAGAGAAGGTGGTCAAGGGCCATCAGGTGCCGGAGATGGTCGAGGAACTGCACAAGATCCGTGCGTCGAACTTCGAACGCCTGACCCTGTTGATCAAGGGCCGCATCAGCGAAGGCAAGCTGGAAGACGTGCCGCCGTATTTCCACTATTGCGCGGCCTGGGCGTTGGTGCACGGCGCCGTGGCGCTGTATCACTCACCGTTCTGGAGCAATGTGCTGGAAGATCAGGAAGGGTTCTTCCAGTTCCTGATGGACATCGGCGTGCGCATGGGCAACAAGCGCAAGCACAGTACCGAGCAGCCGCCGCTGGAATCGCCTTCCACGTAATGATTTGCTGCCACGCGTAGTACCCCAGGAATATACTCAGGCAAGGACTCTTGCTAAAAGCTGATTTATCAGTCAGCTTTTAGCGCGCCCGAATCATCCTCTGCCGGAGTGATCCATGATCGTTGATCGTCAAGGCAGGCGTTTTCGCAATTTGCGGATCAGCCTGACCTCAGCCTGCAATTACGCGTGTACCTACTGCGTGCCCAACGGCAAGCGGCTGGTGGCTGCCCAGGACGAACTCTCCGCCGAGGCCATGGCCCGTGGCGTGGCTTATCTGATCGAGGCCGCCGGCATCGACCGCCTGCGCATCACCGGCGGCGAACCGCTGGTCAGCCCCAAGCTGGAAGCCTTCATGGGCGCCGTCGGGCAGATGGGCCTCAGTGACATCAGCCTGACCACCAATGGCCAACTGCTGGCGCGCAAACTGCCGCTGCTGGTGGACGCCGGGATCAAGCGCATCAACGTCTCCCTCGATACCCTGGATGCGGACGCCTTCCGCAGCATCGCCCGTGGCGGCGACCTGGCCACCGTGCTCGACGGCATGGACCAGGCCCGCGCCGCCGGAATCAAGATCAAGGTCAACATGGTGCCATTGCGCGGCCAGAACCTCGACCAGGTGATGCCGCTGCTTGAGTACTGCCTGGAGCGGGGTTATGAACTGCGCTTTATCGAGTTGATGCGCATGGGCCACCTGGCCAAGGACTCCAACGCGTTTCTGCAGCAGTTTGTCAGCCTGCAACAACTGCTCGGCCTGATCGGCGAACAGCATGAGTACCTGCAAGCCAGTGCGCCCATTGACGCGACGGCGGTGCGTTATGAAATACCCGGCAAGGGCTATTTCGGAGTCATTGCCAACGAAAGCGTGCCGTTCTGCCGGACCTGCTCGCGGTTGCGGTTGTCGTCCACGGGTTGGTTACATGGTTGCCTGTCGTCGAGTAACCGCCACTATGTCGGCGACCTGTTGGACAAACCCCGCCATCAAGCGTTGCCGGCGCTGCAGGGCCTGTTGATGAAGGCGTTGGGCGACAAACAGGAAGTCGCCTTCTCCGGTGGCGCGACCATCATGAAGATTATTGGCGGCTGAGGCCGAGCTGCAAGCTGCAAGCTACAAGCTACAAGCTACAAGCTACAAGCTACAAGCTACAAGCTTGAGGCTTGAGGCTTGCAGCTGCTCCCCTGGCCCAGAACCTGCATCTCACGCCCATTCGCCGGTTTTCCGTCACCGGCTTCTGGAGGATTAGGATGCGTAGTCTGGTTTTGTTGCTGGCGTCGTTGACGCTGAGTGGTTGCATGACCGTCAGCGATATGGCCGAAGGCACCCGCTATCAGATGAGCGATGCCGGTTTGCTGGATCACAGCGATACCCGTCGCACCGCCTCGGTTCGCATACAACCGGACTCATTCGTGTTTATCGCCCAAGGCGCCTTTGTGCCGCCGGGCAGCGCTTATCCGCGTCCAAACGTGGTGGCCGAGGAAGCCTTCAATGGTTTCATCGAGTATTTCCCCATGGTGCGTCGCGCCCGTCAGCCGGAAGGTCTGGAGCAGGCAATGTCCGAAGCCCGTGCGGCCGGCGCTCACTACCTGCTGTACTGCCGTTTCGCCAAGGCTGATGACCGTATCGGCAATGCCGATGAATGGGCGGATCAGGAAGCCCTCGACCGTGTCGGGTTGGACAGCGGCGTCATCCAGATCATGTTGATCGAGACCAGCACCCAGTATTTGATTGATACTGCACGTATTCGCAGTCGTGGCGGTTTACTGACGTTCCACGACAACAAGCCAGAAGATCTGATTGCCCGCCCGCTGCGCCAGTACGCTCGCAGTCTGCTGGGCATGAGTGATCAATAAGCACCAGGAGAACCCCATGACCGATTCCGCCAAGGCCAACGATCTGTTGGCCCAACTGCCCAAAGGCAAGGGACCGGCGCCGGTACATCTGTGGAACCCGGACTTCTGCGGCAACATCGACATGCGCATCGCCCGCGACGGTACCTGGTTCTACCAGGGCACACCGATCGGACGTAAGCCGATGGTCAAGCTGTTCTCCAACATCATCCGCCGCGATGGCGATGATTACTTCCTGGTCACTCCCGTGGAAAAGGTCGGCATCAGCGTCGATGATGCGCCGTTCGTGGCGGTAACGCTGGAGGTCGAAGGGCAGGGCGAAGGCCAGTTGCTGCGCTTTACCACCAACGTGGACGATCAGATCGAAGCGGGCCTTGAACACCCCTTGCGGGTGGTGATCGACCCAATCACCCAGGAACCTGCGCCCTATCTGCGGGTGCGCACCAACCTCGAAGCCCTGGTGCACCGCAACGCGTTCTACCAATTGGTGGAGCTGGCGGTGAGCCGTCCGATCAACGGTCAGAACTGGCTGGGCGTCTGGAGCGGCGGCGAGTTTTTCCGAATCGGCCTGGAACCCTGAGGCCGATTTTTTCATCTCCCTGAAATAATTCGCTTGCTGCAAACGGCCGCTTTCGGTTATCAATTTGTACATGATTAGACATGTTCGATTTGATAAGAAAAAACGCGTCGTCGACGAGCTCATCCGCCGTATCGAGGGTGGGGTGATGGCCGACGGTTTCCTGCTGCCGGGCGAGCACCAACTGGCCGAAGAGTTTGCGGTCAGCCGTGGCACCCTGCGCGAAGCCCTCGCCGAGCTCAAGCGACGTAACTACATCGCGACCCAGAGCGGCGTCGGCTCCATCGTCACCTTTGACGGCATGGTGCTCGACCAACGCAGCGGTTGGGCCCAGGCCCTGGCTGACACAGGCGCGCGAGTGAACACCGACATCCTGCGCCTGGAAGCGGTGACCCGTCCCGACCTGTTCAGCCGTTTCGGCAGCGACCAATTCATTGCCCTTGATCGCCGTCGCCGCACCACCGACGGCACGGCGGTCTCGCTGGAACGCTCGTTTATGCCCGCATCTGGAGGCCTGGAAAGCCTGCCTAAAGTCGGCCTGATCGATAATTCCCTGACCATCACCCTGGCCGCCTACGGTTACGTCGGCGCCGAAGGTGACCAATGGATCGGCGCCGAACCCCTCAGTGACGAAGACGCCGAACTGCTCGGCCGCCCTGCGGGCACGGTGTTTCTCAAGGCCTCACGGACCACCTACGACCGCCGTGAGCGTTTCATGGAGCATGTCGAAAGCTTGCTCGACCCGCTGCACTTTCGCTTGCACCTCCAGTTTGGAAACCCGAAATGACCCCGCACACTCGCGCCCTCGGCGCTTTCTACGGCTTGGCGTTGGGCGATGCCCTGGGCATGCCGACCCAGTCCTTGAGCCGCGAGCAGGTCCGCGCGCGTTTCGGTGCCATCACTGGCCCTGGAAGACGCCGACGCCGATCAGCCGATTGCGCCGAACATGCCCGCCGGGTCCATCACCGATGACACCGAGCAGGCGATTCTGGTGGGCGAGTTGCTGGTGGAAGGGCAGGGCGTGATCGAGCCGACGGTGCTCGCCCAGCGTTTGATTGACTGGGAAGCGGTGATGCGCGCCAAGGGCTCGCAGGATTTGCTCGGCCCGTCCACCAAGCGTGCGATCGACATGATTCTCGCCGGTCACACTCCTGAAGAGTCCGGTCGTTATGGCACCACCAACGGCGCTGCGATGCGCATCACTCCGGTGGGGATCGCCGCCGATGTCAGCGACCCGGCGCGGTTTATCCAGGCGGTGATCCAGGCCTGTCAGGTCACCCATAACACCACCCTGGGGATTTCCAGCGCGGCGGCGGTGGCGGCGGTGGTCTCGGCCGGCATCAACGGCGTGGACCTGGGCGAAGCACTGAACATCGGCACCCAGATTGCCCAGCAAGCGGAAGGGCACGGTCACTGGATTGCCGGCGGGCGTATTTCCACGCGCATCAGCTGGGCGCGCACCTTGAGCGTCGGCAGCGGCGACAAAGCCCTGTTCGCCGACCTGCTGTACGAATTGATCGGCACTTCCGTCGCGTCCCAGGAGTCGGTGGTGGTCTCGTTCGCCCTGGCCCAGCAAGTGGCGGTGGGCGAGTTGAACGCCTTCGAAGCACTGTGTCTGGCCGCCAGCCTTGGCGGCGACACTGACACCATTGCCGCCATTCTCGGCGCCATGCTGGGCGCGTGCCTGGGCCTGCAGTGCTGGCCTGAGGCGATGATCGAACAGGTCAAGCAGGTCAATGGCCTGGAGTTGCAGCCGCTGGTTCAAGAGCTGTTGAAAATGCGCTGAGTCAGGACGACCGGAAACACGATTCGCTTTCTACCCCTGCCACAACCACAACAATACAGGCACCAGGAGCACCCCCTCATGAGCAGCACCTCTTCCGGCCAAAGTGCCGGGCAATTGGAAACACGCGGCATCGAACCGGTCCCTGAAGGCGAGTGCAACGGGCACCCGCTGCAACTGTTCTGGGTGTGGTTCGCCGCCAACATCAGCATCCTCGGCTTGCCGCTCGGCGCCACGTTGGTGGCGTTTCGCGGCCTGGCGATCTGGCAGGCGATTATCGTCGCGATCCTCGGCGCTGCCGGTTCGTTCGCGGTGGTGGGCATCATCTCCATCGCCGGTCGTCGTGGTCGTGCGCCGAGCCTGACGCTGTCCCGCGCCATCTTCGGCGTGCGTGGCAATATCGGGCCGACGCTGGTGTCGCTGATGTCGCGCCTGGGCTGGGAAACGGTCAACACCACCACCGCTGCCTTTGTGCTGCTGTCGTTGTGCTCGATCCTGTTCGGTTCGCCGGTCGAGGCGAAAAGCGCCCCGGTGCTGACCCTGATCTTTATCGCGATCTTCGTGTTGCTGACCCTGTCGGTTTCCGGCCTGGGCCACGCCACGTTGCTGGTGATTCAGAAGTGGGCCACGTATGTGTTTGGCGCCCTGAACATTCTGGTCGGCGGCTTCCTCTGCGCCACCATCGATTGGAGCGCGGTGTTCAACGCGACCCCGGCGCCGTTGAGCGCGATGATCATCGGTGTCGGTACCATGGCTGCCGGTACGGGTATCGGTTGGGCGAATGCCGGTGCCGACATGTCGCGCTACCAGCACCGCAGCGTCACGGCTGTGCGCCTGGTGGCCTCAGCCGCGTTTGGCGCGGGCATTCCGCTGGTGTTGCTGATCACCCTTGGCGGCCTGCTGTCGGTGGGCAATAACGACCTGGCCTCGGCCACCGACCCGATCGTCGCGATCCGCGACATGCTGCCGACCTGGATGGCGGTGCCGTACCTGATCACCGCGTTTGGTGGCCTGCTGTTGTCCAACAACCTGTCGGTGTACTCGGCGGGCCTGACCACGCTGACGCTGGGGCTGAAGGTCAAGCGCGTGCATGCGGTAATCGTCGACATCGTGGCGATCTTCGCCGGCTCGATCTACTTCATGTTGATCGCCGACAGCTTCTACGGCCCGTTCATCACCTTCATCTCGTTGCTGGCCGTGCCGATTACGGCGTGGGTCGGCATCTTCGTGGTTGACCTGATCCACCGTCACTACTACAGCCCCAAGGACCTGCTGGACGTGAGCCCAAGCAGCGCCTACTGGTATCGCGGCGGTGTGGAATGGCGTGCGTTCGGCGCCTGGGCGGTGGCGATCGTGCTGGGCTTCAGCTTCACCACCATCGGCACCACCGCCGAAAATATCTGGTTCGCCGGGCCTTTGTCCGACTCCTGGCTGGGCCACAATGGTCTGGGCTGGATTGTCACCTTCGTGGTGGCCGGCGGGATTTATGCAGTACTGGGTGGCGCAGCTGACCGTCGCCCGGCTTTGGTAGAGCGTCCTAATGTCTAGATTGCTGCACACAGGCCAAGTCATCGTCGATCTGGTCATGGCCCTCGATACCTTGCCTGCCACCGGCGGCGATGTGCTGGCGCAATCGGCCAGCTTTGAGGCCGGAGGGGGCTTTAATGTGATGGCGGCCGCGCGGCGCAATGGGTTGCCGGTGGTTTACCTCGGCCGTCATGGCAATGGGCGCTTTGGTGACCTGGCCCGTGCGGCAATGCAGGCCGAAGGGGTCGAAATGGCCCAGGCGCCCAGCACCGATAAAGACACGGGTTTGTGTGTATCGCTGACCGAGGCCACCACCGAGCGCACGTTCATTTCCCATCTCGGCGCTGAAGGTGACTTGAGTGCCGAGGACCTGGCGCGCGTGGTCCCGCAACCGGACGATTACGTGTATGTCAGCGGCTATAGCCTGTTGCTGGACGGCAAGGCGCAGGCATTGCTCGACTGGCTGCTGGCGCTGCCGCGAGCGATCACCGTGGTGTTCGATCCGGGCCCGTTGGTCAAGGCGCCGGATTCCGCGCTGATGGTGGCGTTGCTACCGCGTATCGATATCTGGACCAGTAATGGGCCCGAAGCCCTGGCATTCACCGGAGCGGGTGCGGTGGCGGATGCGCTGGTCGATCTCAATCGTCACCTGCCCGTGGATGCCTTGCTGGTGGTGCGGGATGGACCGAATGGTTGCTGGGTCAGCCGCAATGGCCAGGCGCAGCATGTGCCGGGGTTCAAGGTAAAGGCGGTGGACAGCAATGGCGCGGGGGATGCGCATGCGGGGGTGTTTATTGCGGGGTTGGCTGATGGCCTGACACCGGCTCAAGCGGCACGTCGTGCCAATGCGGCAGCGGCGTTGGCGGTGACACGCTGGGGGCCAGCAACCTCACCCGGCACTGCCGAGGTAGATGCTCTACTCGCTGGCTGAATGCGGACAAAACTGTGGGAGCGGGCTTGCTCGCGAAGGCGGAGTGTCAGGCAAAGATTTGCCACTGATCCACCGCATTCGCGAGCAAGCCCGCTCCCACATTTAGTTTTGTATGAGGGCTGCTAGAGCGTTTCAGATTCCAACTTACGCGCCTCATCCACCCCCGACGCCGTCAGCTTGATCGGCAGATTCAACGCGTACTCACCCGCCGCGTCAGTGGTCACATGCCCATCCTTGATCAACCCACGGTCCTGCAGGAACGCCAAGACACTGGCCACCTCTTTTTCGCCGCGGTAGTTATCCAGCACCTCCTTGCCCAGTCCTTGCGGATGGGCGTGCAGCAGGCGGGTAAGGACTTCTTTCTCAAGGTTTCTATCGACGTTCATGCGTACCTCTTCACTGGGAAATGATCGGGTGTTCGTCTAGCGTTCGATGGATCAAGGCGCAGGTTGTTTCGGCGCACCTGGGACGTTGGAGTCATCGCCCTTGTTGATGTTGGGCTGGTTGATGGCCGGCCCCATTTTACCGTTACCGACGGCAGCCGGCGCTTGGCGCTGGGTGTCATTGCCCTGGGTGCGCGGGTCGGCGCCGGGCTGGATGACCGCGCCACCGTTGGTGTCCATGCCGGTACCCATGGATTTCTGCGACTCAGTGGTGGCATTCGGCGTTGGATCGGTTGGCCCGGTGGTCGAGCTGGCAGCAAAGGCGCTCAGCGACGCAGCAGACAACAGGCCCGTGAGGGCGAGGGCAGCAAACTTGGAATTTTTCATGAGGGTGTCTCCATATGATTAATGTCCTTACCCTCTATTGGTCAGCCCGACCTTGGTGTTCGTGCCTGGGTGGCGACGAACGGTCTTAGCTCACCTGTAAGATTTTGTGTGACGAGGCCCGCCGCCAGACCAGCCTGGCGACGCTGATCAACCAATTGATCAACGCCACTGCCGTCACACTCAGCAGCAGCGATTGCAGGCCATATTCGACGATGATCCGCCCGGCCAGCAGCGGGAAACCGAATACCCCGACGAAGTACCCAAGGCTGAACAGCAGCAACGCCTGGGACGTGGTGCCGACGGGCGCTTCATTGGCCACGAGCCCGTTGATCACCGAGTACGTCAGCCCATAACCCACACCCAGGGTGATGGCCGCGAGCAGGTAGCTGAAGGTCCCCGACACCGTGAAGCCGAACATCAACACCGACACCAGCATCAGCCCCGACAGTACGCACGCTGAGCGATAGGCATCCCGCTTGACGACAAGCCCGGCAATCAACAAACGGCTGGTGATCGCTGCGCTCAGGAAACCCACGAAAAATAGCGAATAGTCCAGGGAATGCGCCGCTGCATAGCTGGTCTGGAACGAGGACAACCCGCCGAACACACAACCGCCCAGGCCCGACCATGATGATCGCGAACACAGCCTTCGATGACAGCACCTGGCGGGTGGCACGCCAGGAGATTTTTGCCACTGCTGCGTCTTGCTTGAGATGAGCACCCAGTCGCCAGAACATCACCACACCGACAAGGCTGGCGCAGGCCGCGATGTAGAACGCGCTGGTCAGCGGCAGCCCCAACGCGCTCGCCGCGCGGCCGAGCAAGGGGCCGGCACCGATCCCGCTCATCATGCTGCCGGACAACAACGCAAAGTACTTCGCCCGCTGTTGCGGTTCTACCAGCAGGGCCACGATGATCGGCCCCAAGGTATAGAACACCCCCCAACCGAGGCCCAGAGCCAGGCCAAACCCCATCAAGCCCTGGCCGAACCCAGGCATCAGTGCAAAACCCAGGCACGCCACCACCAACAGCAGGCCCATTCCCGCAATCGCCCGCGCCGCGCCCAGCGCATCAGCCAGATGCCCGGAGACCACCACCGCCACAAAGGTGCTGAGCATTGCCATGGAGATCACACTGCCTGCATCGTGCTCGTTGCCGCCGCGCGTATGAATCAGCAACGACAACAGAAAGGTCGAGCCGTAAGACAGCGACAATAGAAAACTGGCAAGGCAAAACAGGGCGAACAACGGCGTGCTCACTGCAGATTTGGAATGCATGGGATGGCCTGGAAGTCATTGGCGTTATGCCGGACGTTTTACCATGCACCGCTTGGCCGATTGTTGTGGGGTTGCTGGTGCCAGCGTTACCTGTGGGCGGAGTAAGGGCACGTGGTGAAATTGCACTGCAATCCGTCACGAAAGCGCCTTAGTATGTGTGCTTTGAAATTGCCAAGGCTCGCCCATGACCATCGAGATTCGCCCCGCCGTGCCCAGCGATGCTGCGCAGATCCTGACGTTTATCACCGAGCTTGCCGAGTACGAGAAGGCCCGGCACGAAGTGATCGCCAGCGTGGTGGACATCGAGCGCAGCCTGTTCAGCGAGGGCGCCACCGCCCATGGCCTGATCTGCTTGCGCGACGGCTTGCCGATTGGTTTTGCAGTGTTCTTCTTCAGCTATTCCACCTGGTTGGGCAGCAACTGCCTGTATCTGGAAGACCTTTACATCAACCCGGAACAGCGCGGTGGCGGGGCGGGCAAGAAGCTGCTGCGCCACTTGGCGAAGATCGCCTTTGATAACGGTTGCGGGCGCTTCGAGTGGAGTGTGCTGGACTGGAACGAACCGGCGATTGCCTTCTACAAATCCATCGGCGCCCAGCCCCAGGAAGAGTGGGTGCGCTATCGCATGGAAGGCGACGCACTGCGCGACTTCGCCCTCGGCTGATGGAGAAGGCCCTACAAATAACCGGCGACGATTCGCCGGTTTTTTTGTTTTTATGCTCACTATATGGGACGCAAATTTATATATTGAGATATTTCAAATGATGGGTTTATAGTCGGCTGCATCAGCACTCACTACCAAAAATAAAACAGGTGAAGCGATGCAGGCACAACCCTTGTCACTCCCCGCCGTGCCCGAGCCCACCTACGGCGACCGGCTCAAAGGCAAAGTGGTGATCATCACCGGCGCCGCCCAAGGCATTGGCGAGGCGATCGTCGCGTGTTTCCAGGCGCAGCAGGCGCGGTTGATCATTGCGGATATCCAGGGCGAAAAAGTCGAAAAGGTCGCCGCCCACTGGCGTGAACGCTGCGCCGACGTCTACGCGCAGGCCGTCGACATCACCTCGAAAGATCAATGGCAGGCGCTGGTCAACCTGGCCATCGAGCGCTTCGGCCGGGTGGATGTGCTGGTCAACTGCGCCGGGGTCAATGTGTTCCGCGACCCGCTGGAAATGACCGACGAAGACTGGCGCCGCTGCTTCGCCATCGACCTCGACGGTGCCTGGTTCGGCTGCCGCGCGGTGTTGCCGCACATGATCGAGCAGGGCATCGGCAACATCATCAACATTGCGTCCACCCATTCCAGCCACATCATCCCCGGCTGCTTTCCCTATCCCGTGGCCAAGCACGGCCTGCTTGGCCTGACCCGCGCCCTCGGCATCGAATACGCGCCCAAAGGCATCCGCGTGAACGCCATCGCGCCGGGCTACATCGAAACCCAGCTCAACGTCGACTACTGGAATGGGTTCCCCGACCCCCACGCCGAGCGTCAGCGCGCGTTCGACCTGCACCCGCCCAAGCGCATCGGCCAGCCGGTGGAGGTGGCGATGTCGGCACTGTTCCTGGCGACTGACGAGGCCCCTTTTATCAATGCAACCTGCCTGATGATCGATGGCGGGCGTTCTGTGATGTACCACGACTAAAGCGTTTTCCAATAACAAGAAGGAGGTGGTCCATGTTCAAGAAGACTCTAGGCACCCTGGCGCTGGCAATGGCGTTCAGCAGCGTGGCGCTCGCCGAGGAAGTGAAGATCGGCTTCCTGGTCAAGCAAGCGGAGGAACCCTGGTTCCAGACCGAATGGGCCTTCGCCGAAAAAGCCGGCAAGGACCAAGGTTTCACCGTGATCAAGATTGCCGTGCCGGACGGTGAAAAAACCTTGTCGGCCATCGACACCCTCGCCGCCAACGGCGCCAAGGGCTTCGTGATCTGCCCGCCGGATGTGTCCCTCGGCCCGGCGATCATGGCCAAGGCCAAGCTCAATAACCTCAAGGTGCTGGCGGTGGACGATCGTTTCGTCGACGCCAAGGGCAAGCCCATGGAAGACGTGCCTTACGTCGGCCTGGATGCCTACAAAATCGGCCAGAAACAAGGCGAAGCCATGGCTGCCGAAGCCAAGCATCGCAACTGGGATTGGAAGGAAACCTACGCCGTCATCAACACCTTCGATGAGCTGGAGACCGGCAAGAAACGCACCGACGGTTCGGTCGAAGGCCTCAAGGCTGCCGGCTTGCCCGCCGATCACATCCTGTTCAGCGCGCAGAAAACCCTCGACGTGCCTGGCAGCATGGACGCCACCAACTCGGCCCTGGTGAAACTGCCCAGCGGCGCGAAAAACCTGATCATTGGTGGCATGAACGACAGCACCGTACTGGGCGGTGTGCGCGCCACCGAAAGCGCCGGTTTCAAGGCGGCGAACGTGATCGGCGTCGGCATCAACGGCACCGATGCGATTGAAGAGCTGAAGAAAACCGACACCGGCTTCTACGGCTCAATGCTGCTGAGCCCTGACGCCTCCGGCTACAAAACCGCCAGCGCCATGTTCGAGTGGGTCACCAAGGGCACCGAGCCTGCCAAGTTCACCGCGTTGGACAACGTGACCCTGATCACCCGCGCCAACTTCAAGGAAGAGTTGAGCAAAATCGGGCTGTGGAAGTGACCGGCGCGGCCCTGCGTTTCAACGGCATCGGCAAGGAATTTCCCGGTGTGAAAGCCCTGGCGCAGATCAGCT
The DNA here is from genome assembly GCF_001579805.1 of Pseudomonas azotoformans. Taxonomy (NCBI): domain Bacteria; kingdom Pseudomonadati; phylum Pseudomonadota; class Gammaproteobacteria; order Pseudomonadales; family Pseudomonadaceae; genus Pseudomonas; species Pseudomonas azotoformans. Next base: position 6,574,884 of record NZ_CP014546.1, on the reverse strand, counting down.
TTGAAGCGCGGCCGCGCGAGGTGCATGCGCTGATGGGCGAGAACGGCGCGGGCAAGTCAACGCTGCTGAAGATCCTCGGCGGCGCCTACCTGCCGAGCAGCGGAACACTGCAGATCGGCGAGCAGACCATGGACTTCAAGTCCGCCGCCGACAGCATTGCCAGCGGCGTGGCGGTGATCCACCAGGAGCTGCACCTGGTGCCGGAAATGACCGTGGCCGAGAACCTGTTCCTTGGGCATTTGCCGACGCGCTTCGGGGTGGTCAACCGCAGCCAGTTACGCAAGCAGGCCCTGGCATGTCTCAAGGGCCTGGCCGATGAAATCGACCCGGACGAAAAGCTCGGTCGACTGTCCCTCGGTCAGCGCCAGCTGGTGGAAATCGCCAAGGCGTTGTCCCGTGGCGCCCATGTGATTGCCTTCGACGAACCCACCAGCAGCTTGTCGGCGCGGGAGATCGACCGCTTGATGGCGATCATCACGCGCCTGCGCGATGAGGGCAAAGTCGTGCTCTATGTGTCGCACCGTATGGAAGAGGTGTTCCGCATCTGCAACGCGGTGACGGTGTTCAAGGACGGCCGCTATGTGCGCACCTTTGACGACATGAACGCGCTGACTCATGACCAACTGGTGACCTGCATGGTCGGTCGCGATATCCAGGACATCTACGATTACCGGCCACGGGAACAGGGCAATGTCGCGCTGAAGGTCGACGGCTTGCTTGGCCCAGGCCTGCGTGAGCCGGTCAATCTGCAGGTGCACAAGGGCGAGATTCTCGGCCTGTTCGGACTGGTCGGGGCAGGGCGCACGGAGCTGTTTCGGCTGCTCAGCGGGTTGACCCGCAGCACCGCTGGCAGTCTGGCACTCTGCGGGCAAACGCTGCGCTTGCAGTCACCCCGTGACGCCATCGCCGCGGGCGTGCTGCTGTGCCCGGAAGACCGCAAGAAGGAGGGCATCATTCCGCTGTCCAGCGTGGCCGAGAACATCAATATCAGCGCGCGCGGTGCCCATTCCACCTTCGGTTGGCTGCTGCGCGACGGCTGGGAAACGGCCAACGCCGATCGGCAGATCAAGGCGATGAAGGTCAAGACGCCCAACGCCGAACAGAAAATCATGTACCTCTCCGGCGGCAACCAGCAAAAGGCCATTCTCGGTCGCTGGCTGTCGATGCCGATGAAGGTGCTGCTGTTGGACGAACCGACCCGTGGCATCGACATCGGCGCCAAGTCGGAGATCTACCAGATCATCCACAACCTGGCCGCCAGCGGTATTGCGGTGATCGTGGTGTCCAGCGACCTGATGGAAGTGATGGGCATCAGCGACCGCATTCTGGTGATGAGCGAAGGCGCCCTGACCGGCGAACTGACCCGAGACCAAGCGGACGAGGCTCGGCTGCTGCAACTGGCTCTCCCGCGTTCGCGGGCTTGAAGAATTCGAGGTGAATGATGTCTGAGGTAAAAACTGCAAAGGGCTTCTGGCCGGGTTTCAACCAGCGAAAGTTCCTCGATGACTGGGTGATGTTGCTCGCCGCGTTGAGCATTTTTGTGCTCAGTGCGTTGTTTATCGATAACTTCCTTTCACCGTTGAATATGCGCGGGCTCGGCCTGGCGATTTCCACCGTGGGCATTGCGGCGTGCACCATGCTGTTCTGCCTGGCGTCGGGGCACTTCGACTTGTCGGTGGGCTCGGTGATTGCCTGTGCCGGTGTGGTCGCGGGCATTGTGATCCGCGACACCGACAGTGTGGTGCTCGGCGTGTCCGCTGCGTTGGCCATGGGCCTGGTGGTGGGGCTGATCAACGGCATCGTCATCGCCAAGCTGCGTATCAACGCATTGATCGCGACCTTGGCGACCATGCAGATCGTGCGTGGACTGGCGTACATCTTCTCCAACGGCAAGGCCGTCGGCGTGATGGACGAAGGCTTCTTCGTGTTCGGCAACGGCCAACTGATGGGCGTGCCGGTGCCGATCATCATCACTGTGCTGTGCTTTGTGTTCTTTGGCTGGCTGCTCAACTACACCACCTACGGGCGCAACACCATGGCCATCGGCGGTAACCAGGAAGCGGCGTTGCTGGCTGGCGTAAATGTTGATCGCACCAAGATCATCATCTTTGCCGTGCACGGCTTGATCGGCGCCCTGGCCGGGGTGATCCTCGCCTCGCGCATGACCTCAGGCCAGCCGATGATTGGCCAGGGCTTTGAGCTGACCGTGATCTCGGCGTGCGTCTTGGGCGGCGTGTCGCTGAGCGGCGGCATCGGCATGATCCGTCATGTGATTGCCGGGGTGCTGATTTTGGCGATCATCGAGAATGCGATGAACCTGAAGAACATCGACACCTTTTACCAGTATGTGATCCGCGGTTCGATCCTGCTATTGGCCGTCATCATCGACCGCATGAAGCAGCGCTGATTGGGTCATAATGCTCGCCGTTTTCGTACCACCACATAGGCCCGATATGCAGGAAAACGCCCACACCCCCGTCAAAGACGCCGCCCCCACCGGCACCCAGACCCTGCTGCGTGGCCTGGGCGTGGTGCAAGCGGTGGCGGCCGGTGCGCGGGATCTGAAAGAGATCGCCAAGCGCATCGGCACCACCCGCAGCACCACCCACCGCCTGGCCAGTTGCCTGGTGGAAGAGCGTTACCTGCGGGTGGTGCCGCAGGTCGGTTACCTGCTGGGGCCGAAGTTGATCGAGCTGGGTTTCCAGGCGCGGGAAGAGCTGCCGCTGGTGACTCTGGCGATACCCTATCTGGATGAATTGTCGGCGCTGACCGGCGACACCATCCACTTGGCCATCCGCGAATACGACGACGTGTTGTACCTGCACAAGAACCCCGGCCGCAACGGTCCGGAAATGCGCTCACGGGTCGGCCATCGCATGCCGCTGGCACGCACCGGGATCGGCAAGGCATTGCTGCTGGATGACACGGTCGCAGAGTGGCAGCGCCTGTACGAAGTCAGCCTGCCGGCGGGTGGGAAAAGCCTGCAATGGCCGCAGCACCCGGAGCAGTCCTGGGCACAGTTCGAGCAGCGCATGCATGAATACGTGGTGGGCGGTTATGCGTTCGACCTGGAAGACAACGAACCGTCGATCCGTTGCGTGGCCGCTCCGGTGCGCGATGCCAGCCGGCGCATCGTCGCCGGCATCAGCATCGCCAGTACCGTGCCCTACATGCCGCTGGAGAAAATGGCCGAGCTGATTCCTGTGGTCAAACAGGTCGCAGCCCGGCTGTCAGCGGAGTTGGGCGCGAAGGCCTGATCAGGCCTTCAACGTCGCCATGTCGATGACAAAGCGGTACTTCACGTCGCCGGCGATCATGCGGCTGTAGGCTTCGTTGATGTGGCGGATGTCGAGCATTTCGATGTCGCAGGTGATGCCGTGCTCGGCGCAGAAATCCAGGACTTCCTGGGTTTCTGCAATACCACCGATCAACGAACCGGCCAGCACCTTGCGGCCCAGCACCAGCTTGGCGGCGTTGACGGGCGGGTCCACCGGCTCGATCAGGCCGACCAGGATGTGCACGCCGTCAAAGCGCAGCACGTCGAGGTAGGGGTTCAGGTCGTGCTGCACAGGGATGGTGTCCAGCAGGAAGTCGAAGCTGCCGGCGGCGGCTTTCATCTGGGCTTCGTCGGTGGACACGATCACGTGATCGGCGCCCTGGCGGCGGCCTTCTTCGGCCTTGCTTGCCGAGCGGGTGAACAAGGTCACTTCCGCGCCCATGGCCTTGGCAAACTTGATGCCCATATGGCCGAGGCCGCCCATGCCCAGCACGCCGACTTTATCGCCGGCCTTCACGCCGTAGTGCTTGAGCGGCGAGTAGGTGGTGATGCCAGCACACAGGATCGGCGCGGCGCTGGCCAGGTCAAGCTTGGCCGGGATCTTCACCACGAAATGTTCGCTGACCACGATGCTGTCGGAGTAACCGCCCATGGTGTTGCTGCCATCGACGCGGTCCGGGGTGGCGTAGGTCATGGTCGGGCCTTCGAGGCAGTATTGCTCCAGGTCCGCTTGGCACGCGTCGCAGTGACGGCACGAATCGACCATGCAGCCCACGCCCACCAGGTCACCGACTTTGTGCGCGGTGACGTTGGCGCCAATGGCGGTGACCTTGCCGACGATCTCGTGGCCGGGCATCAGTGGGTACACGGCGATGCCCCATTCGTTGCGCGCCTGGTGGATGTCGGAGTGGCAGACGCCGCAGTACAGGATCTCGATCGCCACGTCATCGACGCGCGGGCTGCGGCGCTGGAACGACATGGGGGCGAGGGGAGTGGTGGCCGACTGGGCGGCGTAACCGATGGCGGTGTACATGGGGAAACCTCGCAAAAGCAATGACAGGTGAGGTGGCGCATTCTCCGCGCCGGGTCCTGATGCGGCCATGGCGATTGCTCCGAGTCTCATGCCTATTCGTCCGGGAGTGCCCCGTGTTTGGATCCTTGTGACGCCAGACCTGCGATGATGTTCTCATCCCCTTTTCGCGAAGTTTTTTGCCATGCTGCTCACCCGCCATCTCGACGCCAACGCCACACTGGTGGCCTTGATTGAGGGGCTTACGCCCTGCGACGGTTTTTCCCCGACGAACCTGCCTGGCGTGCAAGTGCTGCGCGCCAGTTGCGACGTGGCGCGTGGGCCGCAGATCTATGAACCCAGCCTGATGTTCGTGGCCCAGGGCAGCAAAGTCGCCTACCTGGGCCCGCGTACGCTGGAGTATGGCGCCGGGCATTACCTGATCCAGGCGATGCCGGTGCCGTTCGAATGCGAGACGTTTGCCATGGCGTCCTATGCGCCGTTGTACGGCGTCACGGTGGGCATTGACCGCGTGGTGCTGGGGGAACTGGTCATGGCCATGGGCATTCAGGCCGGGCCGCCACCGACGGCGCAGACGCTGGAGTCGATGAGTTCGGTAATGCTCGATGACGCGATGCGCGGCGCCGTCGAACGGTTACTGCAATGCCTGCACGATCCACTGGAAAGTCGGATCATGGGCCCGGCGAGGGTCAGGGAAGTGTTGTTCACCGCATTGCGCGGGCCGCAGGCGGATGTGTTGCGGGCGTTGGTGGAACAGCAGGGGCAGTTTTCGCGGATCGCCACGTCGTTGAATCACTTGCATGCCCATTACGCCGAGCCGCTGAATATCGAGACACTGGCGGGGTACGCGCACATGAGTGCGTCGACGTTTCATGAGCATTTCAAGCGCTGTACGTTGTTGTCGCCGGTGCAGTACCTGAAGCGTTTGCGGTTGCTCAAGGCCCAGCAATTGTTGCTGGTGGACGGCATGGGTGTGGCGCAGGCGGCGCATAGCGTGGGGTATCAGAGTACGTCGCAGTTCAGCCGGGAATATAAACGCTACTTCCTGCGCAATCCCGGCGAAGAGCGCGCCGCATAAAAAAGGCCCCCATTCGGGAGCCTTTTTGTTCAAGCAGCGGGCTTACATGTTCGGGTAAGTCGGCCCACCCGCGCCTTCCGGCGTGACCCAGGTGATGTTCTGCGAAGGGTCCTTGATGTCACAGGTCTTGCAGTGCACGCAGTTCTGGGCGTTGATCTGGAAGCGTTTCTCGCCGTCTTCCTTGGTGATCACTTCATACACGCCAGCGGGGCAGTAGCGCTGCGCCGGTTCATCGTAGAGCGGCAGGTTGGTGCCGATCGGGATGCTCGGGTCTTTCAGCTTCAGGTGGCACGGTTGCTCTTCTTCATGGTTGGTGCTGGAGAGGAACACCGAACTCAGCTTGTCGAAGCTCAGCTTGCCGTCGGGTTTCGGGTAGTCGATCTTCTTGCTGTCCTTGGCCAGCTTGAGGCAGGCGTAGTCCGGCTTGGTGTCGTGCAGGGTGAACGGCATCTTGCCGCCCAGGATGTTCTGGTCGAACCAGTTGAAGCCGGCGCCGATGATCGGGCCGAACTTGTGCATTGCCGGGCCGAAGTTGCGGCTGGCGAACAGTTCTTCGTATAGCCAGCTGGATTTGAAGCTGTCGACGTAAGCGGTCAGTTCATCACCGCCTTCGGATTCGGCGAACAGGCGGTCGGCCACGGCGTCGGCGGCGAGCATGCCAGACTTCATCGCGGTGTGGCTGCCCTTGATCTTGGCGAAGTTCAGGGTGCCGAGGTCGCAACCGATCAATGCGCCACCTTTGAAGACCATCTTCGGCAGCGAGTTCAGGCCGCCTTTGCAGATGGCGCGGGCGCCATAGCTGATGCGCTTGCCGCCTTCCAGGTACTGGGCCAGCACCGGGTGGTGCTTGAGGCGCTGGAACTCATCGAACGGCGACAAAAACGTGTTGCTGTAGGACAGGTCGACGATCAGGCCAACGACTACCTGGTTGTTTTCCAGGTGATAAAGGAACGAGCCGCCGGTGTTTTCGGCGCTCATGATGTCGAGCGGCCAACCGGCGGTGTGCACCACCAGGCCTGGCTGATGCTTGGCCGGGTCGATTTCCCAGATTTCCTTCAGGCCGATGCCGTAGTGCTGGGCGTCGGCGTCGCTGTCCAGGTTGAAGCGCTGGATCAGTTGCTTGCCGATGTGGCCACGGCAACCCTCGGCGAACAGTGTGTACTTGCCGCGCAGTTCCATGCCTGGGGTGTAGACGCCTTCTTTCGGGTTGCCTTCACGGTCGACGCCGAGGTCGCCGGTGATGATCCCGCGCACTACGCCGTTTTCGTCGAACAGCGCTTCCTGGGCAGCGAAGCCTGGGTAGACTTCCACGCCCAGGTTCTCGGCCTGCTGGGCCAGCCAGCGGCACAGGTTGCCCAGGGAGATGATGTAGTTGCCTTCGTTGTGCATGGTCTTGGGCACAAAGAAGTCAGGTACCTTGGTGGAGGCTTCGGGGCTGCGCAGTACATAGATGTCGTCGCGCACCACCGGGGTGTTGAGCGGGGCGCCGAGTTCTTTCCAGTCCGGGAACAGTTCGTTCAGGGCGCGGGGTTCGAACACGGCACCGGAGAGGATATGCGCGCCGACTTCGGAGCCTTTCTCGACCACGCAGACGCTGATTTCCTTACCGGCTTCGGCGGCCTTCTGCTTTAGTCGGCAGGCGGCAGACAGTCCCGCCGGGCCAGCGCCGACGATGACCACGTCGAATTCCATGTATTCGCGTTCCACAGGCTATCTCCTACTCAAGGCTCAACAGGCTTTTTTTTCTAATGGGTGGAGGTTCGGTGTCGTCTTGCGGCAACGGCAAGACCCACCTTTCTCTCTAGGTGGCGCATTATATCTACACCACTGCTAGCGTCCAATACAAACGTTTGTTTGAATTGCCCGCAGGCTAGGTAAATCAAAGTGGTGCGGCTTATGACTGGCTATTTTGCCGTATTGACCAGAATAGGTGTTCCGGTCAATATACGGTCGGTTTTGCGCTAACCGTAGGCAGACTGCAGGTTTCAAGAGCACGTCCAAAAGCAAGACAGGTGGCGCGCGTCCAGACACTGGCGCGCAGTTTACACGCTGCGATAAAGAATGACCTCTCAGTCACCACTGACGAACGGTCATCATTTCCCGTGAGCAAGGTCACCGCCTGCGTTTTTGGAGGTGCCCTTGTGTGCCGATGAGCATCAACCGCCAGGTTCGCCTAGGCGACTTTCTTTTCACCGGAGAGTAACGAGGAATCCATGAAGGTTCTTGTAGCTGTCAAACGCGTTGTCGATTACAACGTGAAAGTTCGCGTCAAGGCGGACAATTCCGGCGTCGACCTTGCTAACGTCAAGATGTCGATGAACCCTTTCTGCGAAATCGCTGTGGAAGAAGCCGTCCGCCTGAAAGAGAAAGGCGTGGCGACTGAAATCGTCGTGGTTTCCATCGGCCCTACCACTGCTCAAGAGCAGCTGCGTACCGCCCTGGCACTGGGTGCCGACCGCGCCATCCTGGTCGAGTCCGCTGAAGACCTGACCTCCCTGGCCGTGGCCAAGCTGCTCAAAGCCGTTGTCGACAAGGAACAGCCTCAGCTGGTGATCCTCGGCAAACAGGCCATCGACAGCGACAACAACCAGACTGGCCAGATGCTGGCTGCGCTGACCGGTTACGGCCAGGGCACCTTCGCCTCCAAAGTCGAAGTGAGCGGCGACAGCGTGGCTGTGACCCGTGAAATCGACGGCGGCGCGCAGACCGTTTCCCTGAAACTGCCGGCCATCGTCACCACCGACCTGCGTTTGAACGAGCCGCGCTACGCGTCCCTGCCAAACATCATGAAAGCCAAGAAGAAGCCGCTTGAGTCGGTCACTCCTGAAGCTTTGGGCGTTTCCACCGCCTCCACCAACAAGACCGTCAAGGTTGAAGCACCGGCTGCACGCAGCGCGGGCATCAAGGTCAAGTCGGTGGCCGAACTGGTCGAGAAACTGAAAAACGAAGCGAAGGTAATCTGATCATGACTATCTTGGTAATCGCTGAACACGACAACGAGGTAGTGGCCCCGGCCACCCTGAACACCGTGGCTGCCGCTGCGAAAATCGGTGGTGATATCCACGTGCTGGTTGCAGGTCAGGGCGCTGGCGCCGTGGCTGAGGCCGCTGCGAAAATCGCTGGTGTGAGCAAGGTGCTGCTGGCCGACAACGCCGCGTACGCTCACCAACTGCCGGAAAACGTTGCCCCTCTGGTTGCAGAGCTGGGCGCTGGCTACAGCCACATCCTGGCTGCCGCTACCTCCAACGGCAAAAACATCCTGCCACGCGTTGCCGCGCAGCTGGACGTTGACCAGATCTCCGAGATCATCTCGGTTGAAAGCGCCGACACCTTCAAGCGCCCGATCTACGCCGGTAACGCCATCGCTACCGTACAGTCCAACGCTTCGGTCAAAGTCATCACCGTGCGTGCCACCGGTTTCGACCCGGTTGCCGCCGAAGGTGGTTCGGCTGCCGTTGAAGCCGTCGCGGCTGCCCACGACGCTGGCACTTCCAGCTTTGTTGGCGAAGAGCTGGCCAAGTCGGATCGTCCTGAGCTGACCGCTGCCAAGATCGTCGTGTCCGGCGGGCGTGGCATGCAGAACGGTGACAACTTCAAGCACCTGTACGCCCTGGCCGACAAGCTGGGCGCTGCGGTCGGCGCTTCCCGCGCGGCCGTCGACGCAGGTTTCGTACCCAACGATATGCAGGTCGGCCAGACCGGCAAGATCGTTGCGCCACAGCTGTACATCGCCGTCGGTATCTCCGGCGCGATCCAGCACTTGGCCGGTATGAAAGACTCCAAAGTGATCGTTGCGATCAACAAGGACGAAGAAGCACCAATCTTCCAGGTGGCTGATTACGGCCTAGTGGCGGACTTGTTCGAAGCTGTACCTGAGCTGGAGAAGCTGGTCTAAACCAGCGGCTTCACTTATAAAGAGCCCGGTCCTTGTGACCGGGCTTTTTTTTGACTTGGAGACACACGCCATGGAATTGCGCCCTTGGGCGGTACTGCTGGGCCTCACATTGCTGCCGACGCTGTCGCTGGCCGCCGGCAAATGCGATCGCCTGGTGATCACCGGCAGCCCGGATGCGCCGCCGTTGCTCTGGCGCGACCCGCAAGACCCCACGCACCTGATCGGCGCCACCGCCGATGTGTTGCAACAAGTGGGCAAGGACCTCGGCTTGAAAATCGACCTGCTCTACGGTGGCAAGCGCTCCCTGGCCCTGGAGGAAGTGCGCAGCGGGCGCATGGACATCCTCGCCGACGCACCGCTGAACCTGGGTGAGCTGGAAACCCTCGATTACATCCACCCAGCTTTGGTGCAACTCGACTACCTGGTGTGGACGCGCAAGGACTCGGCGCTGGCCTATGCCACAGCCGCCGACCTGCACGGGCACAAAGGCGCGGTGTCGGAACGTGCGCGTTTGAGCGCGGCCTTCGAAACCTTCGCCGGTGAGCAACTGAGCCTGCAACGCCTGCCGTCGCTGACGCCGGCGTTCCAGAAGCTGCTGCTGGGTGAAGTCGACTACGTGCTGGCCGGGCGTTATTCCGGCATGGCCATGGCGCAGACCCTGGGCATGAGCAACGACCTGATGGCCCGCGATATCCCCATCGACCAGCCGGGCCTGTACCTGGCGATTTCCCACAACTCGGCCTGCAATGATCCGTGGCTACGCGGACAGCTGGCCAAAAAGATGACAGAATTGCCCGCGTCCGGTGTGGCGCAAGCTGCGTTGCAGAGCAATCTGGAGCGCTGGAAAGCGCAATTGCAGCAACCCGTCGGCACCCCAACAAAGTAGGGATTTTCAGTGACTCTTCGACCTCTTTTCGCGGCCCTCGCCGTTGTCGCTCTGGCGGGATGTGCAGCCGATCCTGCGCCGAATGAACAAATGCGCCTCACCCAGCAAGCCCTGGAGCAAGCCAGTGCCGTGGGGGCCAACGCGGATGAATCGCCCGAATTGAAACTGGCCGAAGCCAAGTTCGCCCGGGCCAAGTCGAGCATGGCCGACCAATCCTACAAAAATGCCCGTATGCGTTTCGAGCAATCCGAGCTGGACGCACGCCTGGCCGAAGCCAAGGTGCTGACGCGCAAGAGCCAGGAACAACTGAACGTGCTCAACAGCCGTATTACCCGCCTGCGCAAGCAATTGCAGTTGGGGGAAGCCCAATGAGCCCGATGATCCGTAGTTTGAGCTGTGCGGTGCTGTTGGGCACCGCCGTGTTGGGCGGTTGCTCCAGCCATCCCGACAGCGAGCAGGCCTTGCAGCAGGCAGGTAACGACTTCCAGCAAGTCAAGGAAGACGCCAACGTGCTGCGCTTTGCGCCCAAGGACGTGATCCGCGCCGGTGAATCCCTGGCCCGTGCCGACCGTTTGTCCAGCTACTGGGGCAGCGGCGCCGACGTGGTGCATTACGCCTACCTGAGCCAGCGCTACAGTGCGATTGCTCGCGAACACAGCGAGCAGGGGCTCAATGAAGAACGCCGCGTCAAGCTCGAACTGGAGCGCCAGCGCCTGCAATTGGCCCTGCGTGAAAACAAGCTGATCAGCGTGCAGCAGCAGGGCAAGTGGCTTGAAGAGCAGATCGCCAGCCTGGCCACTACCCAGACCGATCGCGGCCTGGTGATGACCCTGGGCGATGTGCTGTTCGATACCGGTGAAGCAGAGCTGAAAAACTCGGCCAACCGCACGGTGCTGAAAATCGTACAGTTCCTGCAACTCAACCCTAAGCGCGTGGTGCGCATCGAGGGTTATGCCGACAACACCGGTGGCGAACGCGAAAACCTCAAACTGTCGCGTGACCGCGCGCAGTCGGTGGCGGATGTGCTGGTCGACCTGGGGATCGACGAAAAACGCATCCAGGTCGAAGGCTACGGCGACCAGTATCCTGTCGAAGCCAACGCCTCCGAGCGGGGCCGGGCGCAGAACCGTCGGGTGGAAATTGTGTTCTCGGATGAGAAAGGTCAATTGGGCGCCGCTCGATAAACCTGCCTTCTCCCATCAGCCCGGGTTTATCCCGGGTTTTTGTTGCCTGTAACTCCATGACCCAACCCTTACAGTTTTTGCTGTCACTCCAACGCGCGCTCGACTATTGTGGCAACTGTCCCCGTACACTTCTAAACTGTGCCGGTATGTTTCACACAAAAATAAAATACCCGTGAAATCGAGTGCTGCGTCATGACCAATCTGTTGCTTTACCAACGTATCGCCCAGCAACTGGCTGAGGATATCCGGCGCGGTGTCTATCAACCGGGCGAACGCGTGCCTTCGGTGCGCAAGATGAGCTCGCAGTTGAACGTGAGCCACGCCACGGTGTTGCAGGCCTACGCCAACCTGGAAGACCAGGGGCTGATCCGGGCGCGGCCGCAGTCCGGCTATTACGTGCACCAGACGCCAGCACTCACCGCGCCGACGCCGGACATCGCCCGGGTCGAACGCCCGGGCTTGGTCACCCGCAGCAGCATCATCCAGCAGGTATTGGGCGAGTCGCGCCGTGAAGGCGTGTTCCCACTGGGCGCCGCCGTGCCGAGCGTGGACTACTTGCCAGTACGTGCGCTACATCAGCAACTGGCCAAGGTCACGCGCTTCCAGAGCCCACGGGCATTCAGTTACATGTTCAGCCCCGGTTTCGAACCGCTGCGCCGTCAGGTGGCGATCCGCATGCGCGATGCGGGCGTGGTGGTGGACCCTTCCGAAGTGGTGATCACCCACGGTTGCGTCGATGCGTTGCAGATGTCGCTGCGCGTGCTGACGCGGCCGGGCGACCTGATTGCCGCAGAGTCACCGACCTATTACGGCTTGCTGCAACTGGCCGACCTGTTGGGCCTTAAAGTCATCGAGATCCCCAGCGATCCGTCCACCGGCATGAGCCTGGAAGCCCTGCAACTGGCGGCCAACCAATGGTCGATCAAGGCGTTGGTGTTAACCACGCGCCTGAGTAACCCGCTGGGCGGCACCATGCCTGAAGAACGGCAGAAACAGTTGCTGCGCCTGGCGTCGGACTTCGATATCCAGATTGTCGAGGACGATATCTACGGCGAGCTGATGTTCGAACTGGGCCGCACCAAGGCCCTGAAGGCCTATGACCGCCTGGATCGGGTGATCTATTGCTCCAGTTTTTCCAAGACGCTGTCCCCCGGCGTGCGCATCGGCTGGATGATCGCCGGCAAGTACCAGCAGGAAATCCAGCGCTTGCAGATGTTCAGCACCCACTCCGCGTGCAGCGTCACGCAGATGGGCGTCGCCGCGTACCTGGAGAACGGCGGCTACGATCGCCACCTGCGTTACATCCGTCAGGAGTACCGCAAGAACCTCAGCGCCTTCCAACTGGCCGTGCAGCAATATTTCCCGGAAGGCACACAGATGACGCGTCCGACCGGCGGTTTCATCCTGTGGGTCAGTTTGCCCGGACGGGTCAATACTCAGGAACTGCACGTGCGCGCACTGCAACAGGGCATCAGCATCGCGCCGGGGCTGATTTTCAGTAATACCGAACAGTTCAACCACTGTATTCGCCTCAACTGCGGTACGCCGTGGAACCGCGAGGCAGAGCGTGCGCTCATGACTTTGGGGATGCTGGCGAGTCAGTTGTGCCAGGAGACGGCAGCCGGACTGTGACGCTCAGAACGGGGACAAATCCTATAGCACGCTAATCACCGCGCTTGTCATGCCGCGCACAACAAGCGAGCATATGGCCCTCTGCCGTTAATGCTGTAGGCAATATGACTTCGATTGTTCGCGCGGTTTTGGTGATTGGCTTGTTAAGCCTGTGCAACGTCGGCACAGCGCTGGCGGCAGCCCCTGTGAGCGAAACGAAGCCCGCCGCCAGTACCGAGCAGAAGACCCCCGCGAAAAAGCCAGCCCCCGTAAAACAAGCGCCAACGGTGAAAAAAACCACCGCCGCCGCCAAGAAACGTGCGGCCAGTAAGTCCAAGGCGTCCCGCGAAGTGACGCAGACGCAATTGCCACCGGCACAGTTAGACCTGTCGCTGCCGTCGGACATGGTCAGGCACTTGCAGCCTATCGGCACCATGCCCAAACCCAAAAGCGTGCCCCTGTTGCCGCCGATGTTCGGCGAGAAGCCCACCGACAACAGCGCCTTCCAGATCAATGGCCGCTTGCTCAGCAATGAAATGAAGCTGCAATTGCGCAACGAAGAACGGCGCGAAGTGGAAGGTGCAGCGTTGGAATTCGAATTCAAGCAGTAAACTTTTCCCACAAAGGTGACGTCGACCGCCGACCATGTGTCGGAGACTGGTCAGTCACTTTTGTTTTCTGCGAAAAACCCCTGTTAGACCATTTTAAAACGGCTGTTTTAGGGCGTACTCTAGCCCGGCCATCCACATTGAGTCGTCGAGGACCTGCTGGTCATGAATTGCCGTGAAGGCTGTGGCGCATGCTGCATCGCCCCCTCCATCAGTTCGCCATTACCCGGAATGCCACAGGGCAAACCGGCGGGCGTTCGCTGTGTGCACCTGTCGGTCGAACTGCTATGCCAGATTTTCGGCCAACCGGAGCGACCGGCAGTGTGCAGTGATTTCAAGGCGGATCTCGAGGTCTGCGGCACCGACCAGGCCGATGCGATCCGCTTGATCGGCTGGTGGGAGCAGATGACGGCGGCTTGATGGGCTTTACTATCGGAACTTTTTTTCGGAACTTCGACAATAAGGAATACAACAATGGGTTCGCTGAAACGAATGGCTGTGGTGTGCGGGTTTACGGTGTTGTTTGCTGCCACTGCCCAGGCTGAGGATTGGCAAGTCGCCAAGGACGAAGACGGTATCAAGGTGTCCCTGAGCGAAATTGCCGGCTCCAAATACAAGGCGTATCGCGGTGTGACCGTGATCAAGGCGCCAGTAGCCAAAATCGTCGCACTCCAGGAAGACGTCGCCGGTGCCTGTGCCTGGATCCACGAGTGCAAGTCCCAGAAGCTTGTCGACAAAAAAGGCGACGAGAGCTGGACCTACACCCAATTCAAAGCCCCGTTCCCTGTGACGGATCGTGATTCCTACCTGCACATCACCACCACCAAGGCGGCCGACGGCACGTTGACCCGTAAGCTGGAAGGCGTGCCGACCTACAAGCCGGAAGAAAAAGGCTACGTACGTGTCGCCCAGGTCGACGGCTTCTGGAAACTGGTGCCTAAGGGCGACAACCAGACCGAAGTCACCTACCAGGTTCACACCGAGCCAGGCGGCAGCGTGCCCTCGTGGCTGGCCAACAAGTTCGTGGTGGACGCGCCGTTCAACACCTTGAAAGCCTTGAAAGAACACGCTGAGAAGTAAGCGCAGCTGATCAGGTGTCTCCAACCTTGGGTGGAACGTTTGCCGAGCCCCCAAGGTCCAGATAAAGGTAAGCCCACACACGGGTTTTATCGAGGAGGCACCGATGCAAAAGTGGCAGATTACCTTCGTTGATGATCACGGCGTGAAGTCCGTCGAGCAGTTCACCTGCGAGCAGAAGCCCAGCCTCGAAGATGCGGCATACATGATTCGCAACAAGCTGGTGCCCGTTGCCGCCGAGCTGGACCTCAATGACCTTGAGGGCCGCAAGCCCGAGCCTACGGTCAAGATCCTCAAAGACCAGAACAGTATCCAGATCCTCGACATCTCTCCCGCCGCCTGAACATTCCCTGTCCACCCTTCAAGCACCTCTGGTGGAGGTGATAGCTTCGCGCTACTCTGCAAGTGAGATCAGCGAATGAATCGCTAGTTCTGGTCTTGTCAGCTACATGCTTGTTTTCCAGCGGTGATGTTGTTGCCGTAGTTCCCACGCCAGTAAGGCGTGGGCTTCGGGAAGCACGGAAAGTCTATCCATCAATTCGAGGAGCACTTTTCATGAGCACAGCCTATCAAGAAGACATCAGCACCAACGTTCTGCGCCGCATGAAAGAAGGCGGTTTCGACTTCTCGCGTTTCCACCCCATCGAGTTCTACGCCATTTTCCCGGATGAGGAACGTGCGCGCCGGGCTGCGGGTGAGTTTCGTGGGGAATCCCTGAATGCCCAGGTCAGTGCGCGCGACGATGGCGCCTGGTACCTGGAGCTGAGCAAGATCATGTCCGCTACCTACGACGGCATTGGCGACTTCGAGCAAGACTTTGGGGCGGTGGTCGAGCCGCTGGGCGGGATCATCGAGGGATGGGGCGTGAAGCAGGAGGTGCGTGGGTTACCCATGTAGCAGCTTGAAGTATGAGAAACACAGCGTATCGGCTGACCTTTGGGTCGGCCGATTTTGTTTGTGCCGTGGGAAAATATTCGGAACTTGCGCGCGATTTTTGCGCACCAAAAAAAGGCCACCCAAGAGGGTGGCTTAAAGGGAAGAGCGGTTCGCTGAAACTGTAGGACGAGTCCTGTTCAGCAGATGGGGCCGATTATCCGCAGGCTTGGCCGGGCAGTGAAATCAACTCTGACTATGCTGTTGATAGTCAAAGCCCGCATTGCGATGAAGCGTCGGGCGATGCACCGGGCATTCTGCGCACCAGGACGGTGCGACTGGATTCTGGTTTTAATTCAACTCACTGATTTTTAAGTGTTTATGCCGCTGGCACGGGCCTTGCGATGGTTCTAGCGCCCGGGTGACAAGGAGTTCGGCATGATCCGCACTTATTACGATGAAATGTACGATGGGGCAGGCCATGTCCGGC
Organism: Pseudomonas azotoformans; assembly: GCF_001579805.1. NCBI lineage: Bacteria > Pseudomonadati > Pseudomonadota > Gammaproteobacteria > Pseudomonadales > Pseudomonadaceae > Pseudomonas > Pseudomonas azotoformans. The sequence goes on along the minus strand of NZ_CP014546.1, from coordinate 6,558,875 downwards.
CTCATTACCGCGAGTTCGCCCGTTGGTTGGCCGAAACCCCTGCTGAATTGCTGGCTCAGCGCCGGCGGGAAGCCGATTTGCTGTTTCACCGTGCCGGGATCACCTTCACGCTTTACGGGGACGAGCAGGGTACGGAGCGGTTGATTCCCTTCGATACCATCCCGCGCAGTATCCCTGCCAGCGAATGGCGGATTGTCGAGCGCGGCTGTATCCAGCGGGTCAAGGCGCTGAACATGTTTCTCGCCGACCTGTACCACGAACAACGCATCATCAAGGCCGGAATCATCCCCGCTGAACAGGTGCTGGCCAACGAGCAATACCAGTTGGCGATGCAGGGGCTGGACCTGCACCGCGACCTCTATTCCCACATCTCCGGCGTCGACCTCGTACGCGACGGTGACGGCACGTACTACGTGCTGGAAGACAACCTGCGTACGCCGAGCGGCGTCAGCTACATGCTCGAAGACCGCAAGATGATGATGCGCCTGTTCCCCGAGCTGTTCGCCGCCCAGCGAATCGCGCCGATCGATCACTATCCCAACTTGCTGCTCGACACCTTGAAAAGCTCCAGCCCCCTGGATAACCCCAGCGTGGTTGTATTGACGCCAGGTCGCTTCAACAGTGCGTTCTTCGAGCATGCGTTCCTGGCCCGTGAAATGGGCGTGGAACTGGTGGAGGGCGCCGACCTGTTCGTGCGTGATGACCGCGTCTTCATGCGCACCACTGACGGGCCCAAGGCCGTGGATGTGATCTACCGTCGTCTGGATGACGCGTTCCTCGACCCGTTGGCCTTCAACCCCGAATCCATGCTCGGCGTGCCGGGACTGCTCGCGGCTTATCGCTCTGGCAATGTGGTATTGGCCAATGCCATCGGCACCGGCGTGGCGGATGACAAGTCGGTGTACCCCTTCGTCACCGAGATGATCCGTTTTTACCTGGACGAAGAGCCGATCCTGAAGAATGTTCCTACCTTCCAGTGCCGTAAGCCCGACGAATTGTCCCACGTGCTGGCCAACCTGCCGGACCTGGTGGTGAAGGAAACCCAAGGCTCCGGCGGCTACGGCATGCTGGTGGGCCCAGCGTCCACTGCGGCGGAAATCGAAGCCTTCCGCGCCCGGATCAAGGCCAAGCCCCACGCCTATATCGCCCAACCGACCCTGTGTTTATCCACCTGCCCGACCTTTGTCGAAAACGGCATTGCGCCGCGTCATATCGATCTGCGTCCGTTCGTGTTATCCGGCAAGGAAACCCGTGTGGTCCCCGGCGGCTTGACCCGCGTGGCGTTGCGTGAGGGCTCGCTGGTGGTCAATTCGTCCCAGGGTGGCGGCACCAAAGACACCTGGGTGGTGGAGGACTGATGCCATGTTGAGTCGAACTGCTTCAGATCTGTACTGGATGTCGCGCTACCTGGAACGTGCGGAAAACCTCGCACGCATGCTCGATGTCAGTTATTCGCTGTCGCTGATGCCCCAGGACGGGCGCGGCGATGGCCTGCACGAACTGGCCATGCCGCTGTTGATCACCGGCACCCTGGAGGATTACCTCGAACGCCACGGCGAACTGCACGCAGAACGTCTGTTGCACTTCTTTGCACTGGATGCCGCCAACCCGGCCAGCATCTACAGTTGTCTCGGCGCTGCGCGGGCCAGCGCTCATGCGGTGCGTGGGCGAATTACCGCCGACATGTGGGAAAACATCAACGCCACCTGGCTGGATATTCGCGACATTGCCCAGCAGGGCTTGAGCCGTTATGGCATGAGCCGGTTCTGTGAGTGGGTCAAAGAGCGTTCCCATCTGTTTCGCGGCGCCACCTACGGCACCATCATGCGTAACGATGCATTTCGCTTCATTCGCCTGGGCACTTTTATCGAGCGTGCCGACAACACACTGCGCTTGCTGGACGCCCGCTATGAGATGGCCGGCGATCGCGCCGAAGCGGTCACCGATGGCACCGCCCACGCCTACTATCAGTGGAGCGCCTTGTTGCGTGCGTTGTCGTCGTTTGAGGCCTACACCGAGATTTACCGCGATGCCCCCGGCGCGCGGCAAGTGGCGGAGTTGCTGCTGTTGCGCGCCGATGTGCCGCGCTCATTGCGTGCCTGCAGCGAAGAGATCGACCAGATCCTCGCCAGCCTGCCGGGCCTCAACGGTCGACCGGCCCAGCGCCTGGCCGCCGAGATGGACGCGCGCCTGCGTTTCACCGCCATCGATGAAATCCTCGAGGAAGGCCTGCACGCCTGGCTGACCGACTTTATCCCCTTGGTCCGCCAGTTGGGCGACGCCATCTACAGTTCCTACCTGGAGGCGGCATGAGACTCTCCATCAGCCACGAAACCACCTACCACTACGAAGACCAGGTCCGTGCCAGCATCCAGTACCTGCGCCTGACGCCCCACGACAGCGAACGCCAGCACGTACTCAGTTGGCAACTCGACCTGCCGCGTCCGGTTCGCGCCCAAGTGGACCCGTTCGGCAACATCCTGCATGTGCTGACCCTGGATGAACCCCACGACGCCATCATCATCGGCGCCCGTGGCCAGGTGGACATCGACGAGTTGCGCGAGGCCGAACATGAGCACCAATCGGCGTTCCCGTTCCTGCGGTGCACCCGCCTGACCGAACCTGACGAAGCCTTGCGCGGCTTTGCCGACCAGCAATGCCATCACCGTCGTGACCGCACCGCGTTGATCGACCTGATGCACGCGCTCAACCAGGCGATGGTCTACACGCCCGGCGCCACCGAAGTCGACACCTGCGCCGCCCAGGCTTTCGCCGGCCGTGCGGGCGTGTGCCAGGACCACACCCACGCGTTCCTGGCATGCGCGCGCAGCCTGGGGATTCCAGCGCGGTATGTGTCGGGGTATTTGTACTCGGAGGACAGCACGCACCTGGCCAGCCATGCTTGGGCTGAAGCCTGGCTGGATGACGCATGGTACAGCTTTGACGTGACCAACCAGCTTGCACGGCCGGAACGGCATTTGAAGCTGGCGGTGGGGTTGGATTACCTGGATGCCTGCCCGGTGCGTGGGATGCGGCGGGGCGGTGGACATGAGCAGATGCATGCCAAGGTGTTCGTGGCGCCGACGCCGGTGATCTCCGTCCAGCAGCAATGACCTTGTGGCGAGCCCGCTCGCCACAAGGGTTCCTCATCCGATGTTTAAGGTTGCTGTTTACGCCCGGCCATATGCTTCAAATACCCCACCAACAAATCCAGCTCGCCGTCCGGCAATACACTGGCAGCAAACGCCGGCATCTTCGCCTGCGGCCAATGCCGCAAGCTCTGCGGGTCACGGATATAGCGCTTGAGGAAATCACCACCGAAATACTCGGTGGGGTTATACGGAATGTTCAAGTCCGGCCCTACCTGCGCATCGCCGGCCCCGTTCAGCCGATGGCAAGCCAGGCAATTTTTCTGGAACAGCGCAAAGCCTTGGTTGATCGGGTCATTGGCTGCCAGCTTTGGGTCCGGCAACAGTGCGGGAAAGCGCTCGGCAACCGTCTTCAACTGTTTGATCCCGGAGATCTGGAATGGCCACTGCTCAGGGCTGATGTGCCCGGCTTGCGGGTCGGTCCACACCAGGTAGAACGGCCCCGCACTCGGTTTGCCGTCCGCCAATGCGGGCCATGGCTGGGCAGGATCTTCCACCGCCAGCCAGGCGCGTGATCCGTGGGTTTCCAGCAACGGCGCAGCGGTGAGTTCGGCAGCGAAACCATCCAGGGCAACGGCCTGCAAGTGGCTTTCAGCTTTCAGCCCCGGTAGGAGCGCGGCCAAGGGCACAGCGCGATAACTCATGGTGCGCTTGTAGGAAACGTCATCGACGATCTGCACCGTTTGCGCCTGCGGATGCTTGAGCAGGTCAGCGGTCTGCCACGTCTTGTGGGTGTGGTCGAGTTCGATGGTCAATTGTGCTGCCGAAGCGGGAAGCGCGATCAGCAAGGCGAGGAGGGCGAAGATCGATTTCAAGAGGCAGGCCCGGTGTAAGGTGGCGATGGCGCTCACGATACCGGAAATCGGCGCGCAAAAAGACAGCCCCTGCAGGACCGCTATGCGCAATGTCCCGGCAGGTGCTGCCAAAAGCTGCAAACCCGGTGCTGTGAAGGCACGGAATGTGGGCGTTGAGGGGTCACCCAATGACCTTGGTCAAGTTGGGCAAGATCAGAATCAGTGTGGTGGCGAACAGAATGAGTCCCGCCTGACGTACTTTCGAATGTTTGAACATGGCTGACTGCCTTTTGTTGTTATTCCTGAGCGTCAAATGCGTGCCGGTTTTATTTCAGTATGGCGAGATGACGTGTCGCTTTTCTTACAGCCGCTCCAGCAAAACCCGGCAGTGGCTTCCTACTGATTCAACCTTAGAGCCCTCGTTCTTCGTGGCTTAGACTCATTTCATATCAGCTCATGAATATTTCAGCTTAAAAAGGCATGAGGCATATCGCCATCTTGGCGCCAATGCCTTGGCTAGACAGCTAAAACGATTAACCCGGCTATTAGCTTAGGAGACTACCGTTCGTCCGAGCGAGGGGGTCAAAAGCAATGAGCGCATCCGTCATTGAAACCGTGTCAATCGGGCCTAAGGTAGAGGCACACATGCACAGCGGTTCGAGGACGTCATGACCCAAGCTTTGATCTTTGATGCGATACGCACGCCCCGTGGCAAAGGCAAGGCGGATGGTGCCCTGCACAGCGTCAAGCCGGTGAACCTGGTGGCCGGCCTGCTCACGGCGCTGACCCGGCGCAGCGACCTCGACACCCACCACGTAGACGACATCGTGCTCGGCTGCGTAACCCCGATAGGCGACCAGGGCACCGACATCGCCAAGACCGCTGCTTTGGTGGCGGACTGGGACATCAGCGTCGCCGGTGTGCAGATCAACCGTTTCTGCGCGTCGGGCCTGGAAGCCGTCAATTTGGGTGCGATGAAAGTGCGTTCCGGCTTCGAAGACCTGGTGGTGGTCGGTGGCGTTGAGTCCATGTCCCGTGTGCCCATGGGCAGTGACGGTGGCGCCTGGGTACTCGATCCGCAGACCAATATGCACAGCCACTTCACCCCACAGGGTATCGGCGCGGACCTGATTGCCACCCTGGAAGGGTTCACCCGTGAAGACGTCGACACTTTCGCCCTACATTCCCAACAGAAAGCGGCGAGGGCGCGGGCGGACGGGTCCTTCAATAAATCGCTGATCGCGGTGCAGGACCAGAACGGCATTGTGCTGCTGGACCATGACGAGTTCATCCGTGGCGACTCGACCCTGGAAGGCTTGGGCAAGCTCAAGCCCAGCTTCGAAATGATGGGGCAGATGGGTTTCGACGCCACCGCGCTGCGGGTCTACAGCCATGTGGAGCGCATTCACCATGTGCACACACCGGGCAACAGCTCCGGCATCGTCGATGGTGCCGCGTTGATGTTGATCGGCTCTGAGGCCAAGGGCCGCGAGCTGGGCCTGCAACCCCGTGCGCGTATCGTCGCCACGGCGGTCACCAGTACTGACCCGACCATCATGCTCACCGGCCCCGCGCCCGCGACGCGCAAGGCCCTGGCCAAGGCCGGGTTGCGCGTTGAAGACATCGACCTGTTCGAAGTCAACGAAGCCTTCGCCTCCGTGGTGCTCAAGTTCATCAAGGACATGGGCATCGACGCGGCGCGAGTCAACGTGAATGGCGGCTCCATCGCCATGGGCCATCCGCTGGGCGCCACCGGTTGCGCCATCCTCGGCACCTTGCTCGACGAACTGGAAGTGCGCCAGCAGCGCTACGGCCTGGCCACCCTGTGTGTCGGCGGTGGCATGGGCATCGCCACCATTATCGAACGCCTCTGAGCCCAAGGAATCAGTCATGACCCAAGCCATTCGTTACGAAAAAGGCCAGGACGGCATCGTGGTGCTGACCCTCGACATGCCCGGCCAGAGCGCCAACACCATGAACGGCGCGTACCGCGAGGCCATGGCGGCCACGGTGCAGCGTCTGGAAGCGGAAAAGGATGACCTTGCGGGCGTGGTGATCACCTCGGCCAAGAAGACATTTTTTGCCGGCGGCGACCTCAATGAATTGATCCAGGTCGACAAGGCCCACGCCAAGGATTTCTATGACGGCGTGCTGGTGCTGAAAGCGCAACTGCGTCGCCTGGAAACCCTCGGCAAACCCGTGGTCGCCGCGATCAATGGTGCGGCGCTGGGGGGCGGCTGGGAGATTTGTCTGGCATGCCATTATCGCGTGGCGCTGGACGAGAAATCGGTGCAGCTGGGCCTGCCGGAAGTCACCTTGGGCCTGCTGCCGGGCGGTGGCGGGGTGGTGCGTATGGTGCGCATGCTCGGGCTGGAAAAGGCTTTGCCGTATCTGCTGGAAGGCAAGAAAGTACGGCCGCAACAGGCGTTGCAAGCCGGGCTGGTGAATGAGCTGGCGGCGGATCGCGATGAGCTGCTCGTCAAGTCCCGCGCCTGGATCCTGGCCAATCCGGACGCCAAGCAACCGTGGGATAACAAGGGCTACCAGATCCCCGGCGGTACACCGTCGAGTCCAAAAGTTGCGCAGATGTTGGCGATTGCACCGTCGATTTTGCGCAGTAAGACCCAGGGCTGTTTCCCCGCGCCGGAGAAAATCCTCTGCGCCGCCGTCGAAGGCGCCCAAGTGGATTTTGACACCGCGCACCTGATCGAAACTCGCTACTTCACCGAGCTGGTGACGGGGCAGGTGGCGAAGAACATGATCGGTACCTTCTGGTTCCAGCTCAATGAGATCAATGCAGGCCGTTCGCGGCCGCAAGGTTTCGCACCCTATGTCACGCGCAAGGTCGGCGTGCTCGGTGCAGGCATGATGGGCGCAGGCATCGCTTACGTCAGCGCCAGCGCCGGTATCGACGTGGTACTCAAGGACATCAACCTGGCGGCCGCCGAGAAGGGCAAGGCGCATTCGGCGGCGTTGCTGGACAAGAAAGTCAGCCGTGGGCAATTGACCGCCGAACAGCGGGAAACCACCTTGGCGCGAATTCTTCCTACGGCCAGCGATGATGACCTGGCCGGTTGCGACCTGATCATCGAAGCGGTGTTCGAAGACCGCGCGCTCAAGGCCAACGTCTCCGCCGCCGCGCAAAACGTGGTCGGCGCCGACGCTGTGATTGCCTCCAACACTTCCACCTTGCCCATCAGCGGCCTGGCCACGGCGGTGCCGGATCAAGCCAAGTTCATCGGCCTGCACTTCTTCAGCCCGGTGGACAAGATGCCCCTGGTGGAAATCATCAAGGGCGCGCGTACCAGCGACGAAACCCTGGCCCGTGGTTTCGATTTCGTCCTGCAAATCAAGAAAACCCCGATTGTGGTCAACGACAGCCGTGGCTTCTTCACTTCGCGGGTGTTTGGCACCTTCACCAACGAAGGCATCGCCATGCTGGGTGAGGGCGTGGCCGCGCCGATGATCGAGACCGAGGCGCGCAAAGCCGGCATGCCGGTGGGGCCGTTGGCGGTGTCGGATGAAGTGTCACTCAGCCTGATGAGCCATATCAGGCAGCAGACGGCCAAGGATCTGCAGGCGGAAGGCAAGGCTGTGCCGACACATCCGGCGACAGCGGTTATCGATCTGTTGGTCAACGAATACAAACGCGTGGGCAAGGCGGCGGGAGGCGGTTTCTATGAATATCCCAATGGCGGGCAGAAATACCTGTGGCCAGAGCTGAAAAGCCGCTTTGAACGGCCCGACCAACGTATCTCTCCCCAAGATGTGCGCGACCGCCTGCTGTTTATCCAGGCCATCGAGACCGTGCGTTGTGTGGAGGAGGGCGTGTTGATGTCCACGGCGGACGCGAACGTGGGGTCGATCTTCGGCATTGGTTTTGCGGCCTGGAGCGGCGGCGCGTTGCAGTTCATCAACCAATATGGGCTGAACGACTTCATTGCCCGCGCTCGCTACTTGGCCGAGCAATATGGCGAACGCTTCACGCCACCGGCGTTACTGCTCGAAAAAGCGGCGCAAGGTGACACGTTCAGGTGATTAAAGGGGGCTTGCCTTGAAGGGGTATTTCAAGGCAGGCTCTGGGGTGTGCAATATTCCCATCACCGTGTCAGGTATTTTTTATGTCGCTACGCGTCTGTATCCTGGAAACCGATATCCTGCGTCCAGGCTTGATCGATCAATACCAAGGGTACGGGCAGATGTTCAAGCGCCTGTTCGCCAAGCAGCCGATTCCCGCCGAGTTTGTCGTGTACAACGTGGTGAACGGCGAATACCCGCCGGACGATGAAGTATTCGACGCCTACCTGGTGACCGGCAGCAAGGCCGACTCCTTTGGCACCGACCCGTGGATCCAGACCCTCAAGACCTACCTGCTCGAACGTTACGAGCGCGGCGACAAGCTGCTCGGCATCTGCTTCGGTCATCAACTGCTGGCGCTGTTGCTCGGCGGCAAGACCGAACGCGCCGGCCAGGGCTGGGGCATGGGCATCCACGACTACAAGCTCGATGCCAAGACGCCGTGGATGAGCCCGGAAGTGGAAGAACTGACGCTACTGATCAGCCACCAGGACCAGGTGACCACGCTGCCGGACAATGCCACGGTCATCGCCTCCAGCGCCTTTTGCCCGTTCGCCGCTTACCACATCGGCGACCAAGTCCTGTGCTTCCAGGGCCACCCGGAATTTATCCACGACTATTCCCGCGAGTTGCTGGAAATTCTTCAGACGACGTTGGGCGAAAAGGTCTACACAAACGGCGTGGCCAGCCTTGAGCGCGACCACCACGGCGCAACCGTGGCGGAATGGATGATGCGTTTCGTCGCGCACAAGCCCGAGGCCCAGGTTTAAAGCCAGCCCGAACGCTTGAAACTGGCCCACAGGCTGGTGCAACCCACCGCGATAAACCCGAGCACCGCAAAATAGCCGTAGTGCCATTGCAGCTCGGGCATGTTCTGGAAGTTCATCCCGTAAATCCCCGCCACTGCGGTGGGGAACGCGAGGATTGCCGCCCATGCGGCGAACTTGCGCTGCACCACGCTCTGGCGCGACGCCTCCAGCAGCACACCGATCTCTATGGTCTGGCTGGCGATATCGCGCAGGGTGGTCAGGTCTTCCATCTGCCGCGTCACGTGGATCTGCACATCACGGAAATACGGGCGCATGTTCTTGTCGATAAACGGAAAGCTGAGCTTCTGCAGCTCCTGGCTGATCTCCACCATCGGCGCCACATAACGCTTGAGCCGCAACACGTCGCGACGCAGGCCGTGAATCTTCTGGATATCCCGCTCGCTCAACGAACTGCACAGCACATTACGCTCCAGCTCATCGATCTCGGCATGGATCGCTTCGCTCACCGGCTGGTAGTTCTCGGTGACGAAATCCAGCAGCGCATAGAGTACGAAATCTTCCCCATGCTCCAGCAACAGTGGCCGCGCCTCACAGCGCTGGCGCACAAAGCCGTAGGACGCTGAGTGACCGTTGCGTGCAGTGATGATGTAGCCATTGCCGGCGAAGATATGCGTCTCGATAAACTCCAGCTTGCCGTTCTCGCGCACCGGTGAGTAGGTGACGATAAACAGCGCATCGCCGAAGGTTTCCAGCTTGGGGCGGCTGTGTTTTTCCAGGGCGTCTTCGATGGCCAATTCATGCAGGTTGAACTGGCGTTGCAAGTTGGCCAGTTCCTGGGCGTCGGGCTCTTCCAGGCCGATCCACACAAAGTGGTCGGGTTTGGCGGCCCAGGCCGCGCCTTCATCGAGGGTGATATCCGTGACTTTTTTACCGGCGCTATAAACGGCGGCCGCAACAACTCTACCCATGGTGCTGATCGCTTCTTATTGGGAGGACAGGTGTTGGGCAGCTTAGCTGGAAGGGAGTTCTATTGTTGCGCGACTTTGCAACTCGCGGTCCATCTCGGCAATGCAGGCTCCCATCTGCGCATGACACGCCTGCATCAATGCCGGGATGTCATCCGCAGTCATCCCAGTGGTAGGAATCGGCGGCAACGACCGTATGAGCACATCCCCGCTGTTCCAGCGATTGAGCTGCATGCGAGTGACGTAATTGCTGACACACACCTGCACAATCGGTACACCGGCCGCAATCGCCATATGGAACGCGCCTTTCTTGAACGGCAGCAAACCCTTGCCCAGATTGCGCGTGCCTTCCGGGAACACCCAGATCGACGTGTCTTCATGCTGCAACGTGTGAGTCGTGGTGAGCATCGCGCGGCGTGCCTTGTGCGCATTGCCTCGGTCGATCAGCACGTTGCCCGCCAGCCAGAACAACTGGCCGAACAGCGGCACCCATTTCAGGCTTTTCTTGGCGATGCACACCGTGCGGTAGGGCACCACGTTGCCGAACACAAACAGGTCATAGTTGGACTGGTGGTTGGCGATGATCACGCAGGTGCCAGGCTTGTTGCGCAGCGAGTCCACATCCGCCTTCACGTTCAGCCGCAGAATCCACATGGCTGGGAGCGCGTAAAGGCGAGCACACAGGCGACTGTTGTCCGGATTGAACGGCCGACACAGACCGACCAGCACGCCCAGCACACCGGCGAGCATAAAGTGCAGGCCCATCAACAACATACGCAGCAAAAAAAGCATCGACACGGCCTATCCGGACAAAAGGTGGCGCAGTGTACGGATGTGCACTGTATTCGGCAATTACCCCTGTAGAGGTAGGAGATAGCCGATGTTTAAGCGCATGTTTCGATATCTACCGGCACGGGCAGGCTAGAGCGGCTAAAGAGGATTCGGATTTATTTGTAAGAAAAAGCCCGACTCAAGGTCGGGCTCTGGTGTATCAGGCGTAGGGCTTAGCTCAGGATATGTCCCTGGTCCTGGATGATTGCATCGTCCAGGGCTTCCAGCAGCTCTTTACGCACCTTCAACTTGGTGTGCTTATGGGCATTCATGTTCAGCTTCTTCAACTGACGCGCCGCCTCCAGCGCCGCCGCATGCAATTCCTCCGGCGCTACCACCTTGTCGAGGAAGCCGGCTTGCAATGCGCCTTGCGGGTCAAACATCTCGGCATTGATCACCGAACGATGGAACGCCGACTTACGCAGACGATCCCGCGCCAGCTCGATCCCAGCGTGGTGCATGGTCATGCCAA